>JAGQTO010000226.1:0-4175 GCA_020439025.1 Mycobacterium sp. | reverse complement strand
TGCGCGGAGGTCTGCCGGCCACGGGTCAGGAACTCCTCGCCGGTGCGGGCGAAGAACTCCGTCTCCGTCGCACCCGGGCACAGCGCGAAGATCCGCACGCCGGTGGACTTCGTCTCCTGCCACAGCGCTTCGGTGAACGACAGCACGAAGGCCTTGGTGGCGCCGTAGACCGCCATCCCGGGGGTCGGCTGGAAGCCCGCGGTCGAGGCGACGTTGATGACCAGTCCATTCCCGGCACGGGTCATCCCCGGCAGATACAGCGCGGTGAGTTCGACCAGGGTTACGCAGTTCAGCTGGACCTGCGCGGCGTTGGCCGCGCGGTCCTGCCCGACGAAGTCACCGTGCTGACCGACCCCGGCGTTGTTGACCAGGATGTCGACGGTGCGCCCGAGAGCCTCGACTTTCGCCGCCAGTTCGGCCGCCGAGCCCGGTACCGACAGGTCGGCGGTGACGACGTCGATGGTCAGCGCAGAGCTGCGTTCCAGCAGTTCGTTGCGCAGCTGGTCGAGTTTGTCCGCGCGCCGCGCCACCAGGATGAGGTTGACCCCGCGCTGGGCGAACTGGCGGGCGAACTCCTCGCCGATGCCGCCACTGGCTCCGGTGATCAACGCAGTCTGGTTGGCAAGCTTCATCGGCACTCCGTTCACGGTTGGCAGACACCGGATGTGCCGCAACCGCCATCATAGGAGCCCGACCTTCGGGGCACCTTCACGCCGAGTGCCGCCGACACCTGCCAGGCTGGGGGCCCGCGTCAGACCGTGACCGTCACCGTGATGCTCGACACCTGCGCGTTCACGTCCGGAATCAATTCGAAGTAGCCCCCGGGCCGGGTCGCGGCCGCCGCCCCCGCCAGGGCGGGGTTGAACAGCATCGTCAGTCCGGCGGCCACGCCGATCACCAGAGTCGCCACCGCGCCGGCCACCTGGCCGACGATGGCGCCGATGACGTTGTCGCCGACCAGCGACCCGATGCCCTGCCCGATGGCGGTTCCGAGGGCACCCTGCAGCGCCGGATCGCGCAGCACGGACTGAACAACCACGGTGGTCACCTCGCTCACCGGCGTCCCCGCAATGACGTCGCCCGCCAGATCAGTGAGCAGACCGCCGAAGGCCTGGTTGGCCAGCAGCGAGACCGTGGCGGCCTCAGCCACCTGCCCGGCTGCGGAGGCCAGTCCGAAGCTGCCGAATCCGTTGTTAAGCAGCAGATCGGTGACCACCTGCTCGGCAATTGCACCAACGCCCTCGCGGATGCCGTCGCTGCCCAGGATCGAGTCGAGGTAGCCCGGCAGGATGGCGTCCAGCGCTGCCTGCAGGACCGGGCTCGCGGCCAGTGCCCGCACCGAATCCGACAGCGCGCCCGCCGGATCAACGCCGGCCAGGATCGCGGCAACGGCCTGCTCGAGGGCATCGGTCATCGCGGCGCTGACTCCCGGGTAGTCGAGCAGGTCGGTGACCGCAGATCCCAGCAGCCCGGCCGTAGCTGCGCCGAATGAAGGGTCGGCCAGCAGGCCGATGACCGTGGGACCGAAGCCGCTTCCCAGCAGATCGCCGATCACGGCCTGGATGGCCGTGTTGTCGGCCAGCCCGGTGAGTAGTGCCGAGACCGTGGCGCCCAGCGCCTCCTGGACGGCCGCGTTGCCGAACACCGTGGTGCCCAGTGTGTCGAGCGCGGCGGTTAAGGCCTCGGCGAGCGTCGCGCTCACCGCCGGGTCGGCCTGCAACGCCTCCCACGCGGCCGAGACGGCGTCGGCCGGGTCGGTGCCGGACATCACCGCGGTCAGAAGCTCACCACCGACCTGGATCAGGGTCGCCTCAATACCGTCCTGACCCAGCAGTCCGGAGATCAGCGACGCGGCGAGAGCACCCAGGCCCTCCCCGACGGCGGAGTCGACCAGCAGGCCCAGCAGCGCGTCGCTGACACCCGCACCGATGTCCGCGGCGACGGAGGCGTCGCCGACCACCGAGGTCAGCAGCGTGGTGATTTGCTCGCCGATCAGCGCCTGGACGTCGGCGTCCGCGGCGAACCCGCCGACGAGGTCGGCGACCGCGACCGACAGCGCCTCGGCAACACCGCCGTCGGTCAGCAGCGAGCCGAGCGCACCGATGAGCGCCGCGCCGGCGGCGTCGAGCACCGAGCCGATATCGGGAGCCGGGCCGCCGCTGATGGCGGCCAGGATCGCCTCGACGGCGCCGGAGGCCAACGCGTCGTCGATACCGGGTTGGCTGAGGAACTCCGCCAGAGCCGATCCGGCAGCGGACGCCAGGTCGCCCTGGATCGCCGACAGCAGTCCGGTCAGCGCGGTGCCGACGATTCCGCCGTCGGCAGCGATGGCCTCAAGCGTGGCATCGGCGAGGATGCCGACCGCACCGGTGAGGGCGTCGCCGAACACCTGCTGGACGGCGGCGTCGGCGAGGAACGCGGCCAGCGCCGCCGGGACGTCGGGGCCGAAGAAGTCACCGAAGGCCGACTGGAGGTCAAAGCCGTTCTGCACCAGGTCGTTGAGGTACTCGATCACCGCCGTCGAGCCGGTCGGGAACGCGATGGCCTCGAACACCGGGGTCAGGGCTTGCGCCACAACCGGGTCGCCGAGGGAATGCTCGACGAGGTAGGCCGCCGCGTCACCGAGGAGCAAGGGCACCCCTTCGGGAAGCCCGATGCGGGCGCCGAGGTCGGCGACCCGCGCCGAGAGGTTCGCCAGCACCGAGGCATCGGTGGCCAGGTCGGCGATGGTGTCAGGCACGATTCCCAGATCGCCGATGAGCCCGGCGCGCAGCAGCGCGAAGCCGGCCGCGGCGACGGTGGGGGCCAGGTCCGCCGAGGCGGGATCGGCCGCAACGATCAGCTCGGCTATCAACTCGGTTATCGGGTCGGCGAAGTCGTCCACGGCGGCAGGTCCGTCGAGGATGACCGAGACCATCAGTGGGACCAGCTGATCAGCGACTCTCGCGCTCACAGCGGCGTCGCCGATAATTCCGGTGAACAGGCCGGAAACCGCCCCGGTGAGGTACTGCATGGTCTCGGCGTCGTTGAGCAGGCCGCCGGCCACGCCGGACAGCGCCGTCTCCACCGCAGTCTGGATCTCCGGGCTGGCCTGCAACAGGCTCCAGGCACCGAGGGCCGCGTCACCCAGGTCGGCCCCAGACAGCAGTGCCGTCGCGAATTCTCCCGCGACCCCGGCCAGCGCGGCCGGCACACCCGGGGAACCAATGAAGCCGGTCAGGACCGAACCCGCCAACTCGCCCAGCGCCGCGTCGTCGACCAGTCCAGTGACCAGTTGGGTAACCGTGTCGCCCAGCAACTGCAAGGCGGTGGCGTCATCAAGCAACCCGCCGACCAGATCGGTGACGGCCAAGTCCGCCACGGCCTGGATGGCCGGGTCGGCCTGCAGCGAGCCCCACGCGGCGGTCACGGCCTCGCCGATGTCAGCTCCGGTCAGGACCGCAGTGGCGAACTCCCCGGCCGCACCGGCCAGGGCGGCCGCCACTCCGGGCTCGCTGAAGAACCCAATGACCGAATCGGCCAACTCGACCAGATTCGGATCGGCCAGCAGGGCCTCGACCGCCCCGGAGACCACCGGCCCGAACTCGGCCGACAGCAGATCGAGGGCACCGGAGACGGCCTCGTCGATGGCACCGCTGATAGCGGGCACGTCCAGCAGCGAGCCCAGTGCTTCGCGCAACGTCGCGCCCGGGTCGGCGGCGGTGGCGATCTTGAACGCGGTGTCGGCCAGGGCGACCAACGCCTCCGGTGTGGAGAGGGCACCGCTGGCCAGCGAATCGACCAGTGCGCTCATCTGATCGTCCAGCCCGGAGGCGCCCCACCAGTCCGATACCGCGTCACCGATACCGCTGACCACCTCCGAGATGCTCGGGGTACTGCCCAGCCCCGAAACCAGGGTGGAGATCTGGGTGACCGCAGCAGCACCGAACGCGCTCTCGATCCATCCGGCCGCGGCGAGTCCGATCTCGGTCCGGATCTGCTCCGGAAGGCCGGCCAGGACGCCGAACGAGGCGATCTGGTCCGACAGGGCGGCCGGCTCGCCGGTAGTGGTCGCGGCGGCGGGGGCCACCATCGGCGTCGCGGCCGACAGGTCGCGGCGGCTCGCCGCGGCGGCGGCCCACGCCAGTGGCGCGGCGGCGGGAAGATCGGTACGGCCGGGCCCGCCCAGCCAGTCG
>JAGQTO010000027.1:310-2171 GCA_020439025.1 Mycobacterium sp. | reverse complement strand
GCGACGAATTCGAAGGTGCCGCCCTGGGCGACGGCGTCGTCACCGGTCGCGCAGCCGACCAGCACGGCCGCCGCCGTCAGCAGAACCAGCAGGGCCTTCACCGTCCGGCGAGCTCCGAATATCCCCAGCCGACATAGTCCTCGCCGTCGAAGTAGAACGACGTGACCGAGGCCAGGTTGCACATCCTGCGGGTCGGGAAGTGGTGCAGCGGTTCGGAGTTCATCGCCCGGCGCAGCGTCTCGACCGGGAGCTGGTGGCTCACGCAGAGGGCCTCGTGGCCCTCGCCCTTGATCCGGGCGCGTTCGAGGGCGCCCCGCATCCGCACCGCGATCTCGGTGTAGTGCTCGCCCCACGACGGCGAGCGGGGGTTGCGCAGATGCCACCAGTTGCGCGGGTCGCGCAGGGCGCCGTCGCCGGGCGAGACGCGCTGGCCCTCGAAAACGTTGTGCGACTCGATCAACGCCTCGTCGACGTCGACGGGCAGGCCGTGGGCGGCGGCGATCGGTGCGGCGGTCTCCTGGGCGCGGTCCAGCGGGGAGGCGACGACGTAGACGATGTCGCGGGGCGCCAGCCAGTCGGCCACCGCCTGCGCCTGGGCCTGACCGCGTTCGGACAGGTGGTAGTCGGGCAGCCGGCCGTACAGGATGCCCGTCGGGTTGTGCACCTCGCCGTGGCGCATGACATGCACGATGGTCCTCGTCCGGCCGTTCATGAGGATCTCGCTTCCGCCGCGGCCCGGGCCGCCCCCGGCAGGGCGGCAGCGATGGTCTCGAAGGCGTCGTCATCGAGGGCCGATGAGACGAACCAGGTTTCGAATGCGCTCGGCGGGGCGTACACGCCGGCGTCGAGCAGGGCGTGGAAGAAGGGGGCGAACCGGAAGGTCTCCGACGCCCGCGCGGCGGCGAAGTCGCTGACCGGTTCCTCGGTGAAGAACACCGACAGGAAGTTGCCCGCCCGGGCGACCCGGTGGGCCACCCCGGCCGCCGACAGGGCCTCGCCGAGCAGACCGGCCAGCCGGTCGGCGTTGGCGTCCAGGGCCGCATAGACGGCGTCGTCGGCGTGGCGCAGGGTCGCCAGCCCGGCGGCGACCGCGACCGGGTTTCCCGACAGCGTCCCGGCCTGATACACCGGCCCCAGCGGGGCCAGACGCTCCATCACCTCGGTGCGACCGCCGAAGGCCGCAGCCGGCAGCCCGCCGCTCATCACCTTGCCGAAGGTGAACAGGTCGGCCTCGACCGGATCGATCCCGTACCAGCCGGACCGGCTGATCCGGAAGCCGGTCATGACCTCGTCGAGGATGAGCAGCGCGCCGTGGTCAGCGGTGATCCGCCGCAGCGCGGCGTTGTAACCGGGCAGCGGCGCGACCGCGCCCATGTTGCCGGCGGCGGCTTCGGAGATCACCGCGGCGATCTCGTCGCCGAACCGCGCGAAGGTCTGCTCGACGGCGTCGATGTCGTTGTAGGGCAGCACGATCGTGTCCGCCGCGGTGGCGCCGGTCACTCCCGGCGAGGACGGCAGACCCAGGGTGGCGACCCCGGACCCGGCGTCGGCCAGCAGCGCGTCGACGTGGCCGTGGTAGCAGCCGGAGAACTTGACGATCTTCGACCGGCCGGTGAACCCGCGGGCCAGCCGCACCGCGCTCATGGTGGCCTCGGTGCCGGAGTTGACCAGCCGCACCCGCTGCACCGGGGACACCCGGTCGACGATCTCGGCGGCCAGATCGGTCTCACCGGGGGTCGGAGCCCCGAACGAGAGCCCATCGGCCGCCGCGCGCTGCACCGCCTCGACGACCGCCGGGTGGGCGTGGCCGAGGATCATCGGCCCCCAGGAGCAGACCAGGTCGACGTAGGAGTTGCCGTCG
>JAGQTO010000027.1:0-229 GCA_020439025.1 Mycobacterium sp. | reverse complement strand
GGAGTTGAACGCACGCACCGGGGAGTTCACGCCACCGGGGATCACCGCGCAGGCCTCGGCAAACAGCTTCGCCGAGGCGGGAACCTCACTCATGGCCACCAGTGTTCCAGCCGCCGGACCGGCGCCGGGGGTCGGGTGGACCCACCCGATAGACCTCTATCCGTAGGGACCTAAGTCATCAGTTGCCGATCCGGGGCAGACAGGTCGGGGTTGGTTAAGTTAACCTAAC
>JAGQTO010000225.1 GCA_020439025.1 Mycobacterium sp. | reverse complement strand
CCCTCTCGGGTGTGGCCAGGATGTAGGACATCGGCTTGCCCACGTAGTTGGCGTAGGTGGCGCCGAAGCGGCGGACATCGGGGATGAACTGCGAGGCGGAGAACCGGCGGCGCAAGGCGATCGAGGCTCCCGCGGCCACGGCGGGGGACCACCCGGCCATCACCGCATTGGAGTGGAACAGCGGCATTGAGAGATAGCAGGTATCCGAGGGGCCCAGGCCGAGGCGCTGAGCCAGCATGACACCCGGTATGGCGACCTTTTCATGCGTGCACCTCACCGCCTTGGGCTCTCCACTGGTTCCCGAGGTGAAGATCAACATGAACAGATCCTCGGGTTCCGCGGCGGCTACGGAGAGGGGCGTGTCGCGGAACGCGGCCAGTTCGTCGCGGAAGTCCGGCGACGAGGTGTGCAGCACCGGGGTGCCGGTCGGGGCTAAGTCCGGACCGTAGGACTCCGGGTGTTGGTCGGTGAGGATCAATTGGCAGTCTGTATGAGTGACGTCGCGGCGCAGCGCCGCCCCGCGACGCGTCGGATTCAGCCCGACCGCCACCAGTCCGGTCAGACCGGCGGCGACGAGCAGTGCGGAGAACAGCGGGGAGTTGCCGAGCAGGATGCCGATATGGGGAGGCCGGTCGGGATCCAACCGGAGGCGCAGCAGAGCGGCGAGGTCGGCGGCCTGCTGAAGGTGGTGACGCCAGGATGACCGCGAACCGTCGTCGGCCCGGACGCCGCGGTCGTCGACCTCGGCGAGCGGCAGCAGCAGCTCGGTAACGGTGGGGATATCGGCCACTGCTTTAGGCCGGCGTCTCGGCCAACTCGCGCCCGATGAGCCGCAGCGCGGCGGTGGCGCCGCCGAGGGCGAACTCGATCTGCTTGGCGGTGATGAAATAGCGATGCACCGGATGGTCCACGTCGATGCCTACTCCGCCGTGGACGTGCACGGCGGTGTGGGCGACCCGGTGCCCTGCCTCGGCCGCCCAGAACGCCGCGGTGGCGACCTCGACGGCGGCGGGCAGATCTTCCGACAGCCGCCAGGCCGCCTGCGTGCAGCTGAGCCGAAGGCCCTTGAGATCGATGTAGCCGTCGGCCAGCCGCTGCGCGACGGCCTGGAAGCTGCCGATCGGGCGGTCGAACTGTTCGCGGGTGCGGGCGTATTCGGCTGTGAGCTCCAGGGCCCGCTCGAGGACGCCGAGCTGGAAGGCGGCCAGCCCGAGCGCCCGCCGGGTGGTCAGCCAACTCAACAGGTGATCGTCGCCGACGAACCGGTCCGCGCCGACGGGGGCACCGGACAGTCTCAGTTCACCGGAG
This sequence comes from Mycobacterium sp., assembly GCA_020439025.1. Taxonomy (GTDB): domain Bacteria; phylum Actinomycetota; class Actinomycetes; order Mycobacteriales; family Mycobacteriaceae; genus Mycobacterium. The sequence goes on along the minus strand of JAGQTO010000225.1, from coordinate 2,336 downwards.
CTGTTGAGCCCGGTGGTTTCCAAAGGGGTCACCGCCACCCCGGGGTCGTCGGCGACCACCAGGAAAATCTTTGTGCCGGTGTCGGTGTCGGCCGGAACCAGGAAGGCGTCGGCGATCGGCCCGAACGGGACCTGCGTCCGGCTTCCGGTCAGCAGGTAGCCGCCATCGGAGGATGCCGCTCGCACCGGGCTCTGCCCGGTTTCGCCGTCGAGGGCGACCGCCAGCACCTTCTCCCCGGCGATCGCCGGTACGCCCCAGTCCTGTCGCAGTCCCTGAGCAGCGCAGCGGTCCATCGCCCCGGCGCCGAGGACCGTGGAGTCGAGATAGGGGACCGCGGCCAGTTGGCGTCCCAACGCGGTCAGGACGGCGGTCTGTTCAAGCACCCCGAAGCCCGCACCACCGAGGGCCTCTGGCGCGGCGGCGCCGAGGACGCCGGCGTCGATCAGCGTGCGCCAGAGGCTTTCGTCGAAGCGCTGGTCGAGGGCGTCGAGCTCACGGTGATGCTGCGGTGTGCACACGGAGTCGACGATGTCACCGACCAGCCGTGAGAGATCCTGTGCCGCTTCGGTTCTGGTGAAGTCCATGCTTCGGTGCCTTTCAGCGTTCGGCGCGGGGAAGCCTGAGGGCGACGGTGCCGATGATGTCGCGTTGGACCTCGTTGGTCCCGCCGCCGAAGGTCAGAATCAACGCCGCACGGTGCATCCGCTCCACCCGGCCCCGCAGCAGCGCACCGGGCGAGTCCTGGCGCAGCGTGGCCGACGGCCCCAGGATCTCCATCAGCAGTCGGTATGCCTCGGTGGCCAGTTCGGTCCCGAACACCTTGGCCGCCGAGGCGTCGGCCGGCGAGGGCGCAGCCGACTCGGAGGATGCCAACTCCCAGTTGATCAGCTTCAGGTACTCGGCCTTCGCGTACACCCGAGCAAGGTTGAGCTGGACCCACTCGGAGTCGATCAGGCGCAACCCCCGCTCGTCCTTGGTGTTCTGCGCCCACTCCCGGACCTCTTGTAGCGCAGTGAAGATCGGCTGCGCCGACACCAGCGCCACGCGCTCGTGATTGAGCTGATTGGTCACCAGTCTCCAGCCGGCGTTCTCTTCGCCGACGCGGTTTGCGACCGGAACCCGGACGTCGGAATAGTAGGTGGCGCTGGTGCCCGGACCGGCCATGGTGTGAACCGGGGTCCAGGAGAACCCCTCGGCCGTCGTCGGCACGATCAACACCGAGATACCGCGATGCTTGTTCGGTCCGGTGCGCACCGCCAACCAGACGTAGTCGGCGTACTGGATCAGGCTGGTCCACATTTTCTGGCCGTTGACCACATAGTCGTCGCCGTCGCGAACGGCGGCGGTCCGCAGCGCGGCAAGGTCGGTGCCGGCGCCGGGCTCGGAGTAGCCGATCGAGAAGTGCAGGTCGCCCGAGGCGATCCTGGGCAGGTAGAAATTCTTCTGCTCCTCGGTGCCGAAGGCCATGATCGTCGGCGCCACGCTGTTGATGGTCAGAAACGGAACCGGGGCACCGGCCACGGCCGCCTCGTCGGTGAAGATCAGCTGGTCCATCGCCGAGCGCGCCTGTCCGCCGTACTCGGTGGGCCAGCCCAGGGCCAGCCAGCCGTCGCGGCCCATCTGCGCCACCGTCTCGCGGTAGACATTCCCGGTGCCGTATTCGCCGGAGGTCGCCATCAGCGCCGCGCGCCGCTCGGGGGTGATGAGGCGGGCGAAGTAAGCGCGCAGTTCGCGGCGTAACTCCTCCTGCTGAGGGGTGTAGCTGATCCGCATCCGCCTGGGGACCTCCGGGGTGATGATCGTCGGGGTGGCCCGCCGCCTTTTTGGTTGTAACACGTTCTAGTCTTGGAATCCAGCAGGTGTGTTGTCGTGCGCATGACGGCTGCGCGCGGGTGGCCGTATCGTGAGGCGGTAGGGAGTCGAGGAGGAGTCATGCGAGTCGAAGTGGACCGTGATCGTTGTGAAGGCAACGCCATCTGCGTGGGAATCGCCCCTGATTTGTTTGTTCTTGACGACGACGACTATGTGATGGTCACCAAGGACCCGATTCCGGCTGACGAGGAGGCGCTGGCCGAACAGGCCATCGCCGAATGTCCGCGGGCGGCGCTGACCCGCCGGGACTAGAGGTATTCATCCGGTGGATGCCTCCGAGCTGAGCCTCGATCTGTCCGGCCGGGTCGCGGTGGTGACCGGCGCGGCGGCGGGATTGGGTCGGGCCGAGGCGGTCGGCCTGGCCCGCGCCGGGGCGGCGGTGGTGGTCAACGACCTCGCGCCCGCACTGGACGCCTCCGACGTCCTCGACGAGATCGCCACCACCGGAAGCCGGGGCGTCGCGG
>JAGQTO010000224.1:2108-3817 GCA_020439025.1 Mycobacterium sp. | reverse complement strand
TGTGCCGTTGCGGGAGTTGTTGCTCGTCGGCCTCACCGCCGCGATCGTCACCTACTTCGCCACCGGCGGTGTTCGGGTGCTGGCGACCCGGCTCGGAGCAATCGCCTACCCGCGCAAGCGCGACGTCCACTCCGTACCCACCCCGAGAATGGGCGGCCTGGCCATGTACCTCGGGGTCATCACCGCGGTATTCCTGGCCTCCCAGTTGCCGGCGCTCAACCGCGGCTTCGTCTACTCCTCGGGGATGCCGGCGGTGGTCATCGCCGGCGGGCTCGTCATGGGCATCGGGCTGATCGACGACCGCTGGGGGCTGGACGCGCTGACCAAGTTCGCCGGTCAGATCACCGCGGCCAGCGTGCTGGTGACCATGGGAGTGGCCTGGAGTGTGCTCTACATCCCCTTCGGCGGGGTGGGCACCATAGTGCTCGACCAGGCGTCCTCGATCCTGCTGACGCTGGCCCTGACGGTAGCGGTGGTCAACGCGATGAACTTCGTCGACGGCCTGGACGGCCTGGCCGCCGGGCTCGGGCTGATCACCGCCATGGCGATCTGCATCTTCTCGGTGGGCCTGCTGCGAGACCACGGCGGTGACGTGCTGTTCTACCCCCCGGCGGTGATCTCGGTGGTGCTCGCCGGGGCCTGCCTGGGCTTCCTGCCGCACAACTTCCATCCGGCCAAGATCTTCATGGGCGACTCCGGGTCGATGCTGATCGGGCTGATGCTCGCGGCGGCCTCGACGACGGCAGCCGGGCCCATCTCGCAGAGTGCCTACGGCGCCCGCGACGTGTTCGCCCTGCTCTCGCCGTTCCTTCTGGTGGTCGCGGTGGTGTTCGTACCCGCCCTGGACATGCTGCTGGCCATCATCCGACGCACCCGGGCCGGCCGCAGTCCCTTCAGTCCGGACAAGATGCACCTGCATCACCGGCTACTGCAGATCGGGCACTCGCACCGTCGGGCGGTGCTGTTGATCTACCTGTGGGTCGGATTGGTAGCGCTGGGGGCGGCGAGCACCATCTTCTTCGATCCGCGCTACACCGGAGCGGTGCTGCTGGGTGCTGTGGCCGTCGCCGTCGTGGTCACCGTGATCCCCTTGGTCCGCGGTGAGAACCGTGCTGACGACGACGAGTTGACCGCCCTTTACGACAGCCTTTACGACCGCAAGTAGTAGCCCGATTTCCCTCGCTGACCGTGTGATAGGTTGCCCGTGCACGGCCCGCTCGGGCCGACTTTTTTGACACGATTGTGGGTGGACGTGTGACGACGCCAGCGCCGGATGCGCCGTTGGTGTTTCCGTCCGTGGCGTTCCGGCCCGCGCGCTTGCTGGTCGTCTGTGTCGCGCTGACCGCGCTGGCCGTCGGCCTGTCGGCGTGGGCCGGATACGTCATGTTCGGGGTCTTCTTCGGCGTCGGGCTGGGCCTGGGCCTGATCAACGCCCTGCTGGTCCAGCGGTCGGTCGCCTCGATCACCGCCGACGCCCATCCGCTCAAGAAGAAAATGGCTCTCAACTCGGCCACAAGACTGCTGATCATCACGGCCGTCGGGCTGACGATCGCGTTCGTGTTCCGTCCGCTGGGACTGGGCGTCGTCTTCGGCCTTGCGCTGTTTCAGGTCGTGCTGGTGCTGTCCACGGCGCTCCCGGTGTGGAAGAAGATCCGCACCGGTGAAGCGGATGACGGCATTCCGGTTGATTCTTATTCCAATCCCGCCTC
>JAGQTO010000224.1:0-1922 GCA_020439025.1 Mycobacterium sp. | reverse complement strand
CACCTCGACCGGGGTGCCCAGCGGCGTCCAGTTGTTCTGGGAGGCCATCACCACCCAGATGCGCGGTCAGATCGAGTCGGCGATCGGCATGAAGATCGCCCCGTTCGTGCTGCCGCTGGCCGTCACCCTGTTCGTGTTCATCCTGATCGCGAACTGGATCTCGGTGCTGCCGGTGCAGTACGGCACCGCCAACGGCGGGACCGGCGAGTTGCTCAAGCCGCCGGCCTCGGACATCAACTTCGTCCTGGCGCTCGCGCTGTTCGTCTTCCTCTGCTACCACGCAGCCGGCATCTGGCGGCGCGGAGTGCTCGGCCACCCGGTCAAGCTCCTCAAGGGTCACGTCGCCTTCCTGGCGCCGATCAACCTCGTCGAGGAACTCGCCAAGCCGATCTCGCTGTCCCTCCGTCTTTTCGGCAATATCTTCGCCGGCGGCATCATGGTGGCGCTCATCGCGTTGTTCCCGCCCTACATCATGTGGGCGCCCAACGCGATCTGGAAGACCTTCGACCTGTTCGTCGGCCTGATTCAGGCGTTCATCTTCGCGCTGCTGACGATCCTGTACTTCAGCCAGTCCATGGAACTGGATGAGGAGCACCACTAGAAGCTCGTTATGACCCCCGAACCACAACCATCCTGGTAGACAGCTACCAGCAATCAAGGAGGATAAGGAATGGCAGATCCACAAATCGTTGCCGGCGCCCTGATCGGCGGCGGGCTCATCCTGGGCGGCGGCGCCATCGGCGCCGGTATCGGTGACGGCATCGCCGGCAACGCCCTTATTTCCGGCATCGCCCGGCAGCCTGAGGCCCAGGGCCGGCTGTTCACCCCGTTCTTCATCACGGTCGGCCTGGTGGAGGCGGCGTACTTCATCAACCTTGCGTTCATGGCGTTGTTCGTGTTCGCCACCCCCGGCGCTTCCTAAGTCCAGATGGGCTCTGCAATCGGGGAAGCCGGCCTCACCGTGTTGGCGTCTGAGGAAGGCGGCGGCACCAGCAACTTCCTCATCCCCAACGGCACGTTCTTCTTCGTGCTGGCGATCTTCCTGATCGTGCTCTTCGTGATCGGGAAGTTCGTCGTACCCCCCGTCCAGAAGGTCCTGGGTGAGCGCGAGGCAATGATCGCCCGCACCACCGAGGAAACCCGCAAGGCCGCCCAGCAGGAGGCCGCCGCGGACGCCGACTACCGCAAGGAACTCGGCGAGGGCCGGTCTGAGGCGGCGGCCATCCGGGACGAGGCCAGGGCCGAGGGTCGGGCCGTCGTCGATGAGAAGCGCGCGCTGGCCAATGACGAGGTGGCCGGCACCGTGCAGCAGGCCAACGAGGAACTCAAGCTTTCCAGCGACGCCATCGCCGACGACCTGCGGGCTTCGGTCGAGACCTTGTCGGCGACGCTGGCGAGCCGGGTGCTGGGAGTCGACGTGTCCGGCACGTCGGCGACGACAGGACGGTAGGCGGCAGATGTCAACCTTTATCGGGCAGCTCATCGGCTTCGGGGTGATCGTGTGGATCATCATGAAGTTCGTCGTGCCGCCGATCCGCCGACTGATGGCGGACCAGAAGGAAGCGGTGCGGGTCCAGCTGGAGGAGAGCGCGGCGGCCGCCAAGCGGCTGGCCGAGGCTGACCAGCACCACGCCAAGAAGGTCGAGGAGGGTCGGGCCGACGCGCGGCACGTCGTCGAGGAGGCTCGGGAAGACTCCGTGCGCATCACCGACCAACTCCGTGCCCAGGCCGACGTCGAGGCCGAGCGGATCAAGGCCCAGGGTGGCCAGCAGGTCTCCTTGCTGCGGGCCCAGATGATCCGGCAGCTCCGCGGTGAAGTCGGCAGCGCGTCGATCTTGCGCGCCACCGAATTGGTTCGCGCGCACGTGGCCGACCCGCAGGCGCAGGCGGCCACCGTAGACCGGTTCCTCGACGAGCTTGAG
>JAGQTO010000223.1:819-2671 GCA_020439025.1 Mycobacterium sp. | reverse complement strand
GTGGCGGCGTGGATCAGCGCCGAGACCGGGGTGGGACCCTCCATGGCGTCGCCGAGCCAGGACTGCAGTGGCACCTGGGCGCTCTTGCCGCACGCTCCGAGCAGCAGTAGCAGGCCGATCGCGGTCAGCGTGCCCTCGCTCATCCGCGGCGCGGCGTCGAAGACCGGCGCGAAGCCGACCGAGCCGACCGTGGCGACCATGACCATCAGGGCTATCGCCAGGCCCATGTCCCCGACCCGGTTGACCACGAAGGCCTTCTTGGCGGCGGTGGCGGCGCTGGGCTTGGCCGACCAGAAGCCGATCAGCAGGTAGGAGGCCAGGCCGACGCCCTCCCAGCCGGCGTAGAGGCCCAGGTAGTTGTCGGCCAGCACCAGCAGCAGCATCGCGGCGACGAACAGGTTGAGGTAGGCGAAGAAGCGCCGGCGGTCCGGGTCATGGGCCATGTAGCCGATCGAGTAGACGTGGATCAACGCCCCGACACCGGTGATCAGCAGCACGAAACACGCTGAGAGAGCGTCGAACTGCAGGCCGAAGTCCACCCGCAGCACACCCACCGGCACCCAGGAGAACACGGTTTCGTGCACCACCCGGTCCGCGGCGGGCAGGCCGAGCAGATGGGCGAACAGCGCCGCCCCGCAGGCGAAGGATGCGATCACCGTCGCGCAGGCCAGCAGGTGTCCCCAGGCGTTGGTGGCGCGCCCGCCGAGTAGCAGCACCGTCGCGCCGGCCAGGGGCAGCGCGATGGTCAGCCACAGCAGTGTCGTCATGTCCGCCTCAGTTCCGCAGCAGGTGGGACTCGTCCACGTCGGCGTTGCGACGGGTGCGGAAGATGGCGACGATGATGGCCAGTCCGACGACCACCTCGCAGGCCGCGACGACCATGGTGAAGAAGGCCACCGCCTGGCCCTCGAGTTCACCGTGCATGCGGGCGAAGGTGACGAAGGCGAGGTTGCCGGCGTTGAGCATCAACTCGACGCACATGAACATGACGATGGCGTTGCGCCGCAGCAGCACCCCGGCGGCGCCGATGGTGAACAGCAGCGCCGACAGGTACAGGTAGTTGTGCGGGTTCATCGGGGCTCCCGCAAGGTCGCGTTGACCGACGTCTGCTCGTCGGACCCGTCGGGCAGCCGGGCCGGGGTGTCCACAGCGTTGTGTCGGGCGTAGACGCCCGGGTTGGGCAGCGGGGTGGCCCGGCTGCCGTCGCGGAACCGTTCGACGGCCATCTCGCGCTGGGTCTTGCGGCGCTCGAAACGCTCGCGGTGGGCCAGCACCATGGCGCCGAGCGCGGCGGTGATGAGCAGGGCGCTGGTCAGTTCGAAGGCCCAGAGGTTGCGGGTGAAGATCAACTCCGCCAGGCCCTGCACGTTGCCGTCGTTGTTGGCGGCCTGAAGCCCGGTGAACCCCGCGGTCGTCGCGCTGCCGATACCGGCGATCAGCAACAGGCCGAACCCGAGCCCGGCTAGGACGGCGGCGACCCGCTGGCCGCGAATGGTCTCCACCAGCGACTGCGCGGAGTCGACTCCGATGAGCATCAGCACGAATAGGAACAGCATCATCACCGCGCCGGTATAGACCACGACCTGCACGACGCCGAGAAACGGCGCGTCCAGCGTCACGTAGAGGATCGCCAGGGAGATCATCGTCGTCGCCAGGGCGAGCGCCGAATACACCGCCTTGGGCGCGGCCACGACCCCGAGGGCGCCGATCACCGCGACCGTGCCGAGCACCCAGAAGGCGACCGCCTCGGCGTTCACCGGGTCACCTCCGGGTCGCCGGCCGGCCGAACCCGGCCCAGGTAGTAGTCGTCATCGGCCATCCCGGGCGCCATCGGGTGCGGCGGGGCCTGCAT
>JAGQTO010000223.1:0-671 GCA_020439025.1 Mycobacterium sp. | reverse complement strand
GATGCAGCGCAGGTAGTTGATCTGATACACCCGGCCGTACCGTTCGCCGGGGGAGAAGCGTTGCTCCTCGGTGTTGTCGGCGCCCTCGACGTAGATCGCGTCGGCCGGGCAGGCCCAGGCGCACAGCTCGCAGCCGATGCACTTCTCCAGCCCGTCGGGATACCGGTTGAGCTGGTGGCGGCCGTGGTAGCGCGGTGCCGTCGGCCCGGGCTGCTCCGGGTACTGCTCGGTGATGGGCTTCTTGAACATCGTCGAGAACGTCACCCGGAAACCGGCGACGGCGTCGAGGAACTTACCCACGGGCAGCCTCCTTAGGCCTCGGTAGCGGGGGGACGGGGAACGACCCCGGCGGCGGCGGTTCCGGTGGCGGCGTCCGGCGGTCGATTCGTCGGCGCCGCAGGGCGTTGAGGCCGAGTAGTGCGCCGAGCAGCGCCGCGGCGGCCAGCAGGTTGGGGATGACGCCGTCGGTGTGGGTGGTGCGCAGGACGGCGACTACCAGGATCCAGGCCAGCGACACCGGGATCAGCAGCTTCCAGCCCAGCGCCATGAACTGGTCGTAGCGCAGCCGCGGCAGCGTCGCGCGCAGCCACATGAACAGGAACAGGAACAGCCACACCTTCGCGACGAACCACAGCAGCGGCCACCAGCCGGTGTTGGCGGCGCCGATCAGG
>JAGQTO010000222.1 GCA_020439025.1 Mycobacterium sp. | reverse complement strand
GACGCCGGCCAGATTCGACAGCACGATGGCCGTCGCCAGGATAGACGCCCACCCGCCGAGCCACCCGATGTAGGGCCCGAACGCCTTCGTGGTCCAGGTGAACGAGGTGCCGCAGTCGGGCATCACCCTGTTCAGTTCGCGATAGGCGTAGGCGGCGAAGAACATCGGCAGGAACCCGGCGATGATGACCACCGCCATCTTGTGACCGGTCTGGGTGACCAGAATGCCGATGGTCGCGGTCAGGCAGTAGGCCGGGGCTACCGAGGAGATCCCCAGCACCACGCTGCCCAGCACGCCCACCGAGTTGCGCGACAGCCCCTTTTCATGCAGGTCGGGTTCGGCGGCATGGTGAATTTCGTGTGTTTCTGCCATGTCGCACCCCCGCCGGGTTCACTGTCGAATCGCTGCGGAAGTACCGTACCGCTGACACCGCCGTGTATGCGGTGTTTGCATTGTGCGACGCGGTTCGCGACATCAGTCGTAACACGGACGGAGGGCACCGCCATGACCGAGGAAGTCGTCGCGGCCGAGAGCGGCGTCGTGGTCGGCGCCGACGGGTCCGAGCACGGCATTGCGGCGGTTCGGTGGGCGGCCGCCACCGCCGTCGCCTACGGATTGCCGCTGACCGTCCTCTATGCCCGCCCGGACGCGCTGGGTGAACCGACTCTGGTGGGAGAGCCCACCGGAGTGCTCGGCGCGGCCGCGGCCTTTGCCCGTGCCGCCGCGCCCGGCGTGCAGATCAGGGCGTTGCAGATGCCCGACGCCCCGGTGCCCTCACTGCTGGCGGTAGGAGAGAACGCCGACGTGCTGGTGCTCGGATCACGCGGGATCGAGGGGTTCCGCGGGCTACTGCTGGGCTCCACCACGATGCATGTCGCCCCGTATGCGCAGTGCCCGGTCGTGGTGGTGCATTCCGGCTTGGAGGGTGGCCTTCCCTTCGAGAACACCGAGGGCCTCACCGGGAACCCCGGTCAGGTGGTCCTGGGTTACGACGGGTCGCCGGCCTCCAACCGCGCCGCCGCGTTCGCCTTCCGGCATGCCGAGGCGATCGGCTGCGGCGTGGTGGCGGTGTCGGTGGAGGCGACCCGAGGGGAGCCCGAGACCCACGAGTTCAACCCCGAGGACGCCACGCCAGGATCGGACAGCAGCGCCTTCCACTCCCCGGTGATCGTCACCGCCACCTCATTTCCCGACGTCCCGGTGTCCTACGTCACCGGCACCGGGCGGCCCGCCGAAGTCCTGCTGGCCGAGGCGGCCGGTGCCGAACTGCTGGTGGTGGGCAGCCGCGGTTCTGGGGGGTTCTCGGGGCTCATCATGGGCTCGGTGACCCAGAAGGTCCTGGCCCACGCCAGCTGTCCGGTGGCGGTCCTGCACCCCGGGATCACCGCCGAAACCGCGGCCGGGATCGCCTGAGGACCCCACCGGTCGGGGCTTGTGCGCCGCCGGCGCCCTATCGCACTGTCAGAGCTGTGATGGTGATCGGCCGCCGGGGTTGGCCGTCGGTACCGCCGCCACGTACACCGTCGGAGGCCAGTCGCTCCACCACGGCCAGGCCACGATCGTCGACGCGTCCGAACACGGTGTAGGTCGGCGGCAGCGTGGAGTCCCGGTAGACGATGAAGAACTGGCTGCCGTTGCTGTCCGGGCCGGAGTTCGCCATCGCCAGCGTTCCCCTTGGATACACCACCGGCTGCCTCAACTCAGGGTCGAGCGGCCGGTACTGGTTGGTGGGGTATTCGTTGGCGAACCGGTAGCCCGGCCCGCCAGCGCCGGTGCCCGTCGGGTCCCCGCACTGCAGCACCGAGAGGTTCGGCGCGGTGGCCAGGCGGTGACAGGGTGTGTCGTCGAAGTACCCCTGCCTGGCCAGGCTCACGAAACTGTTGACCGTGCACGGAGCCTCGGCGTTGTCCAGCCTCAGTCCGAGCGTGCCCTCGTTGGTCCGCATGGTCGCCTGCAGCGCGGCGGGCTCCCTGGCCACTTTCCCGCCGCGCGGCGGTGTGACCGGTTTGGCCGCCGCCGTCGGTGTGGCGGGATAGGCACAGGCCGATCCGAGTCCGGCCGGCGGCGCGAACGGCGGCAGTGAACCGTTCAGCGTGGTCGATGGCCGCCCTGGTTGACCCGAGGCGCCCAGCTGCGGGTTCTCCCGCGCCACCTTGGCCGCCCAGGACAGCAGCACCGCACCCATCAGCAGGATCAGGACGGTACCGACGGTGATCAGGTAGCCGATCACCAGACCCGCGATGGCAAGCCCGCGGCCCTGCTCGCCGGAGCGCTTGATCTGGGACAGCGAGAGGTGCCCGAACACGACCCCCAGTGGGGCGAAGGCGAACGCGCATATCAGCGACGCGACCGCGTAGGCGTTGGTGCGTTGCGGGGGATGCGGCGGGTACGGGGGATACGAGGGGTACGGCGAATATGGGGGATATGGCATGCCCCCCGGCGGTGGGGCGCCGAACGGCGGAACGCTCACGGCAGGCCGCTCTAGTCCAGCAGGACCGACTTGATCTTCACCTCGGTGGCCGGCTTGCCGTCCTCGCCGCCTCCAGCGACCCCCGCCTCGGCGATCTTGTCCAGGGTGGCCAGACCGGTGGCGTCGATGGTCCCGAACACCGTGTAGTTCGGCGGGAGCTTGGAATCCTTGTAGACCAGAAAGAACTGGCTGCCGTTGGTGTCCGGGCCGGCGTTGGCCATGGCCAGCGTTCCGCGCGGGTAGAGCACTTCCTTCTGCAGCGCCGGATCGCCCTTCTCGTACTGGTTGGTCGGGTACTCGTTGGAGAACTGGTATCCCGGGCCCCCCTTGCCGTCACCGCTCGGGTCACCGCATTGCAGCACGCCGAGAGAGTTCGCGGTGGTCAGCCGGTGGCAGACGGTGTCGTCGAAGAAACCCTTCTGAGCCAGGCTGGCGAAGCTGTTGACCGTGCACGGCGCCTCGGCGTTGTTGAGGATCAGGCCGATATTGCCCTCGTTGGTCGACATGCTGACGCTGATGGTCGCCGGATCGGTCGGTACCTTGCCGGACTTGGGCGGATCGACCTTCTTGGCCGCCTGCCCGGCGGCCGGGTACTTGCAGTTGGCGCCGAGATCGGCCGGTGCCGCGAAAACCGGAAGCTGGCCCTCACCGCCGCGTGCTGGGGTGGCGGCCGGTGCGGGCTCGGAGGTGCTCGACGGCGAGGCGGTGGTCGTCGACGAGTCCTTGTTGTTCAGCACGAAGGTGACGATCACCCCGGCAGCAGCGGCCAGGGCGACCATGGCGCCGACCACGGTGAGGATGCGCTGGCGCTTTGCCCGCTTGGCTCGGCGCTCCAGCTGCCGCTCGAGCTTGCGTTTGGCCGTTTCGCGTCGTTGTGCGTTCGTGGGCACCGCGGCGTCCTCCGTTGTTCAGGTGATCGTTCAATCGCGCAGACGAGTGTGCCAGCCGAACATGTGCGGGTGGGGGAGGACCCACGCCAATCGAAGAATGGTCCGCCGATCATGGGACCCCGTTCTGATCATGGGACACTGTTCGGCGTGTTGCTCACCGGGTTCGCGGCCGGCATGTTGGCCTGCAACTGTTACGTTCTGGCTCCCCATCCCGGCGCGGACGCCATTGTCGTCGACCCCGGTCAGCGGGCCTTCGGTCCGCTGCGCCGGATCCTCGACGACAACCGCCTCACGCCGGCGGCGGTGTTGCTGACCCACGGGCACGTCGACCACATCTGGTCGGCGCAGAAGGTGGCCGACGCTTACGGCTGCCCTGCTTTCATCCACCCCGCCGACCGATCCATGCTGACCGATCCGATCAGGGGCTTCGGCCCGCGGATCGGGCAGGTGCTGTTCGGCTCACTGTTCCGCGAACCGCGCCAGGTCGTCGGACTGGAGCGTGACGGCGAAGTGCTCGAGTTCGGGGGTATCGGCGTCACGGTGGACCACACCCCGGGGCACACCCGCGGTTCGGTGGCGTTCCGGGTGTCGGACGTCGACTCCGGAAGCGGTGCCGGTCTGGTGTTCACCGGTGACACCCTGTTCAAGCAGTCCGTCGGCCGTACCGACCTGCCCGGTGGCAGCGGCCGGGATCTGCTGGGATCCATCGTCACCAAACTGCTGGTTCTCGACGACCACACTCGGGTGCTGCCGGGTCACGGCGAGCCCACAACGATCGGCGCCGAGCGGCGCGCCAACCCCTTCCTGCAAGGGATCACCTCGCTGTGAGCGCTTTTCAGGCGCCCAAGGGCGTTCCCGACTACCTGCCGCCGGATTCAGCCGAATTCGTCGCGGTGCGCGACGGCTTGCTGGGCGCGGCCCGTCGGGCCGGCTACGGCGACGTCGAACTGCCGATCTTCGAGGACACCGCGCTGTTCGCCCGCGGAGTGGGTGAGTCCACCGACGTGGTGTCCAAGGAGATGTACACCTTCGCCGACCGGGGCGACCGGTCGGTCACGCTGCGCCCGGAGGGCACGGCCGGGGTGATGCGGGCGGTCATCGAACACGGTCTCGACCGCGGCGCCCTTCCGGTGAAGCTCTGCTATGCCGGGCCGTTCTTCCGCTACGAGCGTCCACAGGCGGGCCGTTACCGCCAGCTTCAACAGGTCGGCATCGAGGCGATCGGAATCGACGACCCGGCCCTGGACGCCGAGGTGATCGCCGTCGCCGACGAGGGTTTCCGCTCCCTCGGGCTGCGTGGGTTCCGGCTGGAGATCACCTCCCTGGGCGACGACACCTGCCGGCCGCAGTACCGGGAGCTGTTGCAGGACTACCTGTTCGGGCTTGACCTCGACGATGCGACCAAGCAGCGCGCGGAGCTCAACCCGCTGCGGGTGCTGGACGACAAACGTCCGCACATCCGGGAGATGACCGCCGACGCCCCGGTCATGCTCGACCACCTCTCCGAGGAAACCGACCGGCATTTCCGCACCGTGCTGGCCCACCTCGACGCCCTGGGCGTGCCTTACGTGGTCAACCGGCGACTGGTTCGGGGCCTGGACTATTACACGAAGACCACTTTCGAGTTCGTCCACGACGGCCTGGGCGCACAGTCCGGCATCGGCGGCGGCGGCCGCTACGACGGGCTGATGTCGGAGTTGGGCGGCCAGGACCTCTCCGGCATCGGGTTCGGGCTCGGGGTCGACCGGACCATGCTGGCACTGCGGGCGGAGGGGGTCACGGCGGGGGACGTGACGCGCTGCGACGTGTTCGGCGTTCCCCTGGGGGGCGACGCCAAGATCGAACTCGCCCGCCTGGCCGCGGCCCTGCGAGCGGCCGGTTTGCGGGTGGATCTGGCCTACGGGGACCGCGGGGTCAAGGGCGCCATGCGTGCCGCGGACCGCTCGGGTGCACGTGTCGCCCTGGTCGCCGGAGACCGCGACATCGAGGCCGGCACCGTCGGTGTCAAGGACCTGACCAACGGCGAACAGGTCGACGTTCCCGTCGGGTCGGTTGTTGCCGAGATTCTTTCGAGATTGGGCTGACCTGCCGATCCAGCTTAAGGGGCCTCAGTGATTTCTTAGCCAGCCTGGGGAACCCCCGGGTGGCGTCTGGGCGTTGACCGGATATGAACGAGTTGATCGAGGACTACCTGCGCAACCGGGGAGTGCGGTATTTCCGCGGTCACCACGACGACGAGTTCTTCTACTTCGTCGACTTCCTGGTGGGCGCCTACCGGGGTCGGCTCAATGTCCATCTCGAGGTGCGCGGCGCGCGTCATGACGCGGTGCGGGTCAGCATCTCACCGGACCGGTTCTACCCGGCCGAGCAACGGGATCAGCTCACCGGCCTGGCCGCCCGGTGGAATGCCGGTACGCCGTGTGTGGACGCTCTGGTCTTCGATTCGTCCGACCCCGCTCTCGTCGGCGTGGGTGCCCGGGCATCCCGGCGGCCGGGTGACCTTGCTGGTGTGACCGACTTCGTCGATCGGGCCGTGGAGTCCTCCATCGAACTGTTCGGCCTGATGAAGAGCGCGACGCTGCCGGATCCGCAGGCCCGCGCGGGCCTTCGCGACGCCGGCTGAGACGGCCCCCAGGTAACGCCGCGGCGCGGTGTGCCGATAGCCCCGGTATGCGACTTCTCTCAGCACTGGGTGCAGCAGCGATCGTCGCCGCGGGAGTCGGGGCCGCGGGCCCTGCCGGCGCCGACCCGACCAGCACCGAGCCGACGGCCTCCGAGACTGCGACAACGGAGACCGCAACACCCGAGACAGCGGCCCCCGAGACTGCGACAACGGAGACCGCGACACCCGAGACGTCGGCGGCACCGACCGACGCCGAATCCACCTCGACCCCAGCCGCCGGCGGGCACCAGGTCACCTACACGGTCACCACGACCAGCGACCTGACCGCCAACATCTACTACGTCAGCGCCGACCCGCCGGACCAGGCGGCGGCCAACAAGCCCGAGTACATGCCCATGGCCCGCACCGTGGTCGGCCCCGGCTCACCATGGACTGTGCAGACCACGCTGGAGGATCCGTCGCAGTGGGCATTCGTCAGTGCCAGCGGGGGACTGCGGGTGAATCCGGAATTCCGCTGCGAGATCGCTGTCGATGGAAAGGTCGTGGTCTCCGAGCAGGGCGGCAGCGGCGTGCAGTGCGCGTTGCGTCCCTGGTAGCCGCGTCGATCAGCCCAGGTTCGCGGCCTTGAAGGTGTTGCATTGGTTGGGGTCGCCGGTCTGGTAGCCGACGGTGAACCACTTCTGGCGTTGTTCTGAGGAACCGTGGGTCCAGCTCTCCGGGTTCACCCGGCCGGTCGTCTCGGCCTGTATACGGTCGTCGCCTACCGAGGATGCCGCCGAGAGTGCATCGGCGATGTCCTTGTCGCTGAGCGGTTCCAGGAACGGGACGCCGGTGCCCTGCTGCTTGGTCGTGGAGGCGTAATGGGCCCACACCCCGGCGTAGCAGTCGGCCTGGAGTTCTGAACGCACGCCGTTGCCCTGCGCGCCCTGGACGCCCTGGTGGGCCTTCTTCAGGTCACCGGTCAGGTTCTGCACATGGTGCCCGTACTCGTGAGCCACCACGTACTCCTGAGCCAGCGGGCCGCCGCTGGAACCGAATTGCGTCTCGAGCACCTTGAAGAAATCGGTGTCGAAGTACGCGGTGTAGTCGGCCGGGCAGTAAAACGGGCCGACTTCGCTGCTGGCCGGACCGCAGCCGGTCTGGATCTGGCCCTTGAACAATTTCATCGACGGCCTCTGGTAACCGCGCAGCAGTTGCTCCCAGACGCCGTCGACGGAGTTGCCGGTGGCCACCACCCGGCACTCGTCATATTTGTTGGCGTCCGCACCCGTCCGGCATTTGCTCAGGTCGTAGGTCGACCCGGACTGCGACGGCGACCCGACCTGCTGCTGGCTGATCACTGGTCCGGGATCCACGCCCAGGAACAACGCCAGCAGCACGATCGCCAGGCCGCCGAACCCCCCGCCGATCGCGATGCCCCGTCCGGCGCCGCCTCCGGTTGACGTGGTGCTGGTGTCGATCCGCATGCCCTCGTTGAAGGTCATCCGCGCTCCTCGAGATGTTGCCGCCGACCTCCGGCGAGCCGCCCGATCAAGCTTGCCACAATCGCCTGATTGGAGGTGGCGGTCGTCGCGGCGGACCGCGCACTCCCTAGACTTCACCCGGCGTCTTCACCCGGCCCAGCACGCCAGGCCGTCCATGACCCGTCCGAGGAGTTCCATTGCTGCGCAGTCATGCCGCCGGTTCGTTGCGATCCTCCGACGCCGGCCGGACCGTCACCCTCTCCGGGTGGGTTGCCCGTCGCCGGGACCACGGCGGAGTGATCTTCATCGATCTTCGCGACCATTCGGGCGTGGCCCAGGTGGTGTTCCGTGACGCCGATGTGCTTACGTCCGCGCACCGGTTGCGGGCCGAGTTCTGCGTCGCGGTCGAGGGCGCCGTGGAGATCCGCCCGGAGGGCAACGCCAACCCTGATATCGCCACGGGGGAGGTCGAGGTCAACGCGACCTCGCTGACGGTGCTTGGGGAGAGCGCCCCGCTGCCGTTCCAACTCGATGAGCCCGCGGGCGAGGAGGCCCGGCTGCGGCACCGCTACCTAGACATGCGCCGGGACGGCGGGCCCGGTGACGCGCTGCGGCTGCGGTCGCGGGTCAATGCCGCCGCCCGTTCGGTGCTGGCCGGCCACGACTTCGTCGAGATCGAGACGCCGACACTGACCCGGTCCACGCCGGAAGGCGCGCGCGACTTCCTGGTGCCCGCCCGGCTGCAGCCCGGCTCGTTCTACGCGCTGCCGCAGAGCCCCCAGCTGTTCAAGCAGTTGCTGATGGTCGGCGGTATGGAGCGCTACTACCAGATCGCCCGGTGCTACCGAGACGAGGATTTCCGCGCCGACCGCCAGCCGGAATTCACCCAACTCGACGTGGAGATGAGCTTTGTCGACGCCGACGATGTCATCGCGGTCGCTGAGGAGACCCTGGCAGCGCTGTGGGCGCTGATCGGATACGACCTGCCCCGGCCCATCCCACGGATGACCTATGCCGATGCCATGCGCCGGTTCGGCTCGGACAAGCCGGACCTGCGCTTCGGCCTGGAACTCGTGGAGTGCACGGAGTATTTCGCCGACACCCCGTTCCGGGTGTTCCAGGCGCCTTATGTCGGCGCGGTCGTGATGCCGGGCGGCGCCTCCCAGCCGCGCCGGACCCTGGACGGCTGGCAGGAGTGGGCCAAGCAGCGCGGCGCCAGGGGATTGGCCTACGTGCTCATCGGGGAGGACGGCACGTTAGCCGGTCCGGTGGCCAAGAACCTCTCGGAGGCCGAACGCGAGGGGCTGGCAGCCCACGTCGGCGCCAAGCCCGGGGACTGCGTGTTCTTCGCGGCCGGTCCGATCAAGGCGTCGCGGGCGCTGCTGGGCGCCGCCCGCGGCGAGATCGCCCGGCGGCTGGACATGATCGACCCGCAGGCCTGGGCGTTCGTGTGGATCGTCGACCCGCCGCTGTTCGAACCGGCAGACGACGCCACCGCGGCCGGGGACGTTGCCGTGGGGTCGGGGGCCTGGACGGCGGTGCACCACGCCTTCACCGCGCCCAAACCCGAGCACGAGGCCGCCCTGGACAGCGATCCGGGAACGGTGCTGGCCGACGCCTACGACATCGTCTGCAACGGCCACGAGATCGGCGGCGGGTCGATCCGCATCCATCGCCGCGACATCCAGGAGCGGGTGTTCGCCGTGATGGGGATCGACTCCGCTGAAGCCGCCGAGAAGTTCGGATTCCTGTTGGAGGCCTTCACCTTCGGGGCGCCGCCGCACGGCGGGATCGCCTTCGGCTGGGACCGGATCGTCGCACTGCTGTTCGGCGCGGACTCCATTCGTGACGTCATCGCCTTCCCCAAGTCCGGTGGCGGGGTGGACCCGCTCACCGACGCCCCCGC
>JAGQTO010000026.1:2133-4954 GCA_020439025.1 Mycobacterium sp. | reverse complement strand
GGCCTGGACGGGCAGCCCGCCACCGACATCCTCGACGTGCCCGACGACTTCTACTCCGATCTGGGACTGGCGAAGCTGATCAGCCCGCTTCGGCTGCGCGGCATGTCGGCCATGCTCACCCGGATCAAAAGGCGGCTGCGGACCTAGGGTGGCATGAACAGCGGTACCCCGATCTCGGGGTACCAGCTCGGCGGCCCGTAATACCCCGGTGGTACCACTCGGCTGTAAAAGGCCTCGCCGGGGACGCACAGGGAGTTCCTCACGTCGGCCGGTCCGCACCATGGATTGGCCAGTGGCGGCGCCGGTAACTCCGGATAGGGCTGCCCCGGTGGTGGGGGCGGCGGAGCTGGGCAGGGCGAGTACTGGACTTCCGTCCAAATGTTGAAACGCGGAAGCCCCGGTGGCGGGGCCGGCGCTCCCGGCGGTTCCCACGGCGGCCAGCATTTCGGGAAGAACAGGTCCCACCCATGCTGAGTCAAGCCCTGACCCACGAGTTCCGGCGGTGGTGGTGGCGGCGGCGGGTCCTCGTACGCCGGTGGCATCGGCTCGCCCGGGGACGGCGCAGGGTCGGCACGCGCCAGGTCCGCACCCAGACCGAGGAAAGCCCCACCGAGCAACCCCGCGAGAATCAACCGCGGCACCTGACCGTTCGTCGTCGTCTCCGTCCGTCGCAGGAACAACAACGCGAACTGCGCCCGCTGAGCTTAACCTCTCGACCGATGCCCGAGTTCAAGAAAACGGGCGGTCTGGCCGATGCGCCGCCACCGTCACGATCTAGACTCCTCTGCGAACTTATAAGCCGGTTCTTAGAGTCCACCAGGAGGCGCAGTGCCCACCATTTCCAAGGTCCTTGTCGCCAACCGCGGCGAGATCGCGGTCCGGGTCATCCGGGCGGCCAAGGACGCCGGTCTGGGCAGTGTCGCGGTCTATGCCGAACCGGACGCCGACGCCCCGCACGTCGCACTGGCCGACGAGGCGTTCGCCCTGGGCGGCCAGACCTCGGCGGAGTCCTATCTGGACTTCGGCAAGATCCTCGACGCCGCGGAGAAGTCCGGCGCCAACGCGATCCACCCCGGTTACGGCTTCCTCTCCGAGAACGCCGACTTCGCCCAGGCCGTCATCGACGCCGGGCTGATCTGGATCGGACCCAGCCCGCAGTCCATCCGTGATCTGGGTGACAAGGTGACCGCCCGCCACATCGCCGCCCGCGCGCAGGCTCCGCTGGTTCCCGGCACCCCCGACCCGGTGAAGGACGCCGACGAGGTGGTGGCCTTCGCCCGCGAGTACGGCGTGCCGATCGCCATCAAGGCGGCCTTCGGCGGCGGCGGGCGCGGGATGAAGGTGGCCCGCACCATCGAGGAGATTCCCGAACTGTTCGAGTCGGCCACCCGGGAGGCGGTCGCCGCGTTCGGCCGGGGTGAGTGCTTCGTCGAGCGCTACCTGGACAAGCCGCGCCACGTCGAGGCCCAGGTGATCGCCGACCAGCACGGCAACGTCGTGGTCGCCGGCACCCGTGACTGCTCGCTTCAGCGACGGTTCCAGAAACTGGTCGAGGAGGCCCCCGCGCCCTTCCTCACCGATGCCCAGCGCGCCGAGATCCACGAGTCGGCCAAGCGGATCTGCAAGGAGGCCGGCTACTACGGGGCCGGCACCGTGGAGTACCTGGTCGGTCAGGACGGTCTGATCTCCTTCCTCGAGGTGAACACCCGTCTGCAGGTGGAGCATCCGGTCACCGAGGAGACCTCGGGCATCGACCTGGTCCGCGAGCAGTTCCGCATCGCCAACGGCGAGCGCCTCGACATCACCGAGGACCCTGCCCCGCGCGGGCACTCCATCGAGTTCCGGATCAACGGCGAGGACGCCGGTCGCGGATTCCTGCCCGCCCCCGGCCCGGTGAACCGCTTCGACGCGCCCACCGGCCCCGGTGTGCGACTGGACTCGGGCGTCGTGGCGGGTTCGGTGATCGGCGGCCAGTTCGACTCGATGCTGGCCAAGCTGATCGTCAGCGGCGCGAACCGCACCGAGGCGCTGCAACGCGCCCGCCGTGCGCTCGACGAGTTCCACGTCGAGGGCTTGGCGACGGTCATCCCGTTCCACCGCGCGATCGTGGCCGACCCGGCCTTCATCGGCGACGAGGACGGGTTCACCGTGCACACCCGCTGGATCGAGACCGAGTGGGACAACCAGGTGGAGCCGTTCACCGGCGGCGGCGCGGTCGACGAGGAAGAGGCCCAGCCGCGCCAGACGGTCATCGTGGAGGTGGGCGGCCGCCGCCTGGAGGTCTCCCTGCCGGGCGACCTGGCATTGGGCAACGGCGGCGCCGCCGAGCCCGGCGTCATCCGCAAGAAGCCCAAGGCCCGCAAGCGTGGAGCGAACAACGCCGCGGCTGCTTCCGGTGACGCGGTGACCGCCCCCATGCAGGGCACCGTCGTCAAGGTCGCCGTCGAGGAGGGCCAGACGGTCAGCACCGGCGACCTGGTGGTGGTGCTGGAAGCCATGAAGATGGAGAACCCGGTGACCGCGCACAAGGACGGTGTGATCACCGGCCTGGCCGTCGAGGCCGGGGCCGCCATCACCCAGGGCACAGTGCTCGCCGAGATCAAGTGATGCCCGCCAGCCCCGATATCAACGCCGGGGCCTGGTATCTACGCGGCCGCTACGACCGCGGGTGGGACGTCTGCGAGCCGGTCACCGGCGAGGTTCATGCCGAGATCGCGGTGGACCCGGAGAGCCATGAAATCACTGCCAGCGGCGAGCGGTCGGCGGCCCTGGCCGGCGCCGAGGCGGTCCGCCGCTACCTGCGGGCCACCTACAGCTGATC
>JAGQTO010000026.1:1706-2068 GCA_020439025.1 Mycobacterium sp. | reverse complement strand
TCGGCGATCTGGGTCTGGGTCATCGACTCGACGAACCGCAACATCAATACCGTGCGCTCCCGTTCGGGCAGGGCAGCCAGCAGCGGACGCAGCGACTCGCGGTTCTCGATGCGCTCCAGGCCGCGATCGACCTCACCGAGGGTGTCGACGATGGCTGGGGCGTCCTCGTCGCCGCCGCCGCTGTCGATCGACAGGGTGTTGTACGAACTGCCGGCGACCAGACCCTCGACGACCTCCTGGCGGTCCATGCCGAGTTCGGCGGCCAGTTCGGTGGCCGTCGGCGCCCGGCCCTGCCGCTGGGAGAGTTCCGAGGTGGCCGCGCCCAGACGCAGGTGCAGTTCCTTGAGCCGCCGCGGCACCTT
>JAGQTO010000026.1:1409-1597 GCA_020439025.1 Mycobacterium sp. | reverse complement strand
CCCGACCCGCGCCACCTGTGTCAGGTCGTCGCGGGACTCCCCGCGGCCCTCGAACCTGCGGGCGATGTGATCGGCCAGCGGCAGGCAGCGCTCGATGATGCGGTCGCGCCGCCGGCGGAATTCCTCTGAGTCGGGATCGGCCTTACCCAGTTCGCGGAACATGTCCGGAACGTCGGCGTATTCGGAGG
>JAGQTO010000026.1:0-1274 GCA_020439025.1 Mycobacterium sp. | reverse complement strand
TCGTCGGTCAGTGAGCTGAGCACATGCCAGCTGATACTGCCCTCGGAGACGACCTCGTCGCGGGCGTCGCAAGTGGTCCACGCCTCGACCACGACCACGTCTTTCCGGGGATCGACGACCACCTCCAGCATGGCCTCATTGGTGGCCGATCCGATCAGCGCAGTGCAGGCCTCGTCAACAGCCAACCGCAGGTCGGAGACGGCGTCGAGATTCAGGTCGGAGAACGTTCCGACGGCCACGACCATGGTGCGCAGCAACGCCAGGTTTTCCAACCGGGCCGCGACCCTGAGTTCGATGGCGGCAGGGCTGCGCTGCGCGGCCCGGCGGTGCACGCCGTCCGTCATGGAGCCTCCCGCCATCATCGCGCCGACAGTACTCCAGCCCGGGGAGGTCGTCACGGTGCAGACATATACCCGTTGGACACGGTCGGCCAAACATGACACAGCCAGGCGGCGGTGGTGCCGGTATGTTGGCGAATCATGACCAGCCCCGAGTCCGTCCCCGATGACGTCCCGATCGACGATGCCGTCGAGCAGTCCCGGCCCCTGGCCGGGGACGATGAACAGGCGCCGCTGCGGGACGAGGACAGCCCGCCACTGGAGGCCGACGCCCCGGACTGGCAGGAACAGCACCAGGCCGTCGAGGACGCCGGCGAAGACGATTTCCGCTGATCCGCAATCGTAGGTTTGAGCGCACCGCACCGGCGGGTACAGGGCTGATGGCGACGATCCAGCCGAAAGTCCAGCCCCAAGGAGGTACCGATGCTCAACAGCAGCATGGCCGCCACCCGCCCCAGCGATACCCACTACGGCGACATCCGCTATTTCCGCCCCAGCCGTTCCTGTGCCTACGAGGGGTGGACGGTCGCCGAACTCAAGAAGCGGGCCCGGCAACTGGGCATTTCCGGCTACTCCGGGCTGAACAAGGAGCGGCTGATCTCGCTGATCCGCAGCTACTGAGATCCGCAGTTAATGGCGCCGGTGCACCTCGCGGCGGTGCTCGACGGCCAGCCACACTGCCGCGGCCGTCCCGATCAGCGCCGTGACGGCCGCCGCCAGCGCCCCGTCGCCGGTGTTCCCCACGGCGAACAGATGGAGACTGAACGCCAGTCCCAGAATGCCGACCGCGGCCAGCGCAAGTCCGGGGACAACGGCGGTGTACTTCATCATCTCGCCGGGAATCTGCTCATCGGTGCGAATGCGATGGACCGGTTTCCGGGTGCTCCGCTTTGTGTTTCTTGACACTGTCGTTTTCGACATTGTCCTCACCTCCCA
>JAGQTO010000025.1 GCA_020439025.1 Mycobacterium sp. | reverse complement strand
GTGTCCGAGGGGGGACTTGAACCCCCACGCCCGTTAATAGGGCACTAGCACCTCAAGCTAGCGCGTCTGCCATTCCGCCACTCGGACCTGAGAAATCACCCGCGATGGGCGCTTAAGGCTAACGGATCGGTACGCGTCGGCCCAAACCCAGCCCGTCGGGGGCTTATGTGCTGGGCAATCGGTCGGTGATGGCGCGGGCGATCACGGTGGCCGCCGACGTGGGTCCGTCGAGATCGCAGGCCTCTACGTCGACCGCGGTGTTGCCACGCACGGTCAGCGCGCGCTGACATGACCAGCGCTCCGGGCTGCGCTGGGTGCGGGACACCGCCATCATGTCGCGGTCGACGGTGACCGGGCCGATCGACCACACCTGGTCGCCGACCAGTTGCTGCGGGTAGGTCATCTCCCGGTCGGCGCAACCGGCCCAGCTCTGTCGGGACCGGGCGAAGAAGTCGCCGGCCGCTTCGGCGGTGGGGAACAGCACCACCGCCTGGGTGGCGAAATGCGCCCACTGGGCCGTTGGGGGCTCCCGGAGCACCTGACCGTGCAGTGCGGTCCAGCCGCTGTCGGCGTAGACCGCGCGCTGGGCGGCGCCGGCCAGGGCCAGGCAGCCCGTGGACTCGGTCACATGCGCGCTGTCGTCCCACGGGGCGCTCACATCGCGGGTGACGACGACATCGGGGCCGGACAGTCCCGATCCGGACAGGGCCGATCCGGACAGGGCCGAGCCGACGTCGGCGGCCGGCAGCATCAGGCTGGGCAGCGTCTCGGCCGTTGCGCTGGGTGGGGCCGCCACCGGCATCGCGGTGCCATGGGTCGTGACGGCGCAGCCGGTCGCGGTCAGGCACAGCAGCGCGGCGATCGCGGGTACCCGAGCGGTCACGGGGTAAGTCGTCATCGGATAAATGGAACCCCATGTTGGGCGTGTTGTAAATGTGGTTCGAGTTAAAAATGTGGTAACGACCTCGGGTCCTGCGCTGGGATTCGGGGCAATGGTAGGAAAGGGGGGTGACTTCTCCGGTCGACGAGGTCGTCGAACTCGTCAGCGCGTTGATCCGCTTCGACACCTCCAATACCGGGGATCCGGCGACCACCAAGGGCGAGGCGGAATGCGCCCGGTGGGTGGCCGAGCAATTGCGCGAGGTGGGCTATCAGCCCGAATACGTTGAATCCGGTGACCCCCGCCGGGCCAACGTCTTCGTCCGGCTTGCCGGATCCGATCCGACGCGCGGGGCGCTGCTGGTCCACGGCCATCTCGATGTGGTGCCGGCCGAGGCCGCCGACTGGAGTGTGCACCCGTTCTCCGGAGCGGTGTCCGACGGTTACGTCTGGGGTCGCGGCGCGGTCGACATGAAGGATATGTGCGGGATGATGCTGGCCGTCGCCCGTCACTTCAAACGCGCGGGCATAACCCCGCCGCGCGAGTTGGTGTTCGCCTTCGTCGCCGACGAGGAGCACGGCGGCAAGTACGGGGCGCAGTGGCTGGTCGACAACCGGCCGGATCTGTTCGCCGGCGTCAGCGAGGCGATCGGCGAGGTGGGCGGCTTCTCGGTCACCGTGCCGCGCCGCGACGGTGGGGAGCGTCGGCTCTACCTCATCGAGACCGCCGAGAAGGGCCTGCTGTGGATGCGGCTGAGCGCACGCGGTCGCGCCGGACACGGCTCGATGGTCCACGACGACAACGCCGTCACCACCATCGCACGGGCGGTGACCCGGCTGGGCTCACATGAGTTCCCGCTGGTGCTCACCGACACGGTCGCGGCCTTTCTCGCCGCGGTGTCCGAGGAGACCGGCCTGAGCCTCGACGCCGACGATCTGGAGGGCGCGCTCACCAAACTGGGGCCGATGGCGCGGATGCTGGGCGCGACCCTGCGCGACACCGCCAACCCGACCATGCTCAAGGCCGGCTACAAGGCCAACGTCATCCCGGCCACCGCAGAGGCGGTGGTGGACTGCCGGGTGCTGCCGGGCCGACAGGAGGCGTTCGAGCGCGAGGTCGACGAGCTCATCGGTCCCGACGTGACCCGGGAGTGGATCTCCGAACTACCCTCGTATGAAACAAGTTTCGATGGCGCTCTGGTGGACGCGATGAACGGCGCGCTGCTCGAACTTGATCCCGACGCGCGTACCGTCCCCTATATGCTGTCGGGCGGAACCGACGCCAAAGCCTTTGCCCGTCTTGGGATTAGGTGCTTCGGTTTCGCCCCGTTGCGACTCCCGCCGGACCTGGACTTCTCGGCACTGTTCCACGGTGTCGACGAGCGGGTGCCCACCGACGCCCTGGAGTTCGGCGCCCGGGTGCTCGAGCATTTTCTGAAGAACTGCTGACCCGCACGATCTGAGAGGGACTGAGCCATGGCCTTTCCGTACAACCCTTACGATTTCCTGCCGAAACTGCCCGGTTTCGCGTTGTCCAGCGCCGACATCACCGATGGCGAGCCGCTGAAGATGGCACAGGTCAGCGGGATCATGGGTGCCGGCGGCGAGGACGTCTCACCGCAGCTGAGCTGGTCGGGCTTTCCCGAGGAGACCCGCAGCTTCGCGGTGACCGTCTTCGACCCGGACGCCCCGACAGCCTCGGGCTTCTGGCACTGGGCGGTGGCCAACCTGCCGGCGACCGTGACCGAACTGCCCGCCGGTGTCGGTGACGGGTCGGTGCTGCCGGGCGAAGCGCTCACGCTGGTCAACGACGCCGGGATGCGCCGCTACATCGGCGCCGCCCCGCCCGCCGGTCACGGGTATCACCGGTATTTCGTCGCGGTGCACGCCGTCAGCGTCGAGAAGCTCGACCTCCCGGAGGATGCCAGCCCGGCCTACCTGGGCTTCAACCTGTTCATGAAGTCCATCGCCCGCGCCGTCATCCACGGCACCTACGAGCAGAGGTAGTCCGCCCCTCTCCCGGCGAGCAGACGCAAAGGACCCGGACACGCCGTCGTCTAGGGGTCCTTTACGTCTGCTCGCGGGGAAGAGGGGTCGCGGGGAGAGGGGGAGGCGCTGCCGACGGCCTGCTGCAGGCTGGTGAACCCGCCGGCGCGCAACCGCTCGGCGACCCCGTCGTGAATGTGCTTGGCCCACAGTCCGCCGCCGTAGACGAACCCGGTGTACCCCTGCAGCAGGGTGGCCCCGGCGGTGATCCTCTCCCAGGCGTCCTCGGGCGTCTCGATACCGCCCACCCCGATCAGCACCAGCCGGTCGCCCACCCGGGCGTAGAGCCGGCGCAGCACCTCCAGCGCGCGCCGTGCCACCGGCGGGCCAGAGATGCCGCCCGGCCCGAGATCCTCGACGTCGGGGGTTCGCAGGCCAGCCCTGGACACCGTGGTGTTGGTGGCGACGATGCCGGCCAGGCCCAGTTCGACCGCGAGGTCGGCGACCGCGTCGACGTCGGCGTCCGACAGGTCCGGGGCGATCTTGACCAGCACCGGGGTGGTGGTCTGGGCCAGCACGGCACCCAGAATCGGGCGCAGCGATTCGACGGCCTGCAGATCGCGCAGCCCGGGGGTGTTGGGGGAGCTGACGTTGACCACCAGATAGCTCGCCAGCGGCCCGAGCAGCCGGGCGCTGGACGCGTAGTCCTCGGCGGCGCGCTCGGGCGGGGTCACCTTGGACTTGCCGATGTTCACCCCGATTGGGACGTCGGGCCGGTGTCGGGCCAGCCGCGACGCCAGCTGCCCGGCGCCGTGGTTGTTGAAGCCCATCCGGTTGAGCAGCGCGCGGTCCTCGCGCAGCCGAAAGAGCCTGGGTTCGGGGTTGCCCGGCTGCGGCCGCGCGGTGACGGTGCCCACCTCGGCGTAGCCGAACCCCAATGCGCCCCAGCCGGATAGGCCCAGCCCGTCCTTGTCGAAACCGGCGGCCAGGCCGAGCGGCCCGGCGAAGCGCACGCCGAAGACCGTGTTGGCCAGGATCGGATCGTGTGGTGCCAGCACCTTGCGCAGCGGCCGGCGGGTGGCCTCGGTGGCGGTGGCTCCGCGCAGCGCGGCGAACACCAGGGTGTGGATGCGTTCGGGGGGAGCCATGAACAGGGCCCGGCGCACCGCGTCGTAGATCACGGTCCCGGCTGATCGGTCGTGCCCGGGCTGTCCCCGGGGCGGGTTTTCTTGCGCCGCAGCAGAACCCGCCTGCTGCCGTCGGTGTAGAGGCGCACCCGGGTCAGTTCCCAGCCCCGGTACTCGGCTTCGATGGACAGCCGGGTGGAGGCGCTGACGCGGGTCACGTCCGGCGGCAGCCGCAGCGGGATCCACTCGTAGTCGCCGGATTTGTCACCGGCGAGGTCCATCTCCCAGGCGGCGGGCATCCGTCCCCGGTGCGCGGTGCTCATCGCCCGGTTCCCGCGTCGCGGATCACCTGCACCCCCGCGCCGGAGCCCGACACCACGTACAAGGTGCCGGACGCCTCATCGAAGGCCAGTGAGTCTGGTTGCCGCACGGTCGGATAACGCACCTTCTCCACGGGGATGCCGGTAGCCAGATCGTAGCCAACCACGGTGTTGGTCGCCGTCTGTGAAACCCAGACCAGGCCGCTCGACCCGGCCACCCCGTAGGGAGAGCCGCCCACCGGGTAGGCCTGACGTTCGATCAGCGGATCGACGCCGAACACCAGCAACTGCCCGCCGCGGGTGTCGGTGACCAGGATCCGTCCCGCGGGATCGGCGGTCATGGTGGTCGCGCCCAGTCCGGCGCGCAGCGCCAGTCCGGCCGAGCCGTCCGGGTTCAGCGCGGTGACCGAGGTCTGCGCCCGGTCCAGGACGACGGCGTAGTCGCCCTGGGTGGCGATGGCGTCCACCCGCGCGAAGATGTCGGCCTTTTCGGCCACCCTGCGGTCGGCGGCCAGCGTGTAGGCGACACCGTCGGCGCTGCCCAGTACCAGCCGGCCGTCGGCACGCCGGGCGATGGCGGTGAAGTCGGTTCCGTCCGCCCCGTCGATCGTTGCGCGGTCGATGCGGCCACCGGCGAGCTCAACGGTGAAGATGCCGCCCCTGGTCGCCGCGTACACCGTCCCGCGCCCGTCGCCGGTGACCGCCGTGGCCGGGCCGGGCAGCCTCAGGGTTCGCGGTGTGCCGGAACCGTCGACGAGGACCAGTGTGGCCGGCGACCCGGCTTCCGGCCCGGCGGTCAGGACCACCAGGGATCCGGTGGCCCCGTCGGTGATCGCGGCCTCCGGTCGCCCGGCCATCGGCAGCACCTGCCCGGCCGGGGCGCTGCTGGTCGGCGGGGAGGCCGCGGGGCGGGCCGGTTCGATGGTCGGGGGAGCGAGGTCGATGGGGTTCGACGAGCATCCGCCGATGACCGCGATAACCAGCAGCAATCCCGTCGTCAGTCCGCCGACCGTCAGACGGCGTGCGTGCTGTGGCAACAAAGCCCCCGGAGTGTCGGTCGCGCAGATCAAGCGGGATCGAGTCGGTTCCGGGACGTCCGGAATCGGCCCGAAAACGGATTCTAGGCGCCTGACAGGCCGGGCAACGGGGCGGTTCGCCCCCACCGGGGCGTAAGCGGCGTTATGGTGGACTTATGACGTTGGCGCCCGCCTCGCAGTCCAACGAATCTGAATTCGTCATCGAAGACGTCGCCACCGGCCCGTTCGCCAGTGGATTCGGCCACCTCGGCGACGGTCGCAGCTTCTCGTTTCACGTCCACCACGGTGAATTGGTGGTCGAGATCTACCGCCCCAGGCTGTCCGGGCCCGTGCCGCTGCCCGAAGAGATGGTGGCCACGGCCAGTCGCGGTCTGCTCGATATCGACGTCGACGACGCCCGCAGCCTGTGCGCCGCCGTTCGCGACGTGGTCGCCGTCGCCGCAGCGCAACGCTGACTGCATCGGGGTAATCCGGCGCGGGTACGGTCAGCGCGTGGATGTGACGCCGATGTCCTGGTTGCAGGTCGTGGTCCTCTCGATCGTGCAGGGCTTGACCGAGTTCCTACCCATCTCATCGTCTGGCCACCTGGCGATCGTGTCTCGGGTGTTCTTCTCCGGCGATGCGGGCGCGTCGTTCACCGCGGTATCGCAGCTGGGAACCGAGGCTGCGGTGCTGGTCTATTTCGGCCGTGACATCGTCCGCATCGCGAAGGCCTGGTTCCGGGGGCTGCTGGTGCGGGCGCACCGCGACAACGTGGACTACCGGATGGGCTGGTACGTCATCATCGGGTCGATCCCGATCGGGGTGATCGGATTCGCTTTCAAGGACGCCATCCGCTCCGACGTGCGCAACCTCTGGATCGTGGCCACCGCCATGCTGGTGTTCTCGGCCGTGATCGCCGCCGCGGAGTACTACGGCCGGCAGGACCGTCACCTGGCCCAACTGACCTGGCGCGATGGGCTCCTGGTCGGTCTGGCGCAGTGTCTCGCCCTGGTGCCCGGGGTATCACGCTCCGGCGCCACCATCAGTGCCGGGCTGGCACTCGGGCTGGACCGCCCGCTGTCGGCCAGATTCGGCTTCCTGCTCGCCATCCCGGCGGTGTTCGCCTCCGGGTTGTTCTCGCTGCCCGATGCTTTCCACCCGGTCAGTGAGGGGATGAGCGCTACCGGTGCGCAGCTGGCGGTATCGGTGGTCATCACCTTCGTCATCGGATTCGCCGCGGTCGCCTGGTTGCTGCGCTTCCTGACCAATCACGCCATGTACTGGTTCGTCGGCTACCGGGTGATCCTGTCGCTGACCGTGATGGCCCTGCTGGCCACCGGGGTGGTGGCGGCCACGTGAGGTCGGCTCGGTGACCGTCATCCTGTTGCGCCACGGCCGCTCGGTGTCCAACACCGCGCACACCCTGGCTGGCCGCACAGAGGGCGTGGATCTCGACGACAAGGGCCTGGGACAGGCCGCGGAACTGGTCGAACGGCTGGCCGGAATGCCGATCAAGGCGCTGGTCCGGTCACCGCTGCTGCGCTGCCGGCGCACCCTCGAACCGCTGGCCTCGGCGCTGGAACTCGAGCCGATCGTCGACGAGCGACTCGCCGAGGTCGACTACGGGGCCTGGACCGGACGGGCGCTGAGCGAACTCGTCGCCGAGCCGCTGTGGTCGGTCGTCCAGCAGCAGCCCAGCGCGGCGGTGTTCCCCGAGGGTGAGGGCCTGGCCCAGGTCGCGGCCCGGGCCGTGGCCGCGGTGCGCGAACACGACCGCCGGCTGGCCGCGGAGCACGGGGGCGACACGTTGTGGGTGGCCTGTACTCACGGGGACGTGATCAAGGCGGTCGTCGCGGACGCGCTCGGCGCCCACCTGGACAGTTTTCAGCGGATCACCGCCGACCCGGCCTCGATGAGCGTGATCCGCTACACCAAGCTGCGCCCCTTCGTCCTGCACGTCAACCACACCGGTGCGCGGCTGGCCTCAGTCCTGACGGCGCCGCCGCCGGACGTGCCGGGTTCCGGTGGTGACGCGGTGGTTGGCGGCTCGACGGACTGAATCGGCCGGCCGGATCGGTCCGTATCGGTACTTTGGAGGTGACCATGGCCCGCGCAATCCACGTCTTCCGCACACCCGACCGATTCGTCGCCGGGACTGTTGGCCAGCCCGGAAACCGGACCTTCTACCTGCAGGCGGTCCATGACAACCGGGTGGTTTCGGTCATGCTGGAAAAACAGCAGGTGGCCGTCCTGGCCGAGCGGATCGGGGCGCTGCTGGCGGAGGTCAACCGCCGGTTCGGGACCCCGCTGCCACCGGAATCCGACGTCACCGACCTCAGCCCGCTGCTCACCCCGATCGAGGCGGAGTTCCGGGTGGGGACGATGGGGCTGGGTTGGGACGCCGAAGCCGAGAATGTGGTGGTCGAACTGCTCGCCGTCAGCGACACCGCCTTCGACTCGTCGGTCATCCTCGACGATGCCGAAGAGGGTCCCGACGCGGTGCGGGTCTTTCTGTCCCCGGAATCGGCCCAGCAGTTCGCCGCCCGTTCACAGCGGGTCATCTCCGCAGGGCGTCCACCCTGTCCGCTCTGCGACGAACCCCTGGACCCGCAGGGTCATCTGTGTATGCGCACCAACGGTTACCGCCGCGGAGGTCTGTCCGAGGACGCCGGCCATCCCGGGGACGAACCCGACTCGTGACCGGGCCCGACGATCCGCGTCATGTGCTGTCACACGGCGATCTGACCGTCCTAGGGCGCATTCGCGCGGCGAGTAACGCCACCTTCCTCTGCGAGGCCGACCTGGACGGCGCCACGGTGCAGTGCGTCTACAAGCCGGTCGCCGGAGAACGACCGCTATGGGACTTCCCGGACGGCACACTGGCCGGGCGTGAAGTCGGGGCCTTCCTCATTTCCCAAGCGCTGGGCTGGGACATCGTGCCGCACACGGTGATGCGTGACGGTCCCGCCGGACCGGGCATGGTGCAACTGTGGGTGGAACAGCCCGGTGCCCAAGGCCGAGAACTGGTGGACCTGTGCCCGGCGGACGACGTTCCGGCGGGCTATCTGGCCGTGCTGCGCGCCTACGACCACTCCGGTGGCGAGGTGATGCTGGTGCATGCCGACGACCCTCGTCTCAGGCGGATGGCGGTGTTCGACGTGATCGTCAACAACGCCGACCGCAAGGGTGGGCATATCCTGTCCGGCTCCGACGGCCGGGTGTACGCGGTGGACCACGGGATCTCGCTGCACGTCTACGACAAACTGCGCACCGTGCTGTGGGGGTGGGCCGGCAAGCCGATCGACGACGGGGACCTCGCCGCGGTGAGGGCCCTGGAGGATGAGCTTCATGGCCGGCTGGGCGGGCGGTTGCGCGAACACGTCACCGCTGCGGAGGTGGAGGCGCTGTGCGACCGTGTCCGCGGGCTGATCGAGGATCCGGTGATGCCCGTTCCCGCCGGCGGCAGCCCGCTGCCCTGGCCGGCCTTTTGACGGTGTCTGCTGCTACTGCTGGTCTGGCTGCGGCTCGAAGTGCATGATGCCGCCGTCGGCTTCCAGCGACAGATGCAGCCGGCCGTCGGAGAACAGGTAGCCGCGCGCCAGGCCCAGCGCCTTGGCGACCTCGGTATCCACCGACGGTTGCGGGCACATCATCCGGGTGAGCGCGATCGGCCCGAAGCTCAGCTTCCCGGAATCGCCGACGAGAGGATCGGCGGACCAGCTTGAGTTGCCGCGGTTGCAGTCGACGCGGAAGCCAGCCTTGCCGTCTTGGCCGAACGTCACCGTGTACTCCGCGGGATCCTCGATGCTGGTGCCCGGCGCTTCGCTGGTCATCGACTCGATGTTGAGCAGGCGCCATGTCGTGCCGGTCAGCCGATCCGAGGGCTCGGCGGCACTGCAGCCGGTGGCGCAGGTGGCGGCGACGGCCGCCAGGGTTACCGCAGTGAGCGCGACACGCATGCCGAAAATCTACCCCGGTGGGCAGGGGCAGCGAGCGACGGCGACGGCGATTCGGTGATACTGGCGGGGTGGGTCGCACCGATGCCGAGCTCGCGGCGTATCTGGCCGAGCAGGCCGGCCGACTGCTGCTCGCGGTCCGCGACGAGGTCGGGCATGACTTTCCGCCGGCCCTCGGCGACGCCGGCGACGTGCGGGCCAACGCCCTGCTCATCGACCGCCTGCGGGCCGAGCGCCCGGGTGACGCGGTGCTCTCCGAGGAGGCCCACGACGACCTGAGGCGGTTGCGCTCCGACCGCGTCTGGATCATCGACCCGCTCGACGGCACCCGGGAGTTCTCCACCCCGCGGCGCCAGGACTGGGCGGTGCACGTGGCGCTATGGCAGCGCATCGGCGGACCGGACGGGGCCATCACCGACGCCGCCGTGGCGCTGCCCGCCCTCGGCGAGGTGCATCGCAGCGACACCGTCTCGGCGCCCCCGGCTTTGCGCAGCGGGCCGATCCGCATCACCGCCAGCGCCAACCGGCCGCCGGCGGTGCTCTGGCGACTGCGCGACCGGCTCGACATCGAGTTCGTGCGGATGGGTTCGGCGGGGGCCAAGGCCATGGCCGTGGTCAGGGGCGACGCCGACGCCTACATCCACGCGGGGGGGCAATGGGAGTGGGACTCCGCCGCACCCGCCGGTGTCCTGCAGGCCGCGGGGCTGCACGCCACCCGGTTGGACGGTTCGCCGCTGCGCTACAACCGGCCCGATCCCTACCTACCCGATCTGCTGATGTGCCGCCCCGAGATCGCCGGGGTACTGCTCGAGGCGATGTGGGCGGTGAGCTGATGCGGCCCTGGCCCAGTGTCGAGGTCCCCGGGCTGCCCGGCCGGGGGCCGCAGCTTCGGCTCTACGACAGCGCCGACCGGCAGGTTCGCCCCACCGCTCCCGGTCGGACCGCGACCATGTACGTCTGCGGCATCACCCCCTACGACGCCACCCATCTGGGCCATGCGGCGACGTATCTCGCCTTCGACCTGGCGCAGCGCGTGTGGCTGGACAACGGTCACCGGGTGCACTACGTGCAGAACATCACCGACGTCGACGATCCGCTGTTCGAACGGGCCGAACGCGACGGTGTGGACTGGCGCGATCTCGGTGCGCGGGAGACCCGGCTGTTCTGCGAGGACATGACCGCACTGCGGGTCCTTCCGCCGCGCGACTACGTCGCCGCGACCGAGGCCATCGACGAAGTGGTCGAGATGGTCGAGAAACTGCTCGCCGCGGGCGCCGCCTACACCGTCGACGACGCCGATCATCCCGATGTGTACTTCCGCGCTGACGTGACGCCGCAGTTCGGCTACGAATCGAACTACGACCACGCCACCATGCTGCGGTTGTTCGCCGAGCGTGGCGGTGATCCCGATCGTCCCGGCAAGACCCAGGCACTCGACGCGCTGCTCTGGCGTGCCGAGCGTCCGGGTGAGCCCAGTTGGCCCTCCCCGTTCGGCCCGGGGCGACCGGGCTGGCACATCGAGTGCGCGGCGATCGCCCTGAGCCGGATCGGTTTTGGATTCGACGTCCAGGGCGGTGGCAGCGACCTGATCTTCCCGCACCACGAATTCTCCGCCGCGCACGCCGAATGTGTCACCGGCGAAAGGAGATTCGCCCGCCACTACGTCCACGCCGGAATGATCGGCTGGGACGGGCACAAGATGTCCAAGAGCCGGGGGAACCTTGTTCTGGTGTCGCGATTGCGGGCCGCCGGGGTGGATCCGGCCGCCATCCGCCTCGGCCTGCTGGCCGGGCACTACCGCAGCGACCGGTTCTGGAGCGACGAGGTGCTCGCCGAGGCGCAGACCAGACTGCAACGCTGGCGCAGCGCGACGAGCCTTCCGGCCGGCCCGGACGCCACCGACCTGATCGCCCGGATGCGCCGCTACCTGGCTGATGACCTCGACACGCCGAAAGCTCTTGCCGCGGTGGATGGGTGGGTCGCCGACGCGCTGGAGTTCGGGGGCAATGACCCGTCCGCCCCCGGCTTGGTCGCCTCGGCGGTCGATGCGCTCCTCGGTGTGCGGTTCTGACACTGGGGTGTTCCGTCTCGGGGCGCCCGCCCCCGAAAGCGGTCAGTGCGCGACTACCTCGGGATTTCCCCGACCGATGTTCCGCGATGCCGGTGCGGAGACCGTTGGCGAGTCGTCATGAGAATCGGCCGTCCACCAAAATTCCGCCGCCAGTGTGGCCACTCCGCGGAACCGGGTACCCGAATGAGATCGATGGGCCGTTTGCGCAGGATAAAGTGCGGCGATGGAAAGGATCAGCCGGCGGCGCTGGGGCGTTCTCGTCGGCCTCCTGCTCGCTGCCACTCTGGTCGGCTGCGGCAGCAAGACCACCCAGAACCAGGCGGGCACCGCCTCGTCGGTTCCACCATCCTCCACCGGTCCGCTGACTCCCGAGCGGGTTCGTGCGATCGCCAAGGAGGCCTATATCTACGGCTTCCCCATGGTCGACAGCTACCGGGTCCAGCACTCGTACTTCATCGACGCCGCCAGTCCGGAGTACAAGGGACCGTGGAACGAGGTGCACAACGTTGCGAGGGTTTACACCCCGGCCGACACGGCGGTGCAGACCCCGAACTCCGACACCCCGTACTCGATGCTGGGGGCCGACCTGCGTGCGGAGCCGCTGGTGTTGTTCGTCCCGCCGATCGACAAGGACCGTTATTACTCGCTGCAGTTCATCGACGGCTACACGTATAACTTTGCCTACCTGGGCAGTCGGGCCAGCGGAACAGAAGGAGGCGCGTACCTGCTGGTCGGACCGGGCTGGACCGGCCAGAAGCCGGAAGGCATCCGGGAGGTGATCGAGAGCGCCACCGACTTCGACATGGTGATTTACCGCACCCAGCTGTTCGGCCCGGACGACCTGGACGGGGTCGTGAAGACCCAGGCCGGCTACAAGGCCCAGCCGTTGTCGGAGTTCCTCGGGGAGCAACCCCCGGCGGGGCCTCCGGCACTCGACTGGCCTGCCCCGCTGAGCTCCCAGGAGCAGAAGAACTCATTGCGGTTCTTCGATCTGCTCGATTTCCAGTTGAAGTTCGCACCGACGCTTCCTGCGGAGAAGGATCTGCGGGCCAGTTTCGCGTCGATCGGCCTGACCGGTGACGGGACATTCCGCTCCGAGACGCTCAGCCCGGAGAACCAGGTGGCCTTCGAGTCCGGCATGGCCGACGCCTGGGCAGAGTTCGACACCTTCAAGAAGGATGAGTTCGACGCCGCCAAGGTGACGGCCGGTGATCTCTTCGGCACGGCTGAAGAACTCAACGGCAACTATCTGTATCGCATGGCTGGCGCGGTGCTCGGAATCTACGGAAACTCCAGGCAGGAGGCCCTCTATCCGGCCCTGACGACCGACTCCGACGGTGCTCCGCTGACCGGAGCCGACAACTACACTCTCACCTTCCCGGCCGGGCAACTCCCGCCGGTCAACGCGTTCTGGTCGGTGACGATGTACAAGCTTCCCGAGTCGCTGCTGGTGGACAACCCGCTCAACCGGTACCTGATCAACTCACCGATGCTGCCCGACCTGGTCGAGAACCCCGATGGCAGCATCACTCTCTACATCCAGAACACTTCGCCCGGCCCGGAGAGGGAAGCCAACTGGCTGCCGTCACCCCCGGGGCCGTTCACGATGTTTATGCGGCTCTACTGGCCCAGGCCGGAGGCCCTGGACGGCAGTTGGCAGCCGCCCAAGATGGTCAAGGTCGGCTGACTCTTAGGTCTTGCAGGTCATTCCGCTGCCGAAACACATCGGCGACTGGATCTCGCCGTGGCCATTGAGGCCCTCCGCGACGCGGCGAGCGTACGGACCGCCTAGAGCATCACAACCCCGTAGTCGCCGACCTGCCCGCTCAGGTGGCGCAGCTGGTCGCTAGATGAGCCGAAGGTCTGGTCGATAGCGGTCAGCCGCGCCGCGTAGTGCGCGATCGGGTACTCCGCGGTCACCCCGATGCCGCCGTGCAGCTGGATGGACTCCTGGGCGATATGCCGTCCGGATCGTCCGATCTGCAACTTGCACCGCGCCGCTACCACCGGATCGAACCGACCGTCGGCCACGCACACCGCGGCATACAGGCTCATGCTGCGGGCCAGTTCCAGCGACACATACATATCGGCTGCGCGCTGGGTGAGGGTCTGGAACGTCTTGAGCGGCACACCGAACTGCTTGCGGGTCTTGAGGTAGTCGGTCGTCAGACGCAGCGACTCGTCCATCGCTCCGACCGCCTCCGCGCACAGCGCCGACTGGAAGCGGATCACCGCCTCGGCGATCGCCGACGACGCGTCGCCGCCGGCGCCCAGCGGCCGGGCGGAGGACCCGTCGAAGTCGATATCGGCCCCGCGCTGCCCGTCGAAGGTCCGGTAGCCGCGGCGGGTGACCGCCGCGGCGTCGACCAGGAAGAGACCGTTGCCGCCGCCGGGGAGTCCGGCGCTGACGATCAGCGTGTCGGCGCTGTCACCGGCCAGCACCGGGTTCTTGCGACCGGTGATGGTCCACTCGCCACCCTGTTCGGTGGCGCGGGTGGCCAATTCGGCCATGTCGCGGCGGCCCGGCTCGGTGTGGGCGAAGGCCAGCAGAAGTTCCCCCGAAGCGACCTCATCGAGTAGCGCGCGCTGGTCGTCGGAGCCGTGTGCGGCGATGATCGCCCCGGGAATCAGAGCGGCGGAGGCGACCGGCTCCGGTGCCAACCGGCGTCCGAGCTCGGTCAGCACGACCATCACCTCGGTCGGCCCGGAGTCCTCGTCGAAGCCGAGTCCCAAGATACCGATCTCGGCGAGTTGTTCCCAGACGTCCCGGCTCCAGCCGAGTTCGGACTCGACGACCTTGTTTCGCTTCTCGGTGTCATAGCTCGCCGCCAGCAGGTCGCGGGTGGTGTCGGCCAGCAGCTGCTGCTCTTCGGTCAGGTCGAAGTTCATGGTTACAGTCCCAGAATGGTCGAGGAGATGATGGTGCGCTGAATCTCGTTACTGCCGCCGTAGATCGAGGTCTTGCGGTAGTTGAGATATTTCGGCGCGGCGTGCTGCGCCCAGGCGGGGGAGTCGGGCACCTCAGGAGCCTCGAACGGCAGACCGTCCGACCCGGCCACCTCGACCAGAAGCTCGGTGACGGCCTGCTGCAGCTGGCTGCCGCGCAGCTTGAGGATCGACGAAGCCGGATTGGGCTTGCCGGTGCCCTCGTCCCCGCTGACCCGCAGCTGGGTGAGTTCCAGTGCCAGCAGCTCGTTCTCGATCTCGGCGACCCGGGCGGCGAACAGCGGTTCCTCTAACAGGGTCCGGTCACCTACCGCGGTCTTGGCCGCCCGCTCCTTGACATCGGCCAGCCACGCCTTCGACGTGCCGACCCGGGCGATGCCGTTGCGTTCGTTGGACAACAGGAACTTGGCGTAGCTCCAGCCCGCGTTCTCCTCGCCGACGAGCTGGTCCGCCGGCACCCGGACGTCCTCGAACCACACCTCGTTGACCTCGTAGCTGCCGTCGATCAGCTTGATCGGGCGCAAGGTGATGCCCGGGGTGGACATCTCCGCCAGGATGAACGAGATGCCGGCCTGCTTCTTGGGCGCCCCGGGGTCGGTGCGGGCGAGCAGAAAGATCCAGTCGGCGTACTGGCCCAGTGTCGTCCAGGTCTTCTGGCCGTTGATGACGTAGTGGTCGCCGTCGCGAACCGCGGTGGTGCGCAGCGAGGCCAGGTCCGATCCGGCCTCGGGCTCGGAAAAGCCCTGGCACCACCAGATGTCGAGATTGGCGGTGGGCGGCAGGAACCGTTCCTTGAGCTCCCGGGAGCCGAACTGGGCGATCACCGGGCCCACCATTCCGGCGTTGAAGGCCAGCGGTTCCGGCACGCAGGCCAGCCGCATCTCGTCGGACCAGATCTGGTGCTGCAGTGGGCTCCAGTCCTTACCGCCCCATTCCACCGGCCAGTTCGGCACCGCCAGGCCGGCCTCGTTGAGGATCCGCTGGGTGGTCACCATGTCCTCGGGATAGCGCAGTTGATCGTTGCGTGCGCGATCGCGGATCTCGGCGGGAATCCGGGTGGTGAAGAACTCGCGCAACTCGTCGCGGAACGCGGCGTCGGCCTCGCTCAGTGCCAGTCTCATGCCAGCACGTTATCGCAGGCCCGCGACCGCAGTCCCGGTTCCCCGAGGGCCGTGCCCGCCGGATCGCCCGGCTAGCGGCCCCGGCGGCGCAGATAGCGTTCGAATTCCGCGGCCAGGCTGTCGCCGTCGACCTTCGACATCGCCTCGTTGACGTCGATCTCGGCGTCGCCGCGGGCCTCCAGACCGGCGACGTACTCAGCGATCTCCTCGTCCTCGGCGGTCATCTCGGTGACGGCCTGCTCCCACTCCTCGGCCTGGACGGGTAGATCGCCCAGCGGGACCTCGATGTCGAGAACATCCTCCACGCGGCGCAGCAGGGCCACGGTGGCCTTGGGATTGGGGGGTTGGGAGACGTAGTGCGGCACCGCCGCCCAGAAGGTCACCGCCGGGATTCCGGCGGTGACGCAGGCGTCCTGGAACACCCCGGCGATCCCGGTCGGGCCCTCGTAACGGGACTCCTGCAGACCGAAGAAGCGAGCCGACTCGGGGGAGTAGGCGGCCCCGGACACCGGGACGGGGCGGGTGTGCGGGGTGTCGGCCAGCAGCGCGCCGAGGATCACCACGGTGTCGACGTTGAGTCGGCCGGCGATCTCGAGCAGTTCGGCGCAGAAACTGCGCCACCGCATGTTCGGTTCCACCCCATGCATCAGCACGACGTCGCGGTCCGACCCGGGCGGGCGGCAGTGCGAGATCTGCATAGACGGCCAGACGAGTTCCCGGGTGACGCCGTCCACCTGGCGGATCACCGGGCGGTTCACCTGGTAGTCGTAGTACGACTCGTCATCGATCTCGATGATCGGGTGGGCGTCCCACATCGCGTCGAGGTGCTCCAGGGCGTCGCTGGCGGCGTCGCCGGCGTCGTTCCAGCCCTCGAAGGCGGCCACGATGACGGTGTTCTGGAGTTCGGGCAGGACGGAATGCCGAGCGTCACCGAGGCTCCACGAACTCACCACTTCAGCCTAAGCCCTGCTCGGCCGCGACGAGCCGCATCGGACCGGCGGCGATCCGAGGTCGAGTCGCGGGACGGCCCCTGGGGACGCAGTAGAATAAGCGGGTCGAGAGGCGTTGCAACGGGTCGTGGCCGAGCCGCGGTCCGCCACGCTCGGCAGAGTCAAGGACGCCTTCCCCCGAGGAAGGATTGAGATTGAGCGCGTTCGAGCCGAACATCCGCCCTGACTGCACCGACGATCTGACGGCCGCGCTGCGTCGGCGGATCGTGGTGATCGACGGCGCGATGGGCACGGCGATCCAGCGGGACCGGCCCGACGAGGCCGGGTACCGCGGTGAGCGGTTCAAAGACTGGCCCAGCGATCTGGTCGGCAACAACGACCTGCTCACCCTGACCCAGCCACACATCATCGAGGGAATCCACCGGGAGTACCTGGAGGCCGGCGCGGACATCCTGGAGACCAACACCTTCAATGCCAACGCGGTCTCGCTCTCCGACTACGGCATGGAGGAGCTGAGCTACGAGCTCAACTACGCCGGCGCCGCGCTGGCCCGCAAGGCCTGTGACGAGGTCGCCACCGCGGAGAAACCCCGCTACGTGGCCGGTGCGATCGGCCCGACGACGCGGACCGCGTCTATCTCGCCGGACGTCAACGATCCGGGCGCCCGCAACGTCTCCTACGACCAACTGGTGGCGGCCTACCTGGAAGCCGCCAATGGCCTGGTCGACGGCGGCGCCGACCTGCTCATCGTCGAGACGATCTTCGACACCCTCAACGCCAAGGCCGCGGTATTCGCCATCGAGACACTGTTCGAGGAGCGCGGACGCCGTTGGCCGCTGATCCTGTCGGGCACCATCACCGACGCGTCCGGACGGACCCTGTCCGGTCAGGTCACCGAGGCGTTCTGGAACTCGGTCC
Organism: Mycobacterium sp.; assembly: GCA_020439025.1. GTDB lineage: Bacteria > Actinomycetota > Actinomycetes > Mycobacteriales > Mycobacteriaceae > Mycobacterium. The sequence goes on along the minus strand of JAGQTO010000025.1, from coordinate 764 downwards.
GGCACGCCCAGCCGATCGCCGTGGGCCTCAACTGCGCACTGGGCGCGCCCGAGATGCGGCCCTACATCGCCGAGATGTCGCGCATCGCCGACACCTTCGTCTCCTGCTACCCGAACGCCGGGCTGCCGAACGCCTTCGGCGAGTACGACGAGTCCCCGCAGCGGCAGGCCGGTTACATCGCCGAGTTCGCTGAGGCCGGCCTGGTCAATCTGGTCGGCGGGTGCTGCGGCACGACGCCGGCGCATATCGCCGAGATCGCCAAGGTCGTAGCCGGCACTCCGCCGCGTCCGGTGCCGGAGATCGAGGTGGCCACCCGGCTGGCCGGCCTGGAGCCGCTCAACATCACCGAGGACTCGCTGTTCGTCAACATCGGCGAGCGCACCAACATCACCGGCTCGGCCCGGTTCCGCAACCTGATCAAGGCCGAGGACTACGACACCGCGCTGTCGGTGGCCCTGCAGCAGGTCGAGGTCGGCGCGCAGGTGATCGACATCAACATGGACGAGGGCATGATCGACGGCATCGCCGCGATGGACCGGTTCACCAAGCTGATCGCGGCCGAACCGGACATCAGCCGCGTCCCGGTGATGATCGACTCGTCCAAGTGGGAGGTCATCGAGACCGGCCTTAAAAACGTGCAGGGCAAACCGATCGTCAACTCGATATCGCTGAAGGAGGGCGAGGAGAAGTTCGTCCGCGAGGCCCGGTTGTGCCGCAAGTTCGGCGCCGCCGTCGTCGTGATGGCCTTCGACGAGCAGGGGCAG
>JAGQTO010000221.1 GCA_020439025.1 Mycobacterium sp. | reverse complement strand
ACCTGCATGGCCCGGTCGGCGGCCTCGCACACCAGGCGGTTGGCGCGATAGTTGGCCATCGACACCTTGTCGGACACCTGCAGGTGGTGGTTGCGGTCCAGCTCCCAGGCGGCGTAGTAGACCAGCAGGCGCACCATCTGAGCCTCGGTCTGCAACTCGACCAGCGGCCACTGGACCGCCTGGTTGAGAGCCAGCGGCTTGCCGAAGGTGACCCGCTGCCGGGCGTACTCGACCGCGCGGTCGATGCAGTATTGCGCGGCGCCCAGGCTGCTGGCGGCCTGGCGGATCCGGTTCTCGTGCAGGAAGGTCTGCGCGACCTCGAGGCCGCGGTCGACCTCGCCCAGCACCGCCCCGGCCGGTATCCGGACGTCGCGCAGCACCACCTCGCCGTGGTCACTGGGCATGTTGAAGGTCCACCAGTAGTAGGGCACCTCGAATCCCGGCGCGTCGCAGGGCACCAGGAAGGCGGTGATGCCCTGCGCCTGACCGGGCTCGCCGGAGGTGCGGGCGAACACCAGGTCGTGGGTGGCGCGGTGCACGCCGGTGTTCCACCGTTTGGATCCGTTGATCACCCAGGTGTCACCGTCGCGCACCGCGGTGGTCTCCAGCCAGGTCGCGTCGCTGCCGTGGTCGGGTTCGGTCAGGCCGAAGGCCATCGAGCGGTTGCCGGTGAGCATCGCCTCGATCCACTCGGCCTTCTGCGCCTCGGTGCCGAACCGGTCCATCATGATGACCTGGGGGAAGTTGCCGACGATCGAGGATTCGTCCTGCAGGTCGTTGTGCAGCCCGAGTCCCTTCTGCGCCAGGTGTTCCCGGATCACCGCCATGTCGAGGTTGGTGCCGTCGCGCCCGCCGAACTTCGCGGGCAGGCCGTAGCGCAGCCAGCCGGCGGCGTCGGCCCGCCGGCGCATCTCGTCGAGCAGGTCCTCCCAGTCCCGGCGCGGGACGCCACCGCCCGCGAGGTCGGTGCGGGCGAACTCGCGGCGGCGGTCGAAGTACTGGAGGTGTTCGCGTTCCAGGGGCCTGATCTCTGCCTCGATGAACGCGTCCATCTCGGCCAGCAGCGGCGGAAGGTGTTCGGGCAGAGTGAAGTCCATCGCTGTAGCCCCGGTCTCAGGCCGTCAGGCGCGGACGCGGTCGCCGGAGCGCAGCAGGGCACTGGGCAGCGGATGGCCGACCACGGACTGGGCGACGCGGGCGGCTTTGATGGCGGCGGCCAGATCCACGTCGACCTCGACGCCGCTGTCGGTCAGCAGGTAGACCAAGTCCTCGGTGGCGATGTTCCCGCTGGCGCCGGGGGCGAACGGACATCCGCCCAGCCCGCCCACCGAGGAATCCAGCCGCCGTACTCCTGCGGTGACCGCGGCCCAGGCACTGGCCAGCCCGGTGCCGCGGGTGTTGTGGAAATGCGCGCCCAACGGTCGCTCGCCGATCCGGGGCGCGACCTGTTCCACCAGAGCGGTGACCCGTCCCGGGGTCGCGGTGCCGATGGTGTCGGCGATCGCGATCCGGTCGGCGCCGCGCTCGCACGCGCTGTCGACGACGTCGAGCACCCGCTGCGGCGGGGTGGGGCCGTCGAACGGGCAGTCCCAGGCGGTCGAGATGATCACCTCGACGCTGACGCCGGCGTCATGGGCGATCGCGGTGATGTCGGCGATCTGCGCGCAGGCCTCGGCGCTGGTGCGGCCGACATTGGCCCGGCTGTGGCCGTCGGCCGCGGACACCACGTACTCGACCGACCGGAAACCGGCCGCGATGGCGCGGTGCACGCCGTTCGGGCTGGCGACCAGGGCGGAGAACTCGACGTCGGGATAATCGCGCAGGGCGGCGGCGAGTTCGGCCGCATCGGCCAGCGCGGGCACCTTCGACGGCGAGACGAAGGCGGTGGCCTCCACCTCCCGGACGCCGGTGGCCGCGATCGCAGCGAGCAGTTCCAGCTTGGCCGACAACGGGATCGGGGATTCGATCTGCAGACCGTCCCGCAGGGCGACCTCGCGGATTGTCACATGCGTGCTCACAGCACTCCTTCCTGCGCGAGAGCCGAAAGCTCCGCGGGGCTCATACCCAGCAATTCGCCATAGACCTCGTCGTTGTGCTGGCCCGGTCGTGCTGGGCCGGCGTTGCGGACCCCGCCCGGGGTTTCCGAGAGCACCGGCACTATCCCGGGGCCGAGCACGCTGCGTTCGGCGCCCTCGTCATAGTGCTCCA
>JAGQTO010000220.1 GCA_020439025.1 Mycobacterium sp. | reverse complement strand
CTCTTTGGTGTTGTGCTCGATGTAAGCGTTCAGCGCCTCGACGCTGAACACCACGTCATCGGCTTTGAGCACGTCATAGGTGTTGAGCTGATCCGGCGAGATGACGTGCACGCCGGGCAGGTTGCGCACGCTGCGGGCGCCCACCTCGTCGGAGCGGCCGATGACGATCAGCACCCGCCGGCGATCGGTCAACGTGCCCAGGAACGTCTTGGCGCTCTTGGTCGACGGGGTCTGCCCGGCGATCAGCTCGGTGACCGCGTGGATCCGCTGGTTGCGGGCCCGGTCGCTGAGCGCACCGCGCAGCGCGGCGGCGATCATCTTCTTCGGGGTGCGCTGGCTGTAGTCGCGGGGCTGGGGACCGTGCACCGTGCCGCCGCCCTTGAACTGCGGAGCGCGGGTCGAGCCCTGCCGAGCGCGACCGGTGCCCTTCTGGCGGTACGGCTTGCGGCCGCCGCCGGAGACCAGCGCGCGGGTCTTGGTCGCGTGGGTGCCCTGGCGGCCGGCCGCCAGCTGGGCGGTCACCACCTGGTGCATCAGCGGGATGTTCGGCTCGACATCGAAGAGGTCAGCCGGAAGTTCGACCGTGCCGCTCTTCGTGCCGTCCGGGCTATGAACGTCAATCTTTACAGAAGCCATTACTTCTCACCTCGTTTGACCGCGCTGCGAACCACGACCAGCCCGCCGGTGCGACCGGGGATCGCACCCTTGATCAACAGCACACCGTTGTCGGCGTCGACCTTGTGAACCAGCAGATTCAACGTGGTCACCCGGTCATTGCCCATCCGGCCCGACATCCGGGTGCCCTTGAACACCCGGCCCGGGGTCGAGCAGCCGCCGATCGAGCCCGGCCGGCGGTGCACCGCCTGGGCGCCGTGCGCGGCGCCCTGGCCCCGGAAGCCGTGCCGCTTCATGGTGCCCGCGTAGCCTTTGCCTTTGGAGGTACCGGTGACATCGACGTAGTTGCCGGCCTCGAAGATCTCGGCGGTCAGCTCCTGGCCGACCTCGTAGCCCGCCGCGGCCGCCTCGTCGTCGAGACGCAGCTCGGCGAGGTGACGGCGCGGGTTGACCCCGGCGGCGGCGTATTGACCGGTGACCGGCTTGTTCACCTTGCGCGGGCTGATCTCGCCGTAGGCAACCTGCACGGCGCTGTAACCGTCCCGCTCCGGGGTGCGGATGCGGGTGACGACGTTCGGGCCGGCCTTGACGACCGTGACCGGAACGACGCGGTTGTTCTCGTCGAACACCTGGGTCATACCCAGCTTGGTGCCCAGAATGCCTTTTCTAGCCATTGTCCGGTCCCTTACTGAATGTTCACGTCGACGCTGGCCGGCAGGTCGATGCGCATCAGCGCGTCGACCGTCTTCGGCGTGGGGTCGAGGATGTCGATGAGCCGTTTGTGCGTGCGCATCTCGAAGTGCTCCCGCGAGTCCTTGTACTTGTGCGGGGAGCGGATGACGCAGTACACGTTCTTCTCCGTCGGCAGCGGCACAGGACCGACCACGCTCGCACCGGTACGGGTGACCGTCTCCACGATCTTGCGCGCCGAGGCGTCAATGGCCTCATGGTCGTAGGCCTTGAGCCTGATGCGGATCTTCTGTCCCGCCACGCTTCTCCTACCTCACTCCTGGTCTTGCTGCACCGCGCACGGGTGTGCGGGCGCTGGCTGTCGCCGCCGCTGTTTACCTGTCCTGGTTCACCGGCCCCCGCGGTCGGGTGTGTCACCCGCACGCAGCCCCGCATACTCGACATTCGTCGCGGCTGCGAGGTGGGACCGGACGCGCCGGTGTCGGCGCTGGTCATGTCTTGCGCGGAGGGCCCCCGAGCGGGAGCTTCCGGTTCAAGACAACCCGACCAGTATGCCCCAGACCGCGGCCTGAGCCAAATCCTGCCGGAGGCCGTTACCCGATCACGAAACCGGCCATCGGTCTTTTCGGTCGCGCGGTGTCCGGAACGCTACTGTTAGCCTGATTATTTCAGTCACTCACTCTGTCAAGATCATGGCAGCGGCCGCGCTCGGCAAACCACCGGCGCCGTCCTCACCGCCCTTGAGAGGGATGCCCGAACTTCGTGATCAACCAACTCGACAGGACTGAGTCGCTGAGTACCCCCCCGCGCGAGGCCACGGTAACGACCGTGCGCGCGTGGGAGGCCCCTGCGCGGCGGTCCGACCGGCGCGCAGCCAGGGTCTCGACCTTTGTGATCTCGCCCGTCGTCGCCGTCCTGTACGCGGTGATCGGTCTGATCACCCTCGGCCTGAGCCAGATGACCGGTCTTGCCGCGCCGTTCTGGCCCGCGGCGGGCCTCGCACTGGCCGCCGCGCTGAGGTGGAAGTGGCGTGCCCTGCCGGGAGTGTTCATCGGGTCGATCGCGGTCAACGGGGTCTGGCTCGCCCGGGTGGGCGAACCCGGAGTGACCACCTGGCTGGTCGCCGTAGCGGTCGGCGCCGGAGCGGTTCTCGGCGCCGGCGTGGGCGCCGCACTCATTCATCGCTTCGTCGGGCCGGTCCAGCGGCTCGACACGCCCCGCGCGGTGCTGCTCACCCTCACCCTCGGAGCCCTGCTGGCCTGCACCATCGCTCCCAGCATTGGTGTCACGGCCCAGCTCGCCGCCGAACTGCTGAGCGCCGGCCAGGCTCCGATCGGCTGGCTGACCTGGTGGGTGGGCGACGCCATCGGCGTGATCGTCTTCATGCCGCTGTCGCTCATGGCCCTGCCGTCACAGGCGCAGTACTGGTCGGGCCGGCGTTGGCAGCTCGCTGTTCCCTCGCTGCTGATCGTGGGAACCCTGATGGTCGCCATCGTCCAGAACGTCACGCACGAACGGGCCCGGATCGACAATGCCTTGCAGCAATTGGGCGACCAGGCCATCACCGACCTCGGCAACAACATCGCCCTTCACCAGGAGGTGCTGGAGGGCCTCCGCGGCCTGGTGGACGCCTCCGAGGACGTCACCGCGGCGGAGTTCGACACCTACACCGACGACATGCTGGCCCGCTTCCCCAACCTGCAGGCCCTGTCCTGGAACCCGCTGGTCACCGAGTCCGGCCTGGCAGCCTTCGAGGCCAAGCAGCGCGCGCAGCCGGGCCGGGCGAACTTCACCGTCACCGAGCGCGACGCCGCGGGCAACCTGCGGCCGGTCTCACCGCGGCCGCAATACGTGGTCGTTGCCTACATCGAACCGCTCGCCAAGAACCGCAGCGCGCTGGGCTTCGACATCTACTCCAACCCGGTCCGCGCCGCCGCCATCGAGAAGGCCCGCGACACCGGCCGGGCCATCGCCACCGCCCCCATCGACCTCGTCCAGGAGTCCGGCACCCAGAAGGGCATGCTGACCCTGCTGCCGGTCTACGAGGGCGGTTCCACGCCGGGCACCGAGCCGGCCCGCCGGGCCGCACTGCGCGGCTTCGTCGTCGGCGTGTACCGGCTCGGGAACCTGCTCGACGAGACTTTTCGTGGCGCGGCCTGGGACAGCGTCGGGATCACGCTGGTCGACGTCACAGATCGTTCCGATCCGGTCGTCATCGCCGATCTGCCCGCACGCAACTCCGCCGCCCGGGGAGATCAGGTCAGCGCCGGCCCAGCGGCGACCACACTTCCACTCGATGCCTACGGGCGCAGCTGGGAGCTCACGGTGCACCCCACCGGCGCGGGCTTCACCGACAGCCGCGACGGCTTCATGGCGATTCTGCTGCTGGCCGCCCTGGCAGTGACGTTCCTGCTCGAGGGGTTCCTTCTGGTCCTGTCCGGCATGGAGTCAATGGCCCGCCGGCTGATATCGGAAGTCGGCAGTGCCGCCCGCTATGTCGCCTCGATCCTGCCCCGCGATCTCGAGGCCCCGGTGCCGGTCACCTCCCGCTACGTACCCTCCCAGGAGCTCGGCGGCGACAGCTTCGACCACCGTTGGATCGACGACGACCACCTGATCGCCTACATCGTCGATGTGTCCGGCCACGGCGTCGCCCCCGCCATGATCACGGTCTCGGTGCATAACGTGCTGCGCTCAGGCACCCTCGACAACGACACCCTGCGACGCCCCGATCTGGTGCTGGCCGAGCTCAACCGGCTCTTCCGGATGGACCAGCAGGCAGGCAACTACTTCACCATCTGGTACTGCGTGTACCAACCCTCCACCGGAACCCTGAGCTACGCCGGCGCCGGACATCCGCCGGCACTGCTGCTGACCGCTGACGGTGCCGAACCCCTTCGCCTGGACTCCGATTCCATCCCGATCGGCATCGTCGAGGACACCGTGTTCGAAACCCGCAGCCAGGTCGCGCCCCCGGGAACCGACCTGCTGCTCTACAGCGACGGCGCCTTCGACCTGCCCCTGCGCGGCGGCGAACACGGGAACCTCGAGGATTTCATCGACCTCTGCGCCCGCACCGCCCGGTCACCGGAGTGGACCCTCGACCAACTGATCCAAGCGCTGCGGAAGCAGTGCAAATCCGGGACCTTCACCGATGACTGCACGCTGGTCCGGCTGAGCTTCCCGACTCACGGCCGCTCGTGATCACACGGATGAAGTCCGCGCTGAACCGGGCCCCCCTCCTCGCCCGTCGTCGCGGGGGTCACCGCCGCGTC
>JAGQTO010000219.1 GCA_020439025.1 Mycobacterium sp. | reverse complement strand
CGCTTTTCCACCACGCGTTTGACCTTGCCCAGTTCGTCCATCAGACCGGTCTTGGTGTGCAACCGGCCGGCCGTGTCGATGACGACGACGTCCGCGCCGGCGGTGATACCGCTGTCGACGGCGTCGAAGGCCACCGACGCCGGATCGGCCCCCTCTGCGCCGCGCACCACCTCCGCGCCCACTCGGGAGGCCCAGCTCTGCAGCTGGTCGGCGGCCGCGGCCCGGAAGGTGTCGGCCGCGCCCAGCACAACCCGACGGCCGTCCGCCACCAGCACCCGGGCCAGCTTGCCCACCGTGGTGGTCTTGCCGGTGCCGTTGACCCCGACCACCAGTAACACCGAGGGTTTGTCGGCGTGCGGCAGCGCCCTGATGGAGCGGTCAAGGCCGGGGTTGAGTTCGCTGACGAGCACCTCGCGCAACACCGCCCGGGCCTGAGCCTCGTTGCGCACGCTGCCGCTGGCCATCGCGGAGCGAAGGTGCTCGGCCACCGATGCGGTCGCTGTCGGGCCGAGATCGGCCACCAGCAGGGTGTCCTCGACCTCCTCCCAGGATTCCTCGTCGAGATCCCCGCCGCCCAGCAAGCCCAGCATGCTGCGACCGAAGGCATTCTGGGACTTGGCCAGCCGCCCACGCAGGCGTTCCAGCCGCCCGGCCGCTGGCGCGATGGCCTCGACCTCGGGAGCCGTAGGGGCGGCAGTTTCGGGAGCCGGCGGTCCGGGCTCCGGTTCGGGGGCCGGGATCTCGGGCGGGGCCGGGATCTCCTCCGGGGCCGAGATCTCTTCCAGGATCTCTTCCGGGATCGTTTCGGTGACCGGGGGGCTGGGCGGAATGACGCCGGCATCTCGGGCCGCGGTCTCGTCGAGCACCGGCGGCTCAGGAAGGCGGACCTCCGAGATGGGCCGTTTCAGAGAGTCCCGCGGGACCGCGGCATCGTCACCGACACCGGGCAGACCGGTGGTGTCCAGTGCGCCGGGCCGCTCCACCGTGGCCGGGCCTGACGATTGTGTAAAGCTTATTCCCGATGTCGCGGTGTACCCGCCGGAGCGGTCCGGCGGTGTGGCAGCCTCGATGGAGGTGTCGGGGGTGGCGCGCAGGCTGACCTGGCGCCGGCGATACAGCACCGACCCGACGACGAGCGCAACGAGGACGAGGACGGCGATGACCGCGATGGCGATCCAGAGACCCTGGGACACCGTGTCATTGTTCCAGGGTCCCGCGCGATGAATCTGGGCACCCGCAAGCTGCGACACATCGACGCCTGCCTGACCGGACCGGTGGAGTACGTCGGAGTCACCACCGGATTCGAGTGGTTCGAGTTGCCCTACAACGCGCTGACCCAGACCAACCTTGCCGCCGTGGACCTGGAAGCCCGCTTTCTGGGGATGCCGCTGCGCGCTCCGGTCCTGATCGGCGCGATGACCGGCGGGGCCGAATTGGCGCGCACCATCAACCGCAATCTGGCCGCCGCGGCGCAGCAGCTGGGAATCGGCATGATGCTGGGTTCGCAGCGCATCATGCTCGGTGATGAGCCCGACGCACGGCGGGCCGCGCTGAGTTTCGAGGTTCGCGACGTCGCACCCGACGTGCTGCTGATCGGGAACATCGGCCTGGCACAGGTCTCCGACACGCTGGCCCCACGGCTCACCGCAGCCCTGGAGCGGGTGGGCGCGAACGCCGTCGCAGTGCACGTGAATCCACTCCAGGAGGCGATGCAGGCCGACGGTGACACCGACTTCGCAGGGTCGCTGGAGCGGCTCGGCCGGCTGGCCGCCGAGCTGGATTACCCCGTGCTGGTCAAGGAGGTGGGCCACGGAATAGGCGGGGCTGCCGCGCGGCAGCTGCGCAGCCTGCCGATTGCCGCGGTCGACGTCGCCGGGGCCGGCGGGACGTCTTGGGCCCGGGTCGAACAGGTGGTGCGCTACGGCGAGGTGCGGTACCCGGCGGTGGCCGACTGGGGCATCCCGACGGCCCAGGCACTGATCGAGGTACGGCGTGAACTCCCGTGGCTGCCACTGGTGGCTTCCGGAGGGGTGCGTTCCGGCATGGACGCCGCCAAGGCCCTGGCGCTGGGCGCCGACGTGGTGGCGATGGCCCGGCCGCTGGTTGCCCCGGCCATCGAGTCCACCGACGCGGTGGTGGAGGTCCTCGGCGGTTTCATCGAGGAACTGCGGGTCTGCCTGCATTGCTGCGGCGCAGCCGACCTGGGGGCCTTGCGCAGGATCGGAGTCAGCGGCTGATCCCGGAAGCGCCGGGAAACGCTTTCCCGAATCAGAACGGCGGGGGTTTGTTCCGCTCGGCGACATGGGCGTCGTTGAGCGCCCGTTCCCGCCGGATACGACAGGCGGTCTCGGCCAACCGTGTTCGCCGCCGCCGCGGCATCTGCGATTCCCGGTCCGGTGACGGCTCAGCGGGCTGGGAGGACACCACCGGGGCGGTCGTGGTGTCCCAGTCGGGAAAGAGCAGCCGGCTGCCCGGAACGGTGACGTAGACCCGCCCCGTCGGCGACGTCCAGCGAATCGTGCCGTCCGGAAATTGTTCGTCGGTCCAGCCGCGTTCCCCGGTCCAAAAGGTCTTCAGAAGATGGTGCTTCCGACACGCGAGACGAAGGTTGGAGGCATGGGTCGGCCCCAGCGGCCACGGTATGGCGTGGTCTACGTCGCAGACTTCCGCGGGTTGATCGCAGTTGGGAAACCGGCAGGTCATATCCCGCACCCGCACGAACTCGTCGAGAGCGGTGGACGGCCGGTACCGGGGCTCGGGTTCGTCGGCCGGACGGCGCAGATGCCGGATCTTGGCGCCCGCCCGGATCAGTTCGGCCAACATCGGAGCGGGAACGATCCCGCCCCTGAGGATGACCGCGGCTGATGGCGGGCTGACCGGTTCGGGTTCCGGTTCTCCGGCGAGATAGTCCAGCAGGCTGGTGCCGCGGACGTACGGCGTGGACTGCAACTCTCCGGAAATGTTCGGGTCCGGCTTGCTCTCCGGCCCGGCGGTCTCGGCGAGCACGGTGATCACCACCGCGGAGGCCGAACCGGGCCTGTCGGCCGCGCCGCACGTCGGCGAGCCGCATTGGCAGGCCAGTTCGGCCAAGCCGGCGGCCAGGGCACCGAGCGCATCGGCACGACGCTGGTCGATGGTTCGGGGATCGCCGTCGCAGACACCACGGGCCATCTGCTTCAGCCGACGGTCGAGAATCGCGGCGTCGGTGGAGAAAAGCCGTCCCCACATCGGGCTGGTGCCGGACTCCTCGTCGCGACCGCCGATCTGAACGTCACGGCTGCGCGCTGCGGCCCGGGTGCGCCGCAATCCCCCCGGATCGATCTTGTCGACCCAGGCGTCGATGGCTTGTGCCAGCTTGTATTCAGAGAGCGGACCCCACTTGCGCGCATGGTCGGCGACGGCCGTGTCGATGGCGGCAATCGCGTCGGCGTCCCGGACCAACTCGGTGCGCCAGGCGATCGCCGCGACGACGCGGTAGCTCAGCAGCCCGTCACGGAACATCTCGGCGACCCTGGGCAGGCGCAGCGCCAGGGCGAGCCCCAGTCGCATCTCGCCGGACGCACGGCCGTGACTGATGCTCAGTGCCGCAGAGACCTCGGCCGCCGCAGCGTCCCACGAGTCGCAGGCCCAGTCGGCCCGGTCGTCGTCACCACATCGGCGGCGCACCAACTCCGCGACGGCCGCGATCCGGCGCGCCGCGGCCGACGCCTCGGCGGCGGCCCATTGCTCGATGGCGGCGACAACGGCAGTGTCATCGGCCGAACGAAGCTGGTTATCGAACATGCGTTCGACACTAGTCGATCCCGCCGACAGAAGTTCTACGCCGAGGCGCCCGCCACCAGATTCTCGCCACGCATCCGCTGGGAGATCACCGTGGTGATGCCGTCTCCCTGCATGGACACGCCGTAGAGCGCGTCGGCGATCTCCATGGTCGGCTTCTGGTGGGTGATGACGATCAGCTGGGATTGGGACCGCAACTGCTCGAACAACCCGATCAGCCGGCGGAGGTTGACATCGTCAAGGGCGGCCTCGACCTCGTCCATGACGTAGAACGGCGAGGGGCGCGCCCGGAAGATGGCCACCAGCATGGCCACCGCGGTCAGCGACTTCTCTCCGCCGGAGAGCAGCGAGAGCCGCTTCACCTTCTTGCCGGGCGGACGAGCCTCGACCTCGACGCCGGTGGTCAGCATGTCGCTGGGGTCGGTGAGCAGCAGCCGGCCCTCCCCGCCGGGGAACAGCGCAGCGAAGACCTCGGAGAACTCCCGCTCGACATCGGCGTAAGCCTCGGTGAACACCTGCAGGATTCGGGCGTCGACGTCGGCGATGACGTCGAGAAGGTCCTTGCGGGCCCCTTTGAGGTCCTCGAGTTGGGTGGACAGGAAGTTGTAGCGCTCCTCCAGCGCGGCGAACTCCTCAAGCGCCAGCGGGTTGACCCGGCCCAGTTCGGCCAGGTCGCGCTCAGCCCGCTTGGCACGTCGCTGCTGGGTGGCCCGGTCGAACGGCATCGGCGCCGGTGCGGTCACCTGTTCCCCGCGCTCGCGAGCCTGCTCGTACTCGGCCATCTCCAGGTCCGAGGGAGGCAGGGCCACCTGCGGTCCGTACTCGGCGACCAGGTCGTCGCCGGCCATGCCGAACTGTTCGAGCACCATCTGCTCAAGTTGTTCGATGCGCAGCGCGGCCTGGGCTTTAGCGACCTCGTCGCGGTGCAGCGAGTCGGTCAGTTCGCCGATGCGCGCGTTGAGCGCGGTGACCTCCTCCCGGACGGCGGTCAGCGCGGTGGCCCGCTGCCGGCGCTCCTCGGCGAGCCGATCGCGTTCCCTCGATGCCGCAGCCACCACCCCGGCGAGGTGCTCGGCGACTCGGCGCCCTCCGTCGGCAACCGCGGCCGCCACCTCGGCGGCGTGCCGACGGGCCGCCCGCGCCTGCTGGGCCCGAACCCGCGCCTCCCGCTCCGCGGAGGCTGCCCGGCGCAGCGAATCCGCCCGCCCGCGAACGGCATTCGCCCGTTCCTCGGCGGTGCGAACCACCAGCCGGGCTTCCACCTCGACGGCCCTGGCCGCCTCCGCCGCGGCCTGGATCTCCTGGCGCTCGCCGGGCGATGCCTCGACAACCGTCTGGGTCTCCTGCGCGGCACGTAGCCTGGCCTCGAGTTCGCTGAGATCACCGACCGCCTGGGCCCGCCCGGCCTCGAGCTCATCGCGCTGGGACACCAGGCGGCGCCACTCCTCCTCGGCGGACCGGAGTTCCTGGCCCAGCCGGCCGAGTTGTTCATAGATCGCCGAGATGGCGGCGTCGGACTCGTTGAGAGCCGCCAACGCCTGCTCGGCCGCATCCCGACGGTCGGACTGCTCGGCCGTCGCCCCGGCCAGGGCGGCAGCGAGTTCCCCGACCTGGGTCTCGGCGGCGGCGAGGTCGCTGCGGGCCTGCTCGATCTGTCCGGCGATCTCCAGGGTGCTCGGTTTGCGGTCGGAGCCGCCGTCGACCCAGCCAGCACCCACCAGGTCCCCGTCGCGGGTGACCGCACGCAGCCCCGGACGGGCGGCCACCAGATCCAGAGCGGCGGCTAGGTCCTCGACGACGGCGACCCCAGACAGCATC
>JAGQTO010000024.1:3710-5924 GCA_020439025.1 Mycobacterium sp. | reverse complement strand
GCGAGCCACCTCGGCCTGCCGGCCGAGCGGCTTGAGCTGGCGGCGCAACTCGGTGGTCAGGTCGGTGAGCCGGGCCAGATTCGCCGCGGTCGCGTCCAGCTTCCGAAGCGCCTTCTCCTTGCGCTTGCGGTGTTTGAGGACACCGGCCGCCTCCTCGATGAAGGCCCTGCGGTCTTCCGGGCGGGACTCGAGGATCTGGGCCAGCCGGCCCTGCCCGACGATGACGTGCATCTCGCGGCCGATACCGGAGTCGGAGAGCAGTTCCTGGATGTCCAGCAGCCGGCAGCTGTTGCCGTTGATCTCGTACTCGCCGGCGCCGTCGCGGAACATCCGGCGGGTGATGGACACCTCGGAGTAGTCGATCGGCAGGGCGTTGTCGGAGTTGTCGATGGTCAGGGTGACCTCCGCGCGGCCCAGTGGGGCCCGCGAGGAGGTGCCGGCGAAGATGACGTCCTCCATCTTCCCGCCGCGCAGCGTCTTGGCGCCCTGCTCCCCCATCACCCAGGTCAGGGCGTCGACGACATTGGACTTACCCGATCCGTTGGGGCCGACCACGCAGGTGATGCCCGGCTCGAAGCGCAGAGTCGTCGACGACGCGAAGGATTTGAAGCCCTTGAGCGTCAGACTCTTCAGGTACACGACCGCTCAGCGTACCGGCGGGGCGCCGCCGCCGAATCAGCCCCGGGTATCGGCCGCCGACCGCGGGCTGTACTCCCGCACCGCGGCTCGCGAGGCGATCCACGTCCACCCCGGTTCGCGTGCCGGGGCGTCCTCGGCCACGATGTTCAGGCCCGCGGCGGCGGCGTCGGCGAAGTCGTCGTCGACGTGCACGACGTTGGCGAATCCGTGGTGCAGCAGCAGCGAAGCCACGGCCGCCGCGCGGTAGCCCGACCCGCAGTAGACATACACCGGCTTGTCCCGGGGAATCTGGGCCAACCGGTCGGTGATCTCGTAGAACGGGATGAAGACGGCCCCATCGACGTGTCCGGCCTCCCACTCCAGGATCTGTCGGGTGTCGATCAGGTAAATGTCCTCGCCGGCGGCCAGTGCCGCGGCGACACCGTGGAAGTCGACTTGCTCGAGGCGCTGCGCGGCGGCCGGATCCTCCAGCCAGGAGTCCGGACCGCCTGCGGCCTGGCCGACGGCGTTGTCGATACCCACCCGGACCAACTCCCGGTGCGCGGCGCGCACCTGCTGGGGGGTGGCGCCAAGCAGGGTCACCGGGGTGCCCCAGGGGATCATCCAGGCCAGGTAGTTGATGAAGGCGCCGTCGAGATCGAAGTTCACCGCGCCCGGGACGTGCCCGGCGGCGAAGACCTTGCGGGAGCGCAGGTCGACGACCCACTCGCCGCGGTTGATCCGCTCGCGCAGCACGGCCGGGTCGGCCTGCTCGGGCATCGACAGGTCGACGTCCCGGGGCCCGGCGGCGTTCGCCGGGCCCATGTGCGCGTAGTACGCCGGGAATACGTCCAGACCGGCTAGCAGGTTGGCCACGAACTGCTCCTCGGCCTCGGTCAGGGCCGGGTTGATCGTCTTCTCGTTGCCGATCGTCGACGACAGACCCTGGGCCTGCGTGGCAGCGCAGAAGGACCCGAAGCCATGGGTGGGGTAGATCGGGGTCTGGTCGTCAAGGGTGTCGGCCAGGCGGCGCACCGAATGCCACTGATCGTGAGCCTGTTTGACGGCCAGGTCCGGGGCGACCAGATCGGGGCGGCCGACACTGCCGTAGAGCAGGGAACCTCCGGTGAACACCGCGCCCAGATGGTCGCCCTTGCGCACCGCGAAGGACACATGATGCGGGGTGTGACCGGGGGTGTGGATGACATCGACGGTCATCTCGCCGACGGCGAAGGAGTCGCCATCGCGCACCGGGGTCGCCTGATAGGACAATTCGACGTCGCCGGGCACCACATAGGTGGCGCCGTGCCGGCGGGCCAGTTCCAAGCCGCCGGTGACGTAGTCGTTGTGAATGTGGGTCTCGGCGACATGGGTCAGGATCAGGCCGTGCTCGGCGAGCAGCTCTTCGATGCGGTCGTAATCACGCTGCGGATCGACGACCAGGGCCATCGAGCCGTCGTGGGCGACATAGCTGCGATCCCCCAGGCCGCTGGAATCGAGGGGAATGACGTGGGGTGCTGCGGTGTCCTGCATGGAGTCCTCCAGAGAGCGATGTCGGCACTTCCTCGATCCGACTATACCCCCGGGGGTTTATGA
>JAGQTO010000024.1:0-3582 GCA_020439025.1 Mycobacterium sp. | reverse complement strand
ACTCCAGAAGCTGCTCGCAGGCCGGACGCGGTCCCTGGGCGACCACCAGAACCCTGCCGTCGGCCTGGTTGGCGGCGTAGCCGGCGAGCCCCAGTTCCAGTGCCCGCGACCGCGTCCACCAGCGAAATCCCACGCCCTGGACGTGACCGTGCACCCAGGCGGTCAGGCGGGTCGGCTCGGCGGCGCTCACTCGAGATCCGTCCCGTTCGCGTCGGCGACCTCGAAACTGATCTCGGTGCCCGACTTCAGGGTCCGCCCCACGGTGCACACCTGGTCGATCGCCCGATTCACCACGACGAGCAGCCGCTCCTTCTCCTCGGCCGACAACCCGGAAAGGTCGACCTCGAGGGTCTCCCGCAGATCCGGGTAGAGCTCACGCTCACGGTCCGCCGCCCCGGAGACCCGGATGACAGCCGCGTACTCGTCACCCAGTCGGCGGCGCAGCGGCTGGTCGCTGCTCAGACCGCTGCAGCCGGCCAGGGCGATCTTCATCAACTCGCCGGGAGTGAAGACACCGTCATCGGTCACCGAGCCGATCAGCACCTCGGCACCGCGGCTGCTGCGCCCGGTGTAGCGGCGCACGCCGGTGCGCTCCACCCATAGGTCTGTTGTCGGCTGTTCCACCTGAGGTTCGGTCATGCGCTGTTTCTACCGTGGCCCCGCCGGAGTCGGGGCCTCGGCTGGCAGACCGGGCAGTAAAACGAGGATCGGTTCATGAACTTCTCCCGCCGGATCACCGCACCGCAGCGGCGGCAGGCCCGGTCCGCACGGCCGTAGACGGCCAGCGAACGGTCGAAGTAGCCGGACTGACCGTTGACGTTGACATAGAGCGAGTCGAAGGAGGTGCCGCCCTCGCGCAGCGCCTCCCGCATGACCTCCGCCGCGCTGTCGAGAACTTCAGCGAGGCTGCGCCGGGTGAGTTTCCCGGCGATCCGCGCGCCATTGACCCCGGCCCGCCACAGTGCTTCGTCGGCGTAGATGTTGCCGATGCCGGACGCCACGGTCTGGTCGAGGAGCTGCCGCTTGATCTCGGAGTGTTTGCGGCGCAGCACCGAGACCACCGCGTCGCGGTCGAATCGGGGATCCAGCGGGTCGCGTGCGATATGCGCAACCGGGGCGGGCACCCGGTTGCCGTCGACGGTTACCAGTTCAGACAGCTGCCAGCCCCCGAAGGTGCGCTGGTCGACGAAACTCAGCGCGGTGCCGTCGTCGAGGGTGGCCGCGATCCGCAGGTGATCAGTGTTGGCCAGCGGACCCAGCAGCATCTGCCCGCTCATCCCGAGGTGCACCACCAGGGCCGTCGAATCACAAGGCTCGTCGGCGAGGGTGAGCCACAGGTACTTACCGCGCCGATCGGTGCCGGTGACCCGCGCCCCGGTCAGTCGTGCGGTCAGGTCCGAGGCACCGAGCTCGTGCCGACGGACCGCCCGCGGGTGCAGCACCCGCACCGCGGTGATCGTCCGGCCGGCCACGTGCTCCTGTAGACCGCGCCGGACCACCTCGACTTCGGGGAGTTCAGGCATCCAGTTCGGCGGCAGTCGCGACCGGTTCAACCGGGACCGGCTGAGCATCCAGGGCCGTCCAGGCCTGCGCGGCGGCGTCGGTCTCGGCGGCCTTCTTCGACCGGCCGGTGCCCCGGCCCCACACCTCGCCGCCGACGTACACCACCGCCGAGAATCGCCGGTCGTGATCGGGACCCTCGGAGCTGACCTCGTACCGAGGGACGCCCAGCCCTCGGGAGGCGGTGAGCTCCTGCAGGCTGGACTTCCACTCCAGCGCCGCCCCGAGCGTCGGGGCGGTGTCGATCAGCTCCCCGAACAGACGGAGGATGACCTGACGCGCCCCCTCCAATCCGTGCTGGAGGTACACCGCGCCGATCAGCGACTCCAGGGTGTCGGCCAGGATGGAGGACTTCTCGTGACCGCCGGTGTTGACCTCCCCCCGCCCCAGCAGTAAGTACTCGCCCAGCCCGTCCTCGGTCAGCCCGCGGGCGACGCCGGCCAGGGCCTGACTGTTGACAATGCTGTTGCGCAGCTTGGCCAGGTCACCCTCGGAGTTGTCGGGGTGTCTGCGGAACAGCTCCTCGACGATCACCAGGCCCAGCACCGCGTCGCCGAGCAGCTCGAGGCGCTCGTTGGTGGGCAGGCCTCCGTGCTCGTAGGCGTAGCTGCGGTGGGTCAACGCCAGCGTCAGCAGTTCCTCGGGCAGCGTGACGCCGAGGGCGTCCACAAGGTTCTCACGTCGTGCGGTCACGATGGCGACGCTTCCGATCCATCTGGGGGAAGCAGGCCGGCGAGCTTCGCCCAGCGGGGGTCGATCTGGTCATGGCCATGCCCGGGTTCGGCGGTGGCAAGGGTCACCCCGCACTGCGGGCACAGACCTGGGCAGTCCGGTGTGCACAGCGGGGCGAACGGCAGAGCCAGACCCACCGCGTCGACGACCGGCTGTTCGAGGTTCACGGAATGGCCGACGACGNNGGCCGACTTCGTCGTCCTCGGTGGTTGACTCGGTGAGGCTCTCCGGGTAAGCGAATAGTTCGGTCAGGGCGATCTCCACCTCACCGGTGACGGGTTCCAGGCAGCGTGAGCACTCCCCCCGGGTCGGGGCGTGCACGGTCCCGGAGACCAACACACCCTCGGACACCGACTCCAGGCGCAGGTCGAGATCGAGCGGAGCGCCCGCTTCGATCGCGATGAGGTCCAAACCGATCCGCACCGGGCTGGCAACACTCTGTTTGACGGTCTGCATGGCGCCGGGGCGCCGACCGAGCCGGGACACGTCGAAAACCAGCGGCGAGCGCGCAGCGGACTGCGGTGCCGCGTTATGAGCCGTGGCCATGGCGGCGATCCTACGGCCCCGGGCGATACGCCCCGGTGCCGGACGTGATCGGGCCGGACAGGTCAGTGCTGGACGTAGTCGTGCGTCCCGGACGCGGTGCGCAGTTGGTGACGTCCGCGGTTGACCGAGCGCAGAGTTCCGTTGAGGTACTCCTCGAACTGTGCCAGCTTGTTGTCGACGTAGATGTCGCACTCGCCGCGCAAACGGTCGGCCTCGGCGTGGGCGGCATCGACCAGGCGAGTGGCCTCGGCGTTGGCCGCCTGAACCACCTCGGTCGCCGAGACCAGCCGCTGCTGCTCCTTGATGCCTTCCTGCACCGCGTTCTCGTAGGAGATGTTGCCGTTCTCCACCAGACGGTCGGCCTCCGCCTTGGCCCGGGTGGTGGCTGCCTCGTAGTCACGCTTGGCCGCCGAGGACAGCCGGCTCGCCTCCTCGCGCGCCTCGGTCACCATGCGTTCGCTGTGCTGGCGGGCCTCGGCGACCATGCGGTCGGCCTGCGACTTGGCGTCGGCCAGCAAGCGGTCGGCCTCGGAACGGGCGTGGCTGAGCACCGACTCGGCCTCGGCATTGGCTCCGGAAACGGCGGAATCCGCGTGCTCCTTGGCCTCGCGCAACATCGAGTCGCGGGCGTCCAGCACATCCTGGGCGTCATCCAGTTCGCCCGGGATCGCATCCTTGATGTCGTCGATCAGCTCCAGCACGTCGCCGCGGGGCACCACACAGCCGGCCGTCATCGGCACGCCG
>JAGQTO010000218.1:11826-15998 GCA_020439025.1 Mycobacterium sp. | reverse complement strand
CGTGGCGCTGCATATCACCCAGTCCTACGCGCCCGAGGCGACGCCGGAGCAGACCGCCGAGGTCCTCGCGCGTGCCATCGCCCGTGAACCGGCCGGGGTTTTCACCGACCTTCGTCCCGACGGCCGGGTCGCCGGCCGCCCGGCGGTGACCTACACCGAGGCTCGGCCCGGCCGGATCATCCGGTGGGCGGTGCTGTCCTCGGGCCCGACCCGGATCAGCATCGGTTGCCAGAGTCCGCCGGGCCGCGAGGATTCCATCACGGCGGTCTGCGACGACGCGGTGCGTTCGGCGCGTGATGTGGGAACCGAAGCCGGTCCCGCGACGTCTAACCCTTAGTGACCGGCCACCGATGACCGGCGGTTGCGCGGTCTCGACGGAGGAGGGCCGTCGGGACCGCACAGCTGCCGCAACGGTGCGCTCCGGTGGCGTTTTGACCTGCTCGGATCCCCGACGGTAGGCTACCGATCTGGTGTGCGGTACTCCGCGGTGTCATCCGCGGGGTCAGCCGGGTTCTCGGGTCAATGTCGGTCGCTGAGAAACGTTGCCCGACCGCTGGCACCCGACCGGCACCCGGCCCGTCCGGGATCGAAACCCGCTAGAGGATCAAGGAGAGGTAAGCGCCTGTGCCTACATACACGCCGAAGGCCGGTGACACCACGCGCTCGTGGTACGTCATCGACGCCACCGACGTGGTGCTCGGCCGGCTCGCCGTCGCCGCAGCCAATCTGCTGCGCGGCAAGCACAAGCCGACATTCACGCCCAACGTCGACGGTGGCGACTTCGTCATCATCGTCAACGCCGACAAGGTCGCCATCGGAGGCGACAAGCTCAACTCCAAGATGGCCTACCGCCACTCCGGTTATCCCGGCGGTCTGAGCTCGCGCACCATCGGTGAACTGATGGCCAAACATCCGGACCGGGTCGTCGAGAAGGCGATCGTCGGGATGCTGCCGCATAACAAGCTGAGCCGTCAGGTCCAGCGGAAGCTGAAGGTCTACGCGGGCCCCGATCATCCGCATACCGCTCAGCAGCCGATTCCGTTCGAGATCAAGCAGGTGGCGCAGTGACAGACAACGACATCGAGACAGGCAGCGACATCGACGTGACAACCGAGACGGTCGAAGAGGTCGCGGTCGAGGCCGCGCCCCGCCAGCCGGTGTTCATCGACCGCCCGATCCAGACGGTGGGTCGCCGCAAGGAGGCCGTGGTCCGGGTGCGCCTGGTTCCCGGCACCGGCCAGTTCAACCTGGACGGCCGCACTCTGGAGGCCTACTTCCCCAACAAGGTGCACCAGCAGCTCATCAAGGCGCCGCTGGTGACCGTCGACCGGGTGGACAGTTTCGACGTCTACGCCCACCTCGACGGTGGCGGCCCGTCCGGGCAGGCCGGCGCGCTGCGCCTGGCGATCGCCCGCGCACTGATCCTGGTTCAGCCTGAGGACCGGCCCGCACTGAAGAAGGCCGGCTTCCTGACCCGCGACCCGCGCGCCATCGAGCGCAAGAAGTACGGCCTGAAGAAGGCCCGCAAGGCGCCGCAGTACAGCAAGCGCTGAGCGGCAATTGCCTGTCCCACTCGCCGGGTGCGGTCCAGCTCCGACTGGACCGCACCCGGCGGGTGTGTTTTTTCGGTGAGTCTGCGGATCTGGAAGGTGTGAGTCCATGGGCCGACTGTTCGGCACCGACGGTGTACGCGGAGTCGCCAACCGCGAGTTGACCGCTGAGCTCGGACTGGCGCTCAGCGCGGCGGCCGCGCGCCGGCTCGCCCCAGCCACCACCGGGCACCGCTTCGCAGTGGTCGGCCGCGACCCCCGGGCAAGCGGGGAGATGCTCGAGGCGGCGGTGATCGCCGGCCTCACCAGTGAGGGAGTCGACGCCCTGCTGGTGGGGGTGTTGCCCACCCCCGCGGTGGCCTATCTGACCGCGGCCTACCGCGCCGACCTCGGCGTGATGATCTCCGCCTCGCACAACCCGATGCCCGACAACGGCATCAAGATCTTCGGCCCCGGCGGGCACAAACTCGACGACGACGCCGAGGACCGGATCGAGGAACTCGTCGCCCAGGGGCCGGGGCTGCGGCCGGTCGGTGCGCAGATCGGCCGGGTCCGGAGGGCCCACGACGCGCTCGACCGCTACCTGGACCACATCGTGGCTGCGGCCGGAACCCGTCTGGACGGGCTGACCGTCGTCGTCGACTGTGCCAACGGCGCGGCGTTCGCCGCGGCGCCGCGTGCCTACGCGGCCGCGGGTGCGCGGGTCATCGCGATCAACGCCGAGCCGGACGGGCTCAACATCAACGACGGCTGCGGGTCGACACACCTTGATCAGCTTCGGTCGGCGGTGGTGACGCACGGCGCCGATCTCGGTCTGGCCCACGACGGCGACGCCGACCGCTGCCTGGCCGTGGATGCGGCCGGTGAGGTGGTCGACGGCGACGCGATCATGACCGTCATCGCACTGGCTATGCGGGAGGCCGGCGAACTCGCCGCCGACACGCTGGTCACCACCGTGATGAGCAATATGGGGCTGCACCTGGCCATGCGGGAGGCGGGCATCGCGGTGCGCACCACCGCGGTCGGCGATCGTTACGTGCTCGAGGAACTGCGGGCCGGGCGGTACAGCCTGGGCGGCGAGCAGTCCGGGCACATCGTCCTGCCGGCGTTCGGCACCACCGGCGACGGGATCCTCACCGGGCTGCGGCTGATGTCGCGGATGGCCCAGACCCGGGCCACCCTGGCGCAGCTGGCCGCCCCGATGCGCTCACTTCCGCAGGTCCTCATCAACGTGGAGGTCGCCGACAAGGCCAGTGCCGCCCAGGCGCCGGCGGTGCGCTCGGCGGTGTCGCAGGCCGAAGCCGAGCTCGGCGACACCGGCCGAATCCTGCTGCGGCCCTCGGGCACCGAACAGATCGTCCGGGTGATGGTCGAGGCTGCCGACGAGGACACCGCCCGCCAAGTCGCTCACCGGGTCGCGAGGTCGGTCAGCGCCGAGGGCTGAGTTCGCGCCGGAAGGGAACCGGCGGGGTCGCGGTCGCGTCCAATCCGATATGGGAACAACTGCCGGAGTCATCGCGGTGGATCCGCAGGCGCTACGGATCGCGGCGGCGCGGCTGGATGCCGCCGCGGACATCCTGCTCACGGCGCGCCGCACCCACCTGAGTGGCCTCCGGGCCGAGGAGGCGGCCACCGCTGTGGCCCGCTGGGAACTGGCCGTGCGGGAGACCGCCACGGCGTTGCGCACCGCGGCGGAGCGTTACGCCGACTCCGAGGTGCGTGGGGCCCAGGCCTTGCGGTGACGGCCGATCCGGGGCTTGTGGCGACGCTGGAGGCCGAGCGCGTCGCGGTGACCGCGGCGGCCGCGATGGCCGAAGACGCGCTGAGCCTCCAGCGGGAGGCCCTGGCCGTCCTGGTGGAGGGTTGGGACGGTCAATCCGGTTCAGCGGCAGCCGATCTGCTGTCGCGGCAATGCGCCGACGGGGCGGACGTGGTCACCGCGATGCAGGAGGTCGCCGGTGAACTCGCCCTGCTGCGCGACAGCCTGGCGGATCCGGGTGACACCGCCGCCCGGGCCGTTCGCGCCTACGGTGAGGCTCCCGTTGGTGCGGGTGTTCCGGCGGCGCCGTGGGGGCCCACCGGGATGCCCTTTCCCGCGCTACCGGACTTCGGCGGGGCGCTCGCGGGCTTGGTCGGCCAGATCACCGAGGCGATCGGAACCGGTGTGGGCGGCTCGGTGGGCTTTCCCGCCGAGTCCGCGAGCGGGATTCCCGCTGAGATCCCCGCTGAGGTCCGCGCCGGGCCGCCCGAACCGCCTGAGGTCGTGCCGGAGGCCGTCGAGACGGTGCCGGACCCGGTGCCCGCGCCACCGCCCGATACGGTGCCCGCCGAAGCGCCGGGCCCGCTTGCTGCCGAAGCGCCGGTGGTGAGTCCGCCCACCGAGGAACCCTTGGTCATCCAGCGGCCGCCGGAAACGGAGCCGCAACCGGAATCTCCGGCAGCCCCGGCCACACCCTGCGAGATCGCCGCCGACGAACTTCCGCAGGTCGGCCGATGACCCACGGATCAGGGCAGCAACTGCAGGAACTGTTCGACGAAGTCGACGTACTCCGCGCCGTCGGCGGCGACGGGTGTGGCGAGCAGCGTGGTAACGCCGGCCTCGGCAAAGGCGGCGATGCGTTC
>JAGQTO010000218.1:3060-11724 GCA_020439025.1 Mycobacterium sp. | reverse complement strand
CGGTCGGCGACCTCGCCGAACCCGTACCGGGTCGCCACGTTGTGATAGAAGTTGCGCCCCTTGGCGCCCATCCCGCCGATATAGAGCGCCAGTTGGGGTTTGGCCCATTCCAGCCGGTCCTCGACGTTGTCTCCGATAGCGAGCGAGACCCCGACCATCACGTCAAGGTCGCCGAGTTGGCTGTCGCGCTTGGCTTTTCCTGCGCGCAGCGCCTCGCCCCAGATATCGTCGGCCCGCTCCGGGTAGAAGAACACCGGCTGCCAGCCCTCGGCGATCTCGGCGGTCAGTTCGACGTTCTTGGGCCCCAGGGCGGCGATACTGATCGGAATGCGTTCCCGCACCGGCTGATTGATGAGCTTCAGCGGCTTTCCGAGTCCGGTGCCCCGGCCGGGCGGCAGCGGGATCTGATAGTTCTTGCCTTGGTGGGACACTCGTTCGCGGCGCCAGACCTGGCGGCAGATCTGCACGACCTCCCGGGTGCGGCCCAGGGGGGCGTCGAACGGCACGCCGTGGAAACCCTCCATCACCTGAGGCCCGGAGGTGCCGATGCCGAGCCGGAATCGTCCGTCGGAGACGTAGTCGAGGCCTGCGGCGGTCATGGCCAGCAACGTCGGTGTGCGGGTGTAGATCGGCACCACGCCGGATCCGAGTTCGATGGTCGAGGTCTTGGCCGCCAGATAACCGAGTTGGCTGACGGCGTCGAAGGAATACGCCTCGGCGACCAGGACGATGTCCACCCCCTGACGCTCCAGGACGGCGACGTGCTCCGCGGCTTCGTGGAAGCCGCCCGCGTAGGACAGGAAGACACCGGTGCGCATGCACCGGTTATACCGTCCCCGGAACGGGCTCTACTTGAACAGGGCCACGATCCGGTCCTCGTCGGTCACCGGCGGGGCGTCCGGGTCCGGCCGCCGAGTGTGCGGCAGCGCCGCCTCCGGATCGGCGAAGTCGCGATAGGCCTTGTCGCCGGTGAGCCGGTGCATCAGGAATCCGGTCAGCAGCGCCCGGACGGTCTTCTGGGTCCGGGTGCTGGAGCCGGGCAGACCGAGGAGCCAGCCCAGGCGCCGTTTCTCGGCCAGTTCGGCGGCGGCGGCCTTGTCGACCACTCGCAGAACCGAACCGCTCCAGGCCCGGCCCACCTCGAGGGCGTCGGTGCGCAGGGACTTGGCGTCATCGGGGGTCGCCAGCACCAGGCCCGGAACCTTCAGCCCGGCCGCGGCGGCCTCAGCCGAGGGCTTGGTCACCGCCGGGAAGACCGCCGCCACCGCCTTCGGGGTGACCGAACCGGAGGCCGCCAGGATCGCCGCCGAGGCGCCGACGCCGTGACCGGACAGACCGCGCTTGTCCGGGGCGACGCTGATCCGGCCCGGGCCGAGCCGGATCCCGCTGATCACGTCCAGGGTGGCGGACAGGTCGTGGGCCAGGTCGAGGACCGAGGGGACCGGGCCGCGCTGGGTGGCCGGCGCGGCCGCCACGATGCCCCAGCTGGCCAGGTGTTCGAGGGTTCCGGTGTAGCGATAGGCGTCGGTGAGCCAGTCGTGTCCGAAGGCCACGCCGGGCAGGTGAAAGCCCTCGGCGGGGGTGTAGAGCAACCCTGGGATGCCGGCGAACGCCAGGTCGCCGCGCAGCACCTTATGTGGGCCGCGCCGGGTGAGGGACTTGAACAGCGTGCGGGTGCGGGACACCTGACGACCGTAGCCGACCCGGTTGCCGTGGGCTCACTGTTCGCCGCGATCATGCCTGATCGCAGGCCCGGGACCGGGCCTGCGGGTCGGTAGCTCACCCCCGGCTGCACTACCCTGATGAACCATGTGCGGAATCGTGGCGTACGTGGGGCACCGTCCTGCCCGCGACGTCGTGGTCGACGCACTGCGGCGGATGGAGTACCGGGGTTATGACTCCGCGGGGATCGCGCTCGTCGAGGCGGCGGGCGGACTGACCGTCCGGCGCCGCGCGGGCCGGCTGGCCAACCTGGAGGAGGCGCTGGCCGAGACCGATCCGGACGCACTCACCGGGACCGCGGGGCTGGGCCACACCCGATGGGCCACCCACGGCCGGCCCACCGACCGCAACGCGCACCCGCACCGCGACGCCGCCGGCGAGTTCGCCGTGGTGCACAACGGGATCATCGAGAACTTCGCCGCCCTGCGCCGCGAACTCGAGGACGCCGGCGTGGAGTTCGCCAGCGACACCGACACCGAGGTGGCGGTCCACCTGGTTTCCCGCGCCTACCGCGAGGGTGACACCGCCGGCGATTTCGTGGCCTCGGTGCTGGCCGTGCTGCGCCGTCTGGAGGGTCACTTCACGCTGGTCTTCGCCCACGCCGGAGACCCGGGCACCATCGTGGCCGCCCGCCGGTCCACTCCCTTGGTGGTCGGGGTGGGCGACGGGGAGACCTTCCTGGGCTCCGATGTCGCGGCCTTCATCGAATTCACCCGCGACGCCGTCGAACTCGGCCAGGACCAGGCCGTGGTGATCACCGCCGGCGGATACCGGATCACCGACTTCGACGGCAATGACGCGTCCGCCCAAGCCCGCCCCTTCCATATCGACTGGGACCTCTCGGCCGCCGAGAAGGGCGGCTATGACTACTTCATGCTCAAGGAGATCGCCGAACAGCCCGTCGCCGTGGGCGACACCTTGCTCGGCCATTTCGTCGACGGCCGGATCGTGCTCGACGAGCAGCGGCTCTCCGACCAGGAACTGCGCGAGGTGGACAAGGTCTTCATCGTCGCCTGCGGCACCGCTTTCCACTCCGGCCTGCTGGCCAAGTACGCCATCGAGCACTGGACCCGGCTTCCGGTGGAGGTGGAGATCGCCAGCGAGTTCCGCTACCGCGACCCGGTTCTGGACCGCGCCACGCTGGTGATCGCCATCTCCCAGTCCGGCGAGACCGCCGACACCCTCGAGGCGGTGCGCCACGCCAAGGCCCAGAAGGCCAAGGTGCTGGCCATTTGCAACACCAACGGCAGCCAGATCCCCCGCGAGGCCGACGCCGTGCTCTATACCCGGGCCGGGCCGGAGATCGGGGTGGCGGCCACCAAGACCTTCCTGGCCCAGGTCGCCGCCAACTACCTGGTCGGCCTGGCCCTGGCCCAGGCGCGCGGCACGAAATACCCCGAAGAGGTCGCCCGCGAGTACCACGAACTGGAGGCCATGCCCGGTCGGGTGACCGAGGTGCTCGAGCACATCGGCCCGGTGTCCGAACTGGGCCGCCGGTTCGCCCAATCCTCGGCGGTGCTCTTCCTCGGCCGCCACGTCGGCTACCCGGTCGCCCTGGAGGGTGCCCTCAAGCTCAAGGAACTGGCCTACATGCATGCCGAGGGCTTCGCCGCCGGCGAACTCAAGCACGGGCCGATCGCGCTCATCGAGGATGGCCTGCCGGTCATCGTCGTGATGCCCTCGCCCAAGAACGCCGCCACCCTGCACGCCAAACTGCTCAGCAACATCCGCGAGATCCAGGCCCGCGGAGCGGTCACCATCGTCATCGCCGAGGAAGGCGACGACACGGTCCGTCCCTACGCCGACCACATCATCGAGTTGCCTTCGGTGTCAACGCTTTTCCAGCCGCTGCTGTCCACCGTCCCACTGCAGGTGTTTGCCGCCGCAGTGGCCCGCGCGCGGGGCTATGACGTCGACAAGCCGCGTAACCTGGCCAAGTCCGTGACCGTCGAATAGCCCCGGTTCGCCCGCCGGCATGCCATCCTCGATGTAATGCGGCACTACTACACCGCCGATCAGATCAGGGCCGCCGAGGCCCCCCTGCTGGCCGGTCTACCCGACGGCGCGCTCATGCGCCGCGCGGCCACCGGGCTGGCCGGGGCCATCGCCGCCGAACTGCGGCGGCGCACCGGCGGGCTGGCGGGGCGTTCGGTCTGCGCGGTGGTCGGATCCGGGGACAACGGCGGCGACGCGCTCTGGTCAGCGACCCTGTTGCGCCGCCGCGGCGTGGCGGCCGCCGCGATCCTGCTCAACCCCGAGCACACCCACACCGGGGCTCTGGCAGCCTTCCGGGCGGCCGGCGGCCGGGTGGTGGCGGCGCCGCCGCGCGACGCCGACCTCGTCATCGACGGTGTGGTCGGGATCTCCGGCAAGGGGCCGCTGCGGCCCGCCGCCGCGGAGATCTTCGCCGCCGTCGACGCCGCGGGCATCCCGGTGGTCGCCGTGGACATCCCCAGCGGGATCGACGTTCACACCGGCGCGATCGACGGTCCGGCCGTCCGGGCCGCGCGCACCGTCACCTTCGGAGGGCTCAAACCGGTCCACGCTCTGGCCGACTGCGGTCCGGTCGACTGCGTCGACATCGGCCTGGACCTGCCCGCCACCGACCTGATCGGCCTGGACGCCGCCGACATCGCCGCCAACTGGCCGGTGCCCGGACCCCGCGACGACAAGTACACCCAGGGTGTCGTCGGCATCGTGGCCGGATCGTCGAGGTATCCGGGCGCGGCCGTTCTCTGCACCGGTGCGGCGGTCGCTGCCACCTCCGGCATGGTGCGCTACGGCGGGACCGCCGCGGCGGATGTGGTGTCGCACTGGCCGGAGGTCGTCGCGGCGCCCAGCGCGCCCGCGGTCGGCCGGGTACAGGCCTGGGTGGTCGGCCCCGGGCTGGGCACCGATGAGTCGGCGAAAACGGCGCTGATGTTCGTCCTCAACAGCGACCTGCCGGTCATCGTCGACGCCGACGGGTTGACCATCCTGTCCGCCCACCCGCATCTGGTGGCAAAGCGCGATGCGCCCACCGTGCTGACCCCGCACGCAGGGGAGTACGAACGGCTGGCGGGGCGGCCCCCGGGGGAGGACCGATTGGGCGCCGCGCGCCGGCTCGCAGAGTCGTTCGGCGCCACCGTGCTGCTGAAGGGGAACGTCACCGTCATCGCCGACCCGGGCGGACCGGTTTACCTCAACCCGGCCGGTGCGTCCTGGGCGGCCACCGCCGGCTCGGGTGACGTCCTGTCCGGCATCATCGGCGCGCTGCTCGCCGCAGGGCCGGCACCGGGCGAGGCCGCCGCGATGGCTGCGTTCGTGCACGCCCGCGCCGCCAACGACTCGGCCGCGGATCCCGGACCGGCCGCGGTCCCGACATCCGCCTCGCGCATCCTCGCCCACATCCGCCCCGCCCTCGCGCAGCTATTGAACCAACAGTGAAAAACCAACCAGGAGGACAACGCATGCCGCACGTCAAGTACCGGTCGCCGTCGATCGCCCCGGCCTACACGGGTCGGCTTTCGACCGACCCGGTCCCGTCGATGAGACTGCCCGCCGAGGCCATGGAACCCGCCGCGGCGTACCGGTTCATCCACGACGAGCTGATGCTCGACGGCAGCTCCCGGCTCAACCTGGCGACCTTCGTGACCACCTGGATGGACCCGGAAGCCGAACGGTTGATGGCCGAGACGTTCGACAAGAACATGATCGACAAGGACGAGTACCCGGCCACCGCGGCGATCGAATCACGCTGTGTGGCAATGGTCGCCGATCTGTTCCATGCCGAGAATCTGCGGGACGACGACGTGTCCACCGCCGTCGGGGTGTCCACCATCGGGTCCTCCGAGGCGGTCATGCTCGGCGGTCTGGCGCTGAAGTGGCGCTGGAAGGAGCGCGTCTCCAAGAATGATCCGAACGCCTGGAAGGGCCGCACGCCGAACCTGGTGATGGGCTCCAACGTGCAGGTGGTCTGGGAGAAGTTCTGCCGCTATTTCGAGGTCGAGCCCCGGTACCTGCCGATGGCCGAGGACCGCTATGTGATCACACCCGAGCAGGTGGTCGAGGCCGTCGACGAGAACACGATCGGGGTCGTCGGGATCCTGGGCACTACCTACACCGGCGAGTTGGAGCCGATCGCCCAGATCTGCGCCGCACTGGACAAACTCGCGAGCGAGAAGGGGCTCGACATCCCGGTGCACGTCGATGCCGCCAGCGGCGGCTTCGTCGTCCCGTTCCTCGACCCGGACCTGAAATGGGACTTCCGGCTGCCCCGGGTGGCCTCGATCAACGTCAGCGGTCACAAGTACGGGCTGACCTATCCGGGGGTGGGCTTCGTGGTCTGGCGCAACGCCGATCAGCTGCCCGAGGATCTGGTGTTCCGGGTGAACTACCTGGGCGGGGACATGCCGACCTTCACGCTGAACTTCTCCCGGCCGGGCAATCAGGTGGTCGGGCAGTACTACAACTTCCTACGGCTGGGCCGGGCCGGCTACACCAGCGTGATGCAGACCCTGTCGAACACCGCGCGCTGGTTCGCCGATCAACTCGCCAAGTCGCGTCATTTCGAGGTGATCTCCGACGGATCGCAGATCCCCGTCGTCGCGTTCCGGCTCTCCGGCGATTTCGGCTACAACGAGTTCGACGTCTCGGCCGGGTTGCGCTCCTTCGGCTGGCAGGTTCCGGCCTACACCATGCCCGACGGCGCCAAGGACGTCTCGGTGCTGCGGGTCGTGGTGCGCGAGGGCCTGTCCGCCGACCTGGCCCGTTCGCTGTGGGAGGACCTGCACGCGGTGCTGGACAACCTCGACGCGCTGCAGCCCGAGGGGCACTTCACCCAGGCGCACTTCGCGCACTGACGCACCCGGCTTCGGCCTGACGGGGCTTCTGGGAGAATCGTCGGTGGTGACATGACCATGCAGACCTCTCCGTCGAACTCCTCGACACCCACGCGCGCCCCGGCGGTCAACGGCGAGGCCGTCATCGACCTCGCGGCCATCGCCCACAATGTGCGTGTGCTGCGGGAACACGCCGGGTCGGCACAGGTGATGGCCGTGGTCAAGGCCGACGGCTACGGTCACGGCGCCACGGCGGTGGCCCGTACGGCGGTGGCCGCAGGTGCGGCCGAACTGGGCGTCGCGACCATCCCCGAAGCGCTGGAACTGCGGCGGGGCGGCATCACCGCCCCGGTGCTGTCCTGGCTACATCCGCCGGGCACCGACTTCGCCGCGGCGCTGACGGCCGACGTGCAGATCGGGGTGTCCTCGGTTCGCCAGATCGACGATGTGCTCGACGCGGTGGCGCGCACCGGCCGCGCCGCCGCGGTCACCGTCAAGGTCGACACCGGCCTGAACCGCAACGGCGTGGGCGTCCGGGAGTACCCGGAGGTGCTGGAGGCGCTCGGGCGCGGGGTCGCCCTGGGCGCCATCGGCCTCCGCGGCTTCATGTCACACCTGGCCAGTGGCGACGAACCGCACAATCCGGTCAACGATCTGCAGGCCAAACGGTTCGCCGAGATGCTCGCCGAGGCCCGTCGCAAGGGTCTGCGATTCGAGGTTGCGCATCTCTCGAACTCGCCATCGGCGATGACCCGGCCCGACTTCGCTTTCGACATGGTCCGTCCCGGAGTCGCGGTCTACGGTCTCAGCCCCATCCCGGAGCGCGGCGACATGGGGTTGCGGCCGGCCATGACGCTGAGATGTCCGGTGGCCATGGTGAAGTCGCTGACGGCCGGTGACGCGGTGTCCTACGGGCACACCTGGATCGCCGAGCGTGACACCACGGTGGCGCTGCTGCCGATCGGGTATGCCGATGGCGTCTACCGGGCGTTGAGTGGTCGCGTCGACGTGATGATCAACGGACGGCTCCGGCC
This sequence comes from Mycobacterium sp., assembly GCA_020439025.1. GTDB lineage: Bacteria > Actinomycetota > Actinomycetes > Mycobacteriales > Mycobacteriaceae > Mycobacterium. Next base: position 4,148 of record JAGQTO010000218.1, on the reverse strand, counting down.
CTCCATCGGGCGGATCTGCATGGACCAGTTCGTCGTCGATCTAGGCCCCGGCCCGACCGACGTCGTCGAGGGCGACCAGGCGGTCCTGTTCGGGCCGGGCGGTTCGGGTGAGCCGACCGCCCAGGACTGGGCGGATCTGCTGGGCACCATCCACTACGAAGTGGTCACCAGCCCGCGCGGCCGGGTGCTGCGCCGTTACCGGGAGGCCGACGCCGATGCCCGGTAGACCGCGAAGGATCACCGGTCGGCCCCGGCACCCGGCCATCGAGGCCGCGAAACCGGAGGGTGCGCCCAGCGGCAACGGCAAGAAAGCGGGTCTGCTGGCCGGCCTCGCCGGACTGTCCGCGGTCGGCGCCGCGGCCGGGGTGTCCGCGGCCCGGGCCGTGCGGTTCCGTAAGGCCATCCACGACGCCTACGAGGGCGAGGACTTCGCCTTGCTCGAGGCCGACCGCGGCTGTGTGATCACCACGCCAGACGGCGTCCCCCTGGTGGTCCGCGAGGTGGGTCCGGTGACCGCCCCGCTGACCGTGGTGTTCGCCCACGGGTTCTGCATGCGGATGGGGGCGTTCCACTTCCAGCGTGCGGCACTGGCCCAGCGGTGGGGCGAGCAGGTCCGGATGGTCTTCTACGACCAGCGCGGGCACGGCCAGTCCGGCAGCGCCTCGATCAAGACCTACACCGTCGAGCAACTCGGTCGCGACCTGGAAACCGTTCTGCAGGTGATGGTTCCGCGCGGACCGGTGGTTCTGGTGGGCCACTCGATGGGTGGGATGACGGTGCTCTCCCATGCCCGCCAGTTTCCGGAGCACTACGGCAAGCGCATCGTGGGCGCCGCGCTCATCTCATCGGCCGCCGAGGGGGTGTCGCGGTCGCCGCTGGGCGAGATCCTGCAGAACCCGGCGCTGGAAGCCGTGCGGTTCGCCGCGCGCTACGCGCCGAAACTTGTCCACCGCACCCGCGGTGCCACCCGGTCGCTGCTGCGGCCCATCCTGCGGACCGCGTCCTTCGGCGACGAGAAGATCAGCCCCAGCGTCGCGCAGTTCAACGAGGCGATGATCCACGACACCCCGATCGACACCCTGGTGGCG
>JAGQTO010000218.1:0-3049 GCA_020439025.1 Mycobacterium sp. | reverse complement strand
CACGCCCTGGAGGTGCACGACGAGAGCGCGGCGCTGCCGGTGCTGGCCCGGATCCCGACGCTGATCGCCTGCGGGGACCGGGACATGCTCACCCCGGTGAAAAACTCCGAGGAGATGGCGGCCGCACTGCCGGACTCCCTGCTGGTGATCGTCCCCGGCGCGGCGCACCTGGTGCAGATGGAGCGCCCCGAGGTCATCGACGAGGCGCTGGTGCGCCTGGTGGAGCGGGCCACCCCGTCGCGGCTGATCGCCTTCGCTCGCCGGTTGCGGGAGCGTGCCCGTGACTGACGTGCGCGCCGAGGCCGGCACGGCGTCGCTGCCGACCGTCGCCGACACCATCGCCCTCGGGGAGCGGATCGGCCGCGGGCTGCGTGCCGGCGACGTCGTGGTGCTCTCCGGCCCCCTCGGCGCCGGAAAGACGGCGCTGGCCAAGGGGATAGCGCGGGGCATGGACGTCGAGGGGCCGGTCACCTCGCCGACCTACGTGCTGGCCCGGGTGCACCGGGCCAGGCGAGCCGGCCCCCCGGCGATGGTGCACGTCGACCTCTACCGACTGCTCGACCACGGCGCCGTCGACCTGACCGCCGAGCTGGACTCCCTCGACCTCGACACCGATCTCGACGACGCCGTGGCGGTGGTCGAATGGGGGGAGGGCCTGGCCGAACGGCTCTCCGAGAATCACCTGCTGGTGCGGCTGCAACGGCAGCCCGACACCGAGACCCGCACCGCGAGCTGGCAGTGGAACCGGCCGTGACCCGAATCATCCTCGCCATCGACACCTCCACGCCGGCGGTGATCGCCGCCGTGCTGCGCCGCGACGATGACGGCCGGATCGGCCCGCTCGCTGAGCGGATCACCGTCGACGCCCGTGCGCACGCCGAGCTTCTGACCCCCAATGTCGTTGCGGCCGTTGCCGATGCGGGGCTCACGCTGAGCCGGATCGACGCGGTGGTGGTGGGCTGCGGGCCCGGGCCGTTCACCGGTCTGCGGGTCGGGATGGCCACTGCCGCGGCTTACGGGCACGCACTCGGGGTGCCGGTGTTCGGGGTGTGCTCGCTGGACGCCATCGGTGGGCAGACCGCCGGTGAGGTTCTGGTGGTCACCGATGCCCGCCGGCGCGAAGTGTATTGGGCTCGCTACGCCGACGGGGTGCGGGTGGACGGCCCGGGTGTGGCGGCCGCCGCCGACGTGCCCGCCGGCCCCTCCGAACAGGTGGCCGGCTCGCCGCAGCAGTGCGCGTCGTTCGACCTGCCGACGATCGGCCCGGCCCGGCCCACCCCGGTCGGTCTGGTCGCCGCGGTCGTGGACTGGGATGCCGAACCGGCCCCCCTGGTGCCTCTGTACCTGCGCCGTCCGGATGCCAAGACACTTGCCGAACGGGCGGGGGCCGAACGGTGAACGGCCAGGTGAGTGCGGTCTACGACGAACTGACCCGGCGGGATTGCTCCCGCTGCGCCGAACTGGAGGCGCTGCTGTTCGCCGGCGACGACCCGTGGCCGGAGGTGGCGTTCGTCCGGGAGTTGGCCGCCGGGCACAACCGTTACGTCGCGGCGCGCGTCGCGGACACCCTCGTCGGCTACGCCGGAATCGCCCGGCTGGGACGCGTCCCGCCCTTCGAATACGAGATTCACACCATCGGGGTGGATCCCGCGTACCAGCGACACGGCATCGGGCGGGCCATGATGGCCCTGCTGCTCGACGAGGTTGGTCCGGACGGCGTGGTCTACCTCGAGGTGCGCACCGACAACGAACCCGCGCTCGAGCTCTACCGCAGCCTCGGGTTCGAGACCATCGGGGTGCGCAAGCGGTACTACCGCGCCAGCGGCGCCGACGCCTACTCCATGCGGCGGGGCCCGGCATGACTCCTCAATCACTCAAGGTGCTGGCCATCGAAACCTCCTGTGACGAAACCGGAGTCGGGATCGCGGCGCTCTCCGATGCCGGCCAGGTGACGCTGCTGGCCGACGAGGTGGCCTCCAGCGTCGAGGAGCACACCCGCTTCGGCGGGGTGGTACCCGAGGTCGCCTCGCGGGCCCACCTGGAGGCGCTGGGCCCCACCATGCGCCGGGCGCTGGCGACCGCCGGCATCGAGCGGCCCGACGTGGTGGCCGCGACCATCGGACCCGGACTGGCCGGAGCACTGCTGGTGGGGGTCGCCGCCGCCAAGGCCTACGCGGCGGCCTGGGGTGTGCCGTTCTACGCCGTCAACCACCTCGGCGGGCATCTGGCCGCCGACGTCTACGACCACGGACCGCTGCCCGAAAGTGTGGCCCTACTGGTCTCGGGTGGTCACACCCACCTGCTGCATGTGCGCTCACTGGCGCAACCCATCGTCGAGTTGGGCAGCACCCTCGACGACGCGGCTGGGGAGGCCTACGACAAGGTGGCCCGCCTGCTGGGGCTGGGATATCCCGGCGGCCGGGTTCTCGACGACCTGGCCCGCCGCGGTGACCGCGGAGCGATCACTTTCCCGCGGGGAATGACCGGCCCCCGCGACGACCCGTATGCGTTCAGCTTCTCCGGGTTGAAGACCGCGGTGGCCCGCTACCTGGAGGCGAATCCACGCGCCGACGCCGCCGACGTCGCCGCCGGTTTCCAGGAGTCGGTGGCCGATGTGCTGACCGCGAAGGCGGTGCGGGCCGCGACCGATGTCGGGGTGGACACCCTGTTGATCGCCGGCGGGGTGGCCGCCAATTCACGGCTGCGCGAGCTTGCCGAGGAGCGCTGCGCCGCGGCCGGCCTGACGCTGCGGGTGCCCCGGCCACGGTTGTGCACCGACAACGGTGCGATGATCGCCTCCTTCGCCGCCCATCTGGTCGCCGCCGGCGCGGAACCCTCGCCACTGCAGGTCGCCAGCGATCCGGGACTGCCCGTTCTCGTCGGACAGGTGGTGTGACGCGGAGCCGGATTCGGCCCTCGGCGAATCGCACGGACCCCCCCTTGAGTGCTAGCACTCTCGTGTATAGAGTGCTAGGCGGCAGGCGGCCAACGCCCTGTGCCGGCACCCGCGACGACGGCACGAGGTAGCGGACGCATGCCGAACACCTGG
>JAGQTO010000217.1 GCA_020439025.1 Mycobacterium sp. | reverse complement strand
ACCCGGTCCGGAACGTAGGGCGTCTGCGGCTTGCCCGCAGCAAGCTCACCTGCTTCGGCGATCAGCGTGCGCAACCGCGACCGGGCCTCGCGCTGTGCGGGAGTGAGGTCCTGCTCAAAGCGCTCGTCGAACGCGTACACCCGCACCTCGGAGGGTCCGCCGTCGCCGTTCACCAGCACCGTCGTGGTGCCCACGTCGGTGACCGGGGGCGATCCGAAGTCCGTGGCCTCGCTGATCAGGCCTCCGGCGCGCACCTTCGAGACGAAGGCGGCTACCGCCCCGGGCCCGATATCGCTGACCTCGTAGCGGGCCGGGACCAGCTGCAGCGCCGGGGCGGGCACTTTGGACAGCACCCGGCCGTCGCCGTAGACAACCAGGGACGGGGACTGCATCACCGCGACGACCGAGGGGATCATTCCCCCCGACGACATCACCATCACGGCGATCTGATCGGGGGGCACCGCGCCGGCGGTCGGCGTGGCGCCTCCGGCGCAGCCGGTCATGGCGCTCAGGGCCAGCAGTGCGCCCGTGATCCGCATCCAGTTCCGGCCCATGAATCGCAATCTAGCTGCTGGAGGTCCAGCGATGCCCACCGATCTGGGCGATCGCAACCATTCCCGGGAGCGGGAATTAACCGGTATCTGTTTGTCGTTACCCTGGCGTACCATTGAAAGTCCATCCGAAGCCATCGGTTGGGGTGCGAGGGGCTGAACGGTTTCGACTTCGCGCATCGAATCAAGGGAAGCGTGCCGGTGCAGGCAAGAGACCACCGTAAGCGTCGTTGCAACCAATTAAGCGCCGATTCCAATCAGCGCGACTACGCCCTCGCTGCCTAAGCGACGGTGTGTCTGTCAGACCGGGAACGCCCTCGGCCCGGATTCTGGCATCAGCTAGAGGGATCCACCGCTCAGTTCGGTCGCGGGACTGATCGGGACATCAACAGCGACTGGGATCGTCATCTCAGCTTGTTCGCGTGACTGAGAGATCCGAGTAGAGACACAGCGAACTGCGCACGGAGAAGTCTTGAGGGAATGCCGTAGGACCCGGGTTCGATTCCCGGCAGCTCCACAAATATCAAAAGAAAACCCCCTGTTCAAAGGGGGTTTTTCTTTGCCTTCACCGCCTCCGAAATGGCTTGTCAATGCCGTGTCAATGGCTCTGGGTGTAATGTCAGCCGTGTCAGTGACCGAGGGGGATGGCATATGGCGTCGATCCGGGTTCGCCTGCGCGGTAACGGGACCACCGCCTACAACGTGATGTACATCCTCGACGGTCGCCAAACCTCGGTCACCTTCGACTCCGAACACGCCGCCGCCGAATTCCGTGACAGCGTCAACCTGCTCGGCGCCGAACGTGCCATGGCCGCCTTCGGGATCGCCCCCACCGCCCAGGCCGCCCGCATTACCTCCGGCGAAACCGTGGCCAGCTGGGTCGCCAAATACATCGCCACCCGCACCGGCGTCGCCAAGTCCACCATCTACGACTACGAGGCCTACCTGCGCAACGACATCACCCCCACCATCGGCGCGATCCCACTCGAACTGCTGACCCCGTCGGATGTGTCCGGCTGGGTCAACGGCATGTCCGGCAAGTCCGGCAAGACCGTCGCGAACAAGCACGGGCTGTTGTCGGCGGCGCTCAACGAGGCGGTCGCAGCCGGGAAGATCCCGTCGAACCCGGCCGCCGGCACCCGGCTACCCCGCACCGAGCGCCCCGAGATGGTGTTCCTCACCCGCGCCGAGTTCACCCAGCTACAAGCCGGGTTCACCGACTACTGGCATCCCCTCGTGGAGTTCCTGGCGCTGTCGGGCGCCCGGTTCGGGGAGGTGTCGGCGTTGAAACCGTCGGACGTTGACCGTGTCAACGGGACGGTGCGGATTTCCCGGGCCCGTAAGCGCACCTACGAGAAGGGTGCGATGTATGAGGTGGGTCCGACGAAGACGCAACGCTCGGTGCGCACCATCAACGTGTCGACGGTGCTGCTGGATAAGCTGGATTATTCCGGCGAGTGGCTGTTCGTGAACACGAAGGGCCGGCCGCTGGAGTTGGCGAGCTGGAGGGCCAATGTCTGGTACAAGTCGGTGAAACGCGCCCAGGCGGGCGGTTTGAAGAAGTCGCCGCGCATCCACGATCTGCGGCACACGTGTGCGAGTTGGATGATTCAGGGTGGGGTTCCGCTGCCGATCGTTCAGGCCCACCTGGGCCACGAGAGCATCAATACGACGGTGTCGATGTATGTGCATCTGGACCGGGCGAGTCATGCCAGCGCCGCCGACGCCATGGCCACCGTCCTCTACGGGAAGGGCACCGATGAGTGAGTCCAATGAGAGTCAAAATGCTTTGGGTGTTGGCGTTCCGCTGGGCATGATCTCGGCGGTGTTGCTGGCCCATGAATGGTCGCCCGATGGGACGGGTGAGGGTCAGTGCGAATGTGACGCACGGTGGTTCAAGAGCCGGGACTTGCACTATCGCCATGTGGCCGGCGCGGTGCTCGCAGAGTTGGGGCCGGATCGGTTGTTGATGGACTTCGCCGTATGGCTGCTGCGGGGCGAACCGGGAGAGGGTCATGAGGCTGAGCTTGTCGAGCAATTCCTGAAGGACCGCCGGTGACTGGGCCGTATCGCCATTGCCAGTGCGGTCACGCTGTTTCATCCCATGCTGTTGCCTGCGGGCACCTGGACTGCCGGTGCCTGCGCTATTCGCGGTGCGAGTGCGCGAACTCCCCGCGTGGGCTAGCGATGAGTGACGGGCGCTGCGGATGCGCTGCAGCCGTTTCACCGTGACCGGCTCGGCGGCCAGGGCGGCTGGATTGTCGAGCAGCTGGTTGGCCAGCTGGTAGTAGCGGGTCACCGTCAGACCGATCGCCCGGATGGCGTCCTCTTTCGCCCCGGCGGTGCGCCAGAACTGCCGCTCGACCGCCAGGATCGCGTGCTGCTGCTCGGTCAGGGAATCCACAGCCATTCTCCGTCCAATCGGTTCTCCAACTCGGCCACCTCGAGCGGATCGAGCGTCGCCATGCGGGTGTGCAGCGTCGGAACGTCAACCCACAGGTGCTCGGCCAGCTGATGCGGGTCGCGGGTCCAGGCCAGACCGTCGAGCAGCGAGCCGATCGAGATCAGCCGGCGGGCCGCGATCTCGTCGACGGCCCGCTCCTCCGCGGCCGCCGCCACCGGATCGGCGGGCACCGGGCCGCGCTCGCGATGCACCAACTCGTGAGTGAGAGTGCAGCGCCGCTCGGCCTGGGTCAGCGTCCGACACAGCCAGATGCGGTCACCGTGCTGCAGGCCCATCAGATGGTCGGGCAGCCGATGGCGGCACGACACCTCGACATCCGGGTAGCGGATACGCAGCACCCGCCACGGATGCCAGACGAAGTCCAGGGCCATGGCCGGAAAGGTAGGGGCCGCCTCCGACAGAAAATGGCTCTGACCTGGAATTACACGGATGTTGTTCTTCGCTGTGCGTTCTTCAGGACTGCTCGGTGGCGGTGGTGGTCACCTTCAGGCCCCGGGGTGATTGTCGAAGTACTCGACGAGGGCCTGACGGATCAGTTCCGACGCGGAGTCCGCCCCGCCGGCCTTCACCCGGTTGTCGACCTCGTGACGGATCACGCTGGGGAGTCGGACCGCCATGACAGGGGTCCTTCCCGCGGTGCGGGCGCCTTTCGCGGGGCGGCCGGTGCGCAGGTAGACGGGGTTGACCTCGATAGGTCCGGCGATTTCGGCGGCGGTGGGGGGGTGCGCCTCGTAGTCGGCGGCCATTTCGGCGTATTCAGTATCAGTGAGTCGGGGCTTGTGCTTGCTCATGGGGGGCGGTCCTCCTTGGTCGTGTCACTTGCGTTGGCGGGCGTATTCGGGGTCGATCAGGTTGGCGATGCCGAGGTTGGCGACGGTGTTCGGGCGCAGCATCATTGCGTGGAAGGCGATCGCAGTGGCGGGGTGTGCGTGATCGGCGATGACTTCGATCCAGGGCTGGTTGGGGGCGGCGGGTGCGGTGTAGAAGTACAGGTCAGCGTGGGGGCGGCGGGCGGTGAGGGGCAGGCGCAGGGCGGGGTAGGTGATGGTGGCGCGGATTTCGGCGTCGGTGATGCCGTGCTGTTGGGCGCTGGCCCTGATTTCGATCCGCACACCGTAATGGTAATACCGTTTAACGTAAAGTGCAATACCGTTATGTGGTCAGGCGGGGCGGCGGATAGAACTTCGACTGCGCAGCGTAGGTCGACCCGAGCGCCAGGCTCAGGCTGCGTTTCCGGCGGGGATCCACGGTGGACTCGATCTCGTTCTGCAGGGTTTCAGCGGCGCGCCGCAACGGATTCGTCACAGCATCACCTCCGCGTATCCCTTCACGAGCCCTGGCTAGTGGTAGTTCGGTGTCACCGCTTGCCGTGTCGGCCAGGGCATCCGGCTCTGTAAGTGGGAGCGCGGCGACGCAGCGGGAGTTAACATCGGCGGGTGAACGCTAGTGCCCGGCCGAATGGGCGACTTTCCCTAGTTCTGGCAGCCGTGTTGGCTGCCTTCACGGTCTACATGATGGTGTGGAACAACGACCGCCACTCAGACCTGGATTGTGAAAAGAGTCGCGCCTACGGCACCGAACAAGCGTGCGCTGCCAAGAAAGAAGACAAGAACGTCATGCTGATCAGCGGCGGAGCGGCCATTGCGTTTCTCGTGTTCGGGCTCATCCGGCGATACCCACCCAACAACCGGGTGTAGGGGCCAGCGACCTGATTGAGGTCGCCTACATCGCCCCGGCGAACTCCACGGTCTGCGGGTCGCGTGCATAGGACCAATGGCCCACTACTGCCGAAATAGCGACGCCATTCGGCCGTAACTCCAGATAGTCCACAAACATCCCGACGGTCGCATCGGGGCCAGGAGCGTCGGGACCCACCATCACATCGTCAGGGTCGCCGATGGCACACGAAGTGCTCACCACAGACACCAGGCGGACGCGGACCCGACCGGAAGCCTCGCCGCGCACAAATAGATTCGCGTTCCCGCCCACTGCCCGAAGCCGTCCCAACAGGGTGGACAGGCGCTCATGTTCGAGTGCCACGACGACCGGGAACCCTCCGTCGTCGGCGGTGACGGGCAGGTCGTAGTCCGCTAACGCGCCATAGGCAAGGTTGACGTTCACTTCGCTGCGGAACGCGTCAAGTTCGTTCATGTCACTCTCCCTTGCCCCGGATGATACGCGCGCGGTGTTCCGCCTCGGCTCGAACTTTGTCGAATGCCCGTTGCACGTCGTCGATGCTGTCGAGCCGAAGAACGACCCTCGCCGAGTCGGCCCCGTCGGGGTGAAGGTGGCAGTTCCCGTGGCAGCAATCGAATCTCTCAACTGAAGTCCAGCCTTCCGCTGTGATGACCTGGACGTTTACGACGAAGTTGACGACTCTTCCGTGCGCTTTCCACAGGATGAACTGGACACGGACCGTGTTGGCGCCATCGTAGGCAATTTCCCATTGCTTCGAGGGACTGAGGCCCGGTGGTGGACGGTAGCTTCCTGCCTGGCTTTCCAGGGTTTCGTTGGTGGCCCGGCGGGCTTTACGCAGGGAGTTACGGGCTTGCTGTCCCCTGCGCGGCATGCTGCCGACAATAGGTGGCGGTTCGAGCATTTCCCAGCATTCAGGAAGCAGCGCCGCCCCCGTCCTGGCTCTGTTCGCCATCCGGGGCTTCTCCCTGCTCGCTGCGGCCTTTCCCTGCTGCGGGGTCGATTACGCGGGCCGCGTCGGCCAAGTGCTCGGGCGGCGGGGCGTCGCCGCGCGTGGGCAGCACCGTCGCCGTGATGGGCGTGTTCCCGTTAGCCCTGCGCCGCGGTTACTTACTCACTTCCTGGGCGCTTCCCGCTTAACCCCTGTGAGTCATCGTCACTGAGTCGGTCTCGGGAGTCAGCTGTAGATGTAGTCGCGCAGGTCGGTTGCGGCCTGCTTCGGCCGGTCGACATCGACGATGTGTCCGACTTTCCACAGCGGCGCCAGGACGGCATCGCCGATCTCATCGACGACCTCACCGGAATAGAAGGCGATGAAACTGCTGGCCGTCCCTGCCTCCATTACCGCCCGCACGCGGGCATTGAAATCCCGCGCGACCACCTTCGACTGTTCAATTGAGTTGCGCCCCAACTGAAGTCGGTCCATGAGATGTAACCGACCGTTGGTGTAGGAGTAGTCGAAACGGATCTGATCGTCGTGCTGATCGTCCCAACGGCCTTCGACGACAGCATCCTCGGCATCCGGATGAATCCGCGCCGACCGGAGCACCTCCTCGACCCGGTTGCGCAAGATGGTGGCGCGGTCCTCAGCGGCCGGGCCCCTGTCACGCGCGACCATCTCGGCGAACAGCGTGTCGATGAACGCGGTCAGTGGAGTGTGCAGTTCCGTGCGCCCACCGGCAACCAGCCGGAATTCGGTGGGACGGCGTCGCAGTGACCGTTGGATCTGTTCGATCCGGCCCTCGGTGACCATCGAACGGAAATAGCGCACCCAGGGGGCGTAGTCGTCCTTGAGCAGGTGGAAGCGCTTCAGTCCCCGGCCGTCGATCTCCGCGGAATGCGTGTCAACGCCGACAAGTCGAAGCTGCCAGTCGGTTCCGTCGGTGGCCGCAACCCCAATGTTGCGGGGTTCGCGGCGGCGGAGGTCATGGGTGAACTGGATGAGATGCCACTCGGCGAACGACGCCACCTCACTCACCTCCCCACTACAGCAATGTGTACTGGTCATCATCGCCGCCTGGACCGACATGCGGAACCGCTTTGATGACGTTCCCCGTGGCCGGGATCAACCTAACGATCATTGTCCGCCGCGCCAGCAAGTACTTCAACAGCCAGCCCGCCTGCTCCTGCGTGACAAGTCCCCGCCGGTTGGCCTCCTCGAGTGGACGCTCGATCACGTGCTTGGACAAGATCTGAATCCGGCCGGCCCAGAATCGCACCTCGTCAGGATCGAGCGGCGCCGCAACGAACGGATGGCTGGCCAGGGGAGTCTCGGCCACCTGGTCGGCCTTCCGGCCAAACGCGCGACCGTCGGGCTCGGCCAAGGAGTTCTCGTGGTCGATCAGCCAGACACCGAGTCGGGGATCGAACAGGACGTTGTCGGCGGTCCGATCCACGTTGTGGATCCAGGAATCGAACGCCAGCATCCCGGCGACGACGTTCGGGTATTCCGCGGCGATCTGCGCTTCGGTGGCCGGTGGTGGTGAGGTGGTGCCGCTCTCGCTGATGCGGGGTGTAACCCAGCAGTTCCGGCCGTCGAATGATCGCGCAATCTCGCCAGGCAGGGTGGGCAGGCCGAGGGCGGCCGCGAGGCGCGTTCCGATCAGTTCGTTGGCCAGCATGAATGGCTTGGCGGGATCGTGGATTTTGGCGTGGACCCGGGCGCGGCCCCACCACGTCTCGTAGGTGCCCTGGTCATCAGGGTCCTCGATCGGGATGAACTCCTCGACCCGGATCCCGGGCCGAAGTTTGCGCACCACCAGCTACTCGTCCCCGGGCAGCTGGTCACCGGCTTCGGCGGCGGCGTCCTGGGTGTCGCGGAACCTGCGTCCCTCGGATTCTCCGTCGCGTGCGGCGACGTCCTGTTGCCGTTCGCCATGCGCCTTGATCGCGTCGGCCAGGCCGTCCTCGTCCGGGTCGCCGCGCAACTCCACGACATTCCGCGACGACGACCGAACGAGGGGAGCGGCCGAGTCCTGCTGGCGTTGGGTTTGCAGCTGCCCGGTGAAGTCGATCACCTGGAGTTGTTCGCTCTTGGGTAGGCCGCGGAACACGTCGGGGAATCCTGCGATCGCAGCTTCCTCGAAGATGGATGGCCGGGCGGGCGGTGTTTCAGTGCTGGGCTGTGGCTCGGCGTCCGGCAACGGCGTCGGCTCACCACCCGCACGGAGCTTCTCGATGTCCCCGGGGCTCCACTTCAAGGCCTGCTCAATCTTCAAGCGCGTGCTCTCCCACGGCCAACGGGTTCCGTCTTCCAGGCGCTGCAATGTCTTGGCGTCTATCCCGGCTGCTGTGACGAAAGCTAACTCGGCCATCCCGAGCTGAAGTCGTCGAGCCTTGATTGCCGCCCCGACCTCGGCGTTGGTGAGCCTCTGCATTCCTCAAGTGTGGCCGGAAACACTCGGGAACACCAGTCTGTAAAAACTGTTCCCGCTGCCACGAAAGCCGGAAATACACCGGAGGAATTACCAACTCGGCGCATCTTCTGACCAGCGCGAATGCGACAGGATGGCGGTGTTCCTGCGAGTTCTCTTGACATGTTCCTGAAAGTTCCGATAACGTCTGCCGCATGTCCACGGAAGAAAAAGAGCCACTGAACCCTGAGTGGGTTCGTATCGGCGCAACACTCCGGACGATCCGTGAACTCCGCGGATTCAAGCCCGACCCGTTCGCCTCGTCCATCGGAATCAGCCGCCCCTACCTCGCCAACATCGAGGCGGGCCGCAAGAAGCTGACCAACGTCCTGCTGGCCCGCGCCGCAGCCAAGCTCGAGGTCGAGCAGGTCGCCATCATGTGCCCCGAGGCGGTGTCGGCATGAGCGCCATCGAGTTGTTCCGCTACGAAGCCGCCGAGATCCGTGTCGTCATGGTTGATGGTGAGCCGTGGTTCGTCCTCGCCGATCTCTGCAAGGCGCTTGGCCTGACTCGCAGCGCCGCGCAGGTCTCCGAGCGGCTCGACGATGGGGTACGCCAGCCGTACCCCATCTCTGACAGCCTCGGTCGCACCCAAAACGCGACCGTGGTGTCCGAGGCCGGGATGTACGAGGTCGTCATCCGCTCCGACAAACCCGAAGCCGTCACCTTCCGCCGGTGGATCACCGGCGAAGTACTCCCTCAGATCCGCAAGACCGGCTCCTATGGCGCCCCGACGATCGACGGGAACGCGATCACCCGCCTGGAACTCATCCAGATCGCCCACAACGCCGAAACCGAACGCCTCGCCCTCGAAGCCGAGAACAAGGTGCTGGCCCCGAAAGCCGAAGCCTACGACAGCTTCCTCGACGCCACCGGAAAGTACGGGGTCGGCGCGGTCGCGAAGATGCTCGGCAAATCCCAGAACTGGCTGTTCCGGGAACTGCGCAACCGCGACGTGTTCATCGCCAAAGGCTCCATGCGCAACACCCCCTACCAGAAGTACATGCACCACTTCGAGGTCATCCCACACGAATACGAACGATCCAACGGCGAACTCGGCTGCTCCTACACCACCTACGTACAGCCGTCCGGAATCGACTTCATCCGCAAACGCCTGGGCCTGCCCACGATCGACCCGCTACCACTCGACGGCGGTGCGGCATGAGCGCCGTCGCCACGATGTGGCACTGCGGCGAGCTCGGGGCGTCCGTGCACGTCAACGGCGGCCACATCGAAATCACGTTGGGCGACGGCTGGTCCGGGCGACTCACCCCCGCCGAAGCCATCGACCTGCTCGCAGGGTTAAGCAACGGGATCGCCGACGCCTGCGCCCTGGCATCCCGCTGGAACCGCGAAACCCGCACCTACAACGAGGAGTCCGCATGAACGCCGGCAAAACCGAGGTGACGTTCACCTGCCAGTCCATCGACGAGGCCGACGTGATCGCCCGACACCTCAACGTCGAGTTCGGCGTCTACGTGACGGTGAAACAAGACGGCTACCTCGGCCTGTACGAGGTAGTCGGCCCGGATTGGCCGTTCCCGCCGCTAGTCCACGCTCGGGCCGGCCAGAAGGACCGGGATACCGGGGCCGATCAGGAAGGTGAACTGCACAGTCCCGCCGGAAGGCATCTGCGTGACGGTCATGACGATCGCCGTCTGCGTGCCCCTGGTGGCGGCTCGGATCGCTTCGCTGATCAGCTTCGCGTGCTCGGGCAGCACGCCGAACGCTTGGCCGCAGTAGTGAACCGTGTGGCTGAACTCGCCACCGATGGCGGGGTGAGCATCGCTCATCAATATTCTCCTTCGTCGCGCTGTGGCTGTTCGAGCGTAGGAGAGGGTGCGCCCGGGGGTGTCGAGGCGACTGCGCCCGCGGGCCGCACCGCACGTGGCGGTGCGCAGTGAGCGGGTGGAACGCGGCCACGCTGGCCATATCGGCCGCTGCGATGGCCGTCTCCGTCCACGCGTTGTGGGCCTGCCGCCGCTCCGCGCGCAACGCCCGATCGTGGGCGTGGCTGGCCGCCGACGACGTGATGCGCGTCAACCGGAAAGCGGCACAGCGTGATAGCCGTCGCTGCCCGCCCACCGCACATACAGCTGATTCGGCAACCCACCCGACTGCCACGTCCCCCGCAGCAACACATCCACGCCCTCACCCGGGCGGACAACAGCATCGGTCGGAAGGTGCGACGACATGACATCACCAAGTTGCGCGTCGTCGACGCCGACATGCTCGGCGACACCAGTTCCAATGTTGCGCAACACAAACCGGTTCTTACCGGCGGATTCGATCCGCCAACTCACATCGGGTGCGGTCGACGGGGAGTCGACGGCAACGGTGCCTGCTCCGGCCAGGACACGTTCGGTCAGCAGGTTGGCCCGCTCGGCGGCTTCAGCGGAGCGCCGCGCGGACTGCGCCGCGGAACGTTCCCACCGCAGCGACCGCCACGACAACCCGGCCGACCACACCGACACCGCCAGCGCCAACACGGCGACCCCGGCGGCCAACCAGCCCGGATCCGACCACACGACCTCAGCGTACGGACCCGACAACAACGAGGAGGTGGACCTGTGAAGGATCTCGCGGAGGTGGCATCCGAGTGGGAGCTGCACAAGTGGCTCAAGGAGCCGGAGCGCTGGCTGACCCGGCAGATCAAGGCGGGGCGGATTCGCGCCCGCAAGGTCGGCCCGAAGTGGCTGATGACCGACGACGACGTGGCCTACGCCCTGGAGGTGTTCGCGAACCGGCCCGCCCCCGCCGCCGCGCAGGCCACCACGCAGCCCGCTGATCCGGCCGCTGATCCGGCCGACGACACGGCAGTCGATGTTCCGTCGATCGCGATATCGGCAGCGTCCCGACGCCGCCGCCTCACCCAAGTGGCCGCGTCATGACCGCCCAGGCCATCGACCGGCCGACCCCGCCGCCGGCCCCCTGCACCCTGGACCGCCACCGCCCCAACTCGCGGGTCGGCTGGCAGTACTGGTCGAAGGTCACCGAGCAGTGGGAGTGGGTCACCGGCACCGCTGTGGCGCACCGCGGGGAGCAGCGGCTCATCGAGATCCGGGTCGACGCCACCGGCCGCACCGTGTGGCGGCCCTGCGGCTACATCGCCGCCGCACCACAGGAGCTCGCATGGTGAGCCGGCCCGCCGCCATGTTCGGCGTCGGCATGGTGGCCGGGGCGTTCCTCGCCGCTGCCGGTCTGTTCTTCAGCCTCGATGATGTGCGGCCGGCGTCGGACTGCCAAACCGTGCTGGTGAT
>JAGQTO010000216.1 GCA_020439025.1 Mycobacterium sp. | reverse complement strand
TCGTCGGGCTTCAGGGCGAGTTCGTGGATGGCGTATCGGCCCCCGCGCCGCAGTAGCCGCGTCGCCTCAGCGACGATGGCCGCCTTGGCTTTATCGTTCTTCATGGTCAGCATCGCCTCTCCGACCACAACATCTGCACTCCCGTCGGGTAGCCCGGTGTCGGCCGCGTCGGCGACGCGGGCGTGGCCGTATCCGGACACGATCGACCGGACCGCCGCGGCGGCGTTGGGATCCTGCTCGACTCCCACATAGGAACGCGGGCGGCGGTGAATGATTTCGGCTGCGGTGCGACCCAGTCCTGGTGCCAGTTCGACCACATCGCTGGCTGCTAGGTCGGCCAGCGCCAACAGTTTGTGGGTGAGTTCTGCCCCTCCTGGTCGAAGCACACGCTTGCCGAGGCGCGCCAGCAACCAGTGGCCCTGCACCGCGGCGTCGTGGCGAGTGGCCAACGGCAGGGGCAGATCGGCGTCGGCCGTGTCGCGCTGAGACATTCATATCTCCCTCTATGTTTTTACAGGTGCTGTTGTATAAACTCTAGTTCATGACATACGTGATTGGGAAGCCATGTGTCGACGTGATGGATCGGTCCTGCATCGAGGAGTGCCCGGTCGACTGCATCTACGAAGGCGGGCGCGCGTTGTACATCCACCCCGACGAGTGTGTCGACTGCGGCGCGTGTGAGCCGGTGTGCCCGGTGGAGGCGATCTTCTACGAGGACGACCTCCCCGAAGAGCAGGGGCCTCACCTGGCCGACAATGCGGCTTTCTTTACAGAATCTCTGCCCGGCCGCGACAGCCCACTGGGATCACCGGGCGGTGCGGCGAAAGTCGGTCCGCTCGGGGTGGACACGCCACTGGTGTCGGGGCTGCCGAGGGTACAAGAGTGAGTCGAGAAGGTGTGCTGGCCGTTTTGAGGGGTGCGACCACTGCGTTGACGATCCCGCAGATCGCCGATGAGCTTGGGGTGCATCCGAATACGGTCCGGTTCCATCTGGACACCCTGGTCACCGAGGGCCGGGTCGAACGTGTCGAGCCCGACCGCAGGCGCCCGGGCCGTCCGCCGCTGATGTTTCGCGCTGTGCGTGGGATGGACCCCGGCGGGACCCGGCGCTACCGAGTGCTCGCCGAGATCCTCACGTTGGCCCTTGCCGGGGACCGCAACGCCAGCGCCAAGGCACTCGAGGCCGGCCAGGCGTGGGCACGGCGGGTGACCGGCCCGACGAGAAAGGCGCCAGGCGCCCAACAGTCGATCAATCGGCTGGTCGAGTTGCTCGACGAACTCGGGTTCGCACCGCAACGACGGACAGCTCACGGGCAGCCGCAAATCGGGCTGCGTCATTGCCCGTTCCTCGAACTGGCGCAGGATCGCTCGGCGGTCGTCTGCCCGATCCACCTGGGGCTCATGCAGGGGGCGCTGGCGACGTGGAGTGCACCGGTCACAGTTGACCGGCTGGATCCGTTCGTGGAGCCGGACTTGTGTCTGGCCCACCTCACGCCGGCCGCGGCATCGTGAGTCCTGCGTCGGCGTTCGCGGTCGCTCTCACCTTCGTTTGGCTGGGCATGGTGCTGGCCATCTCGTTCCTGGAAGCGCCACTGAAGTTCCGGGCTCCGGGCGTAACGCTGCAGATCGGACTGGGCATCGGGCGCATGGTCTTTCGTGCGCTCAACACCGTTGAGTCGCTACTCGCCGTCGGCATCCTCGCTGCCTTGACGCTCAGTCGCCCATCAGTCAGCGTCGTCGTGGCGTTCGCGATCGCCGTCGTCGCGCTGGTCGGCCAGCTGCTGGGCGTGCGACCGCGGTTGGCGCGCCGCTCCGATGCGGTGTTGGCGGGCGACGAGGGGTCCCGCTCGCGCGCGCATTACGCGTACGTTTTGCTCGAAGTGGTCAAGGTGATCGGCCTTGCCCTCGGCGGAATACTGTTGCTGTCCGGCTGAACAGGAGAGATATCCCGAGATGGAATCAATTTCACTGATCGACATGGCCGAAGAGAAGCTGACCGAGGCGCGCACGGCGCACAGCGGCCGGGCTGCGCACACCATTCACGGTGGTCACGATCACGAATTGCGGCAGACGGTCATGGCGTTGGCGGCTGGGCAGGAGCTGGCTGAGCACGACAGCCCGGGTGAGGCGACGCTTCAGGTGCTACGCGGCCACGTCCGCCTCCACACGAAATCTGATGCGTGGGAAGGTAAGACGGGCGATCACGTAACGATCCCATCCGAGCGGCACGCGCTGACGGCGATTGAAGACTCGGTGATTTTGCTGACGGTCGTTGCGCAGCTTCCGCGCGCGTGATCACGCTGCGCGACACGTTCGTGGAGTCGGCCGGTGGTGCAGTCAATCACCGGGCGATCATGCGTCTGCCTGGGTGCGCGGCATGCCATGCGTCGATCGATGCGTCCCACTCGTCGCCGTCGAGCGCGGTCAGCGAGGCGGGGAAGAGTCCGTCCTCCTCCTTGCTGATGTGTTCATACAGGTCGGACATCGCGTCGCGGATGGCCTGCTTGCCGTCGGCTGTGGAGATCTCGACCGTGGCGAGCAGTTCGGCCAGCTCGCGGTGCTCGCGAACCAGTGGAGCGATGTGCTCTGCGTACATCTCCTCGCGCGACATCACCCGAAACAGCCCGGTTTCCTCGCCGAGCCAGTGCGCGGCCAGTTCTGTCGCCATCTCAGCGAGCAGGTGCCGTGCCTGGGCCAGGTCGCCCCGATCGATGGCCCGCACCGCGTCGCCGCCGAAGTTGATGGCACGTTCGTGTTCGGCGATGTAGTCGCGCAGCAGCGGCATCTCTCGACACCCGCAGTAGTGGCACATCACTTCCAAACGCTACGCGTCGGTCCGTCGGGGTGTCCGGACTCACCGGAGTCGGTGGTAGGCCGCCGTGGCAGCCATCGCGTCGTTCAACATCGAACGAACGGCCATGGTGAAGGCCGTCACCTCGACTCGATGTGTTGGTGCGCCGCACCGTCGAAATCGCCGCCGCCGACATAGACGGATGACCATTCGGCATCCACTGATATTTCGCATTGCCCGCAGCCGGCCGTCGCGGTGAGGTTGGGGCCCTGATCCTGGCCGCCCACGACGATGCGGGCCAACTCGTGCTGCTGGGTCAGGTGGGCACCGGTTTTAGCGGTGCCGAACGTCGCCGTCTGGCCACACTGTTGGCCGGGACCGAGGTCCCAGCGCCGCCGGTGGCGGAGGGGGCCTCGATGTCGGGGGTCCAGTGGTTCAAGCCGCGGTATGTCGGTGAAGTTGCCTACCGCGAGTATCACGCGGGCAAAGGTCTGCGCCACGCGTCGTGGAAGGGACTCCGTACTGCGCCCGTGTCGGGGGTGTGTTTGCCGCGCGATGCCGGCGCGGCGCCCGGCTGATTACGAGTGGGTGCCCCACCAGGCGTAGAGCTGGTCCAGCCGAGGGTCGGTGGGGCCACCGGATTGCACGTCGGCGATGAGCCGTTGCGCGTCGTTGGTCCACACCACGCGCGGGCGCCCATTGTTCAGCCCGCACAGCACGGTTCCGCGGGTGACGGCGGGGGTGTCGTTGCGTCGCCACGGGCCGGGAGACTGGATGTTGCCGGGGCAGACGACCACTGTCGTGGATTCGACGAGCTGGTCGAACGTGGTGCGCAGCGCCTCGGGTCCGCCGGCCAGGGTGTAGGTGGCGCTGCGGGGTCCACCGGGGTCGGTGTTTGGTCCGCAGGTGATCACCGTCGCGCCATCGGGGGATGGTGCTGGGGTGCATGCGTCGGCGGGATAGCCGGACGGGAGTAGCCGCCGGAGATCTTGCAGCGCTGCGGGCGGGGCCGCGGTGGTCGTCGGTGGCGCCGCCGTGGGCGCGGTGTCGGGCGGGTCGGAGCCGCGTCCGATAAGCCACACCGACAGGGCGATGATGAGCACGGCGGCGACTGCGAGTGCCGCGAGCAGCTGGCGCCGTTGCGAAACGGCACGCGTGTGGGGGAGCAGGCTAATGAAATCCGCTGCTGCGCCGTGGGACTCGGCCCCGCCTAGCTCAGTGTGGGGTGGCGGCTCGTCGCGATCGGCGGGCGGTGCCGCTGGAGCCGAGGGCGGGGGGAGGGTGAGTACCGCGCTGGCCGCGGCCGCGAAGTCGCCGGCGGTGGGGTAGCGGTCAGCGGGATTCTTGGCCAGCGCCTTGGCGATCACGCTGTCCAGTTGTGGTGAGGCCCAGCTGAGCCGGTCGGACACTCGGGGCGGGGTGGTGTCCAGATGAGCTTTCACTGTGGCGCCGACCCCGGCGTCTGTCGGGTAGGGGTGTTCTCCAGTCAGCAGCCGAAAGAGCGTGCATGCGAGGGCGTAGACGTCGGCGCGTCCGTCCAAAGCTGCGGTCCCGGTGATGACTTCGGGCGCGCTGTAGGCCAGGGTGGCGCTCATGGGCCCGTCGCCAGTTCCGCGGCTGTGGGGGGACAGGGCGGCACCGAAGTCGGTGAGCACGACGCGGTCGAGACCGCCCGGCAGTTTCTGGGCGGCGATCAGGAAGTTCGAGGGTTTGATGTCTTGGTGTACGACCCCGCGGGAGTGCGCATAGTCCAGGGCTCTGGCGACCTCGGTGATGATGTGGGCTGCCCGCTCGGGTGTCATCTGTCCGTCGCGCAGCGCGGTCTCGGCGTTGGTTCCCTCGACGTACTCCATGGCGATCCACAGTTGGCCGGTGTCGGTCTCCCCGCGGCTGAACACGCGCACGATGTTGGGATGTTCCAGCCCGGCGGTGATGTCGGCTTCGTGGAGGAACTGGGCGCGAACGTGGTCGCCGTTGGCGGAGTCGGCTTGAAGCACTTTGAGCACTTCCCGGCGCGGGAGGGTGGGACTGTGCACCAGGTAGACCGTCGCCATCGCCGTGACGGCCAGGACCCGCTCGACGCGGTATCCGGCGATGTGGGTGGGCGGTGTGGGTAGGCCCTCTGGTGCGGTCATGGCGACGCCTTCCCTGCCAAACGGCCATTGCTACGCACGTGTGTGCTCATAGCCGCAGCCGTTCGACGGCTTGTCCGGTGACCTGCGCGATCAGGTCGAAGTCCGTGTCGAAGGCGAGCACAGTGAGGCCGGCCATCTCGGCGACAGCAGCCACCAGCAGATCCGGGATCGCCGGGGCACGGTGCAGCCCACGGTCGGCCAGCTGGAGCTGCACGCCCACGGCGCGGTCCTCGGCGGCCGGAGTTAGGTACTCGAGCGGCATCAATGCCAACGGCGGCGCGCCCGATTCGCTGCGGGCCTGCGGCCCGTTTCGGAACGAGTAGCCGATCTGTAGGCGGGTGACGGTGCTCATCCGCACGAGGCCGCGTTCGATGCGCTCGACCCAAGCCTGAGCATCTGGCGAGGCCACCAGTCGCGTGTAGGCCGATTTGTCGATGAGCCAGTTGGTCACCGCCACGCGGCGTCCATAACGTCGGGATCGTCGAGGTCGGTGGCTGCCGCGGCGGCGCGGCGTAGATCATCGACGGTCATGGTCCGCGTGGGGGCACTCACTAAACCTTCGGTCTCGAATCTGGTTCGCAGATACTCTTGGCGTGAGAGACCGCGGGCGGCGGCATCAGCGTCGATACGCGCGATCGCCGCGTCGGAGAGACCACGGATCAGCACATCGCCCATCGCGCATGACCTCCTGATATCATCGCTATCAGTTTACAGGGTGTTTAGCTAGCCCCCTGCGGCGACACTCATCGCGACGGGCATCCGCGCGACCGCGCCGACTCCTGCTGTCACCAGGGCTCTGCATGCCCGATAATTGGTGGCGTGACCATTCAGCTTGAGGCGGCCCAGGCGCTGGCTGTGGTCGAACGCGCCCGCTCGCTGTTCGGTACACCCGGGCCTGTGGCGACGTCGGGCGCTCCTCTCCAGACGGCCGCGGAATCCGTCAGCGGCGCCGGCCAGCAGATGTCGGGCCTGTCTGGTCAGCTCGTCGATCGGCATGCGTCGGTGGTACAGCAGCAGAACCGGGAGCTGGTCACCGCCGGCCGTACCGACTCCACCTTGGAAGCTCGATTGGCCAGCGCTGCGCAGATCACTGAGGGCGGGGCGCGCCAAATGGACACGATTGTCGCCCAGACACGCTCGATCGCCGAGGTGGCCGGATCGGCTCGCACGCCGGCGGCGGAGATGATGGTGCTCAAGGCCCTGCGGACGCAGGTCGCCCGCGCCCAGTCGGTAGTGGCCTCGACTCAGCAGCAGTCCAGCCAGGCCGCCGGCGAGGTGAGAGCGCTCAGCTACGGCTCCGGTGAGTTGCCCCAGGCTCCGGCCGACCTTCCTACCGACAAGCCGGGGGAAGACCCACCGCACGGTGAAGATCCGCGGTACTGGCTCGATGTCACCAAGTTGACCTACGTGGGTGACGGCGAGCTCGCGCCACCGAACTACAAGCAGGTGGGCCCCAACCTTTGGTATCCAGACCCTGAGGGCGGCCTGGGGTATGTGCCGCCCCCGGCGCCGGCAAAGTACCCCCTCGATCTGAGCGACGTTCGGGTGATCGACCCCGACTCCGGTGCGCTCTTCCCGCCGGGCTATCAGCAGGTCGCTCCGGGAATTGGTGTCCCACACCCTGATTCCTATTACGGTGCGCAGCCGCCGTGGCCCAAGCCGCAGCAGCCCATTGATATCCGCGACGTGGTTGAGATAGCGCCAGATCAGCTTGCCCCGTGGGGTTACGTGGAGTACATGCCCGGGTGGTGGGTTCCCGATCCGTCCAGGCCCTAGCGAGGAAGCCACGGGGTTGGGTTCGTCGTAGTGTCAGATTAATCGCGGCCGGCCCTGGTGGTCCTCGACGATGCAGCGTTCGCGGCGCAGTAGCGCGTCCAGGAGGGCGTTGATATGCGCGACGGCGCGGTCGTCGAGGCGGACGGGCCCGTAGATGAAAACATGACCGGCGCCGGCGGTCAGTCCGACAGACTCCGGATCACCACCGGCACGTACATGCATCTCCCAGTGAATACGCGATCCGACATCATCGGCGCGCGCATCGAGCAAGGCAAGACTGCTCGCTGAAACCCCCACCGGAAGATCGTAAGGGCACCTCAATAGGTTGCTGAGCAACAATTTTCGCTGCGCACCCGGTACCGCGCTACGGAAGACGGTGGGTCGCGTGGTGACGCGCTCGGGCGTGCTGACCAAGAGATTGACCACGGTGTCGCAAACGCGCCCTAGCATCAGCGCCATGCTTGGTTTCTGGGTTATCGCGTCGGCCGGATTGCTTCTCTTAGCGGCGTTGGCTGTTGAGACGTACGTGAAGCGCCGATGGCCATCCCGCAGCACACTGGGACTGGGCGCGGTCGTTGGGCTCAGCGCCATCCTGTTCGCGTTCGTTGGTATCGGCGCCCTCGTTGAAGGCGCCCTTCACCGTGCGGCGTGGCTGCGCGACGACGAGATGGCGCTATGGGTCGGAGTCCTGCGCCTCTGGTCCATCTTCGTGTTTGGCGCCCTTCGAGCGATCCCCTGGGTGGTCGCGCAGCGTGAGTGAAGATGACACCGCACTTCTAGCTAGCGTGCTGGCCGGAACACTGAAATGTCCAGCAGCGCAGCAGAACTGAGACAGTTATCCACCAGCTCGAACAGTGAACACCTCATCGGCGACGCCCGCTAGGGCGGCGCGCGCATCATCGAGATAGGTGAACATCGTCGCCCGCCCGAGCAGGGCCGGATGACCGGGGATTCCCGTGAGGCCGAGGTCGAGCCAGTCGCGGTCGAGCCGGTCCGCCGACACCAATTGACGACCAAGCCGGCTGGCGCCGTCGAGGGCAGAAGCGACCGCCATGCCTGAATTCGTCGGCAGCATCGTATGGATGACCTCGGCCACCGACCAGGGGCGCAGCCGGGAGGCCGGCATGAGGTCATCGACGATCGCGGCCACCACCGGCAGTACGGTGAATATTGGCATACCGTCGAAGAATTCGATGTGCTCGTCGAGCGCCGCCTCAAGTTCCCCGCCGTTGAACAGCTCTCCGAAACGGGCCTCCCGAGTGCCCAACTGGGCGAGACGGTCAGCGACCGGCTGGCGGCTCTGTCCGAGCTGCACCAGAACGAAGTCCACCGCGCCAACCGTCACCGCGGGGGAGCCCACCTCGGCGGCCAGATCGGTCATTCGTATCTCTGCGCGCCAATCGCGACACCAACTGACCGTGGCGGCGTCGAGGCTTTCGAAGTGCAGCACCGGCAGGCTCAGCTCCGCGGCGCCTCGGCGCGCCACGTGCGGCCGGCGTAGGTACTCGTCGAGGTCAACAGCAGCTGGTGCGCTCATCAGGGTGCACACCCCGTGGCAGCGGTCGGCATCCTCAATTCGTCACAGTGACGAAATAACGCTGCTGACCCCCGGCATATGTAGTGCGGTCGACGGGGGACGTGACGCGCACCCCAGTAGAGAACACCTGAAATTTCACTCGATCGCTGCCCGGCGCCATTCGTGCCGGACGGATGCACCGCCGGTGGCCGCCGGCCCATTCCATGGCTGACGCGCCCTTGACGCACGCCATAGACCGAGGTGATCACCGCCGTGACGCTACCGCGCCGGCACTGGACGCTCCTTGTCCGGCTCGCGCGCCCTGCCGGCAACTCTGGCAGTTGCGTAAGAATGCAAACATGAATACCGCTGCGCCACAACGCATTTCGCCGATAATAGTGATTATGTCAACTCACAATTGGCACATGTGCGGACCGACACTTGACGTACGGATACTGTCGCAGAATACTTGGCGGTATGGCAATCCCCCGCCTCGTCGAGTTGATCGACAGGTATCGGACCGCCCACGGCGTCAGCGAATCCGAGGTGGCCCGCCGGATCGGCATGTCTCGGGAGAATCTGCGCAAGTGGCGGATCAACGGTGTCAGCCGCCTCCCGGACCGCGAGAATCTGGCGGCCGTCGCGCGCGTGATCGGCAAGCCCTATCGCGAGGTCGTTTCCGCGGCTCTCTTCGACACCGGGTACCTCACCGACGACCAGGCGTCCACACCGAGGCCTCACGATGAGGTCCTCCACGACACGATCAGCGTGCTTACCGAGGCAACCCGGCTGACCAACCAACCGATGCGGCAAGCGACGTCAGGCCAATGGGAGGTCGATCCCGATCCACGCGCCGCGCTGCGCATCGACTGGGCCGCCTTCGTAACGCTGGCCCTGGCGGGCGCGGCGGCCAACGTTGGGAGTATCGAGGAAGCTTTGGCAGGCCGGCCAGGCTCGTGGGAGGCCGAAATGGTGCGGCGCACACTACAAGCCACGGTCTTCGACGACAAAGACCTACTGCGCCATCGCACCGAGCCGGTCGTGGTCGATCTCTGGGTGGAAAGCATTCTTGCCCAGCTCGACGACGGCAGCGACGACGCCTATGCCGACGCACAACTCGAACTCGATGCCCGCGCCGACGCCATTCCTGAGCCCACCGACCTGCCGCCAGGCCCCTTCTCCCCCAACGACCCTCGCATCGCAGCCGTGGACTGGGTGGACGTGGACGACAACGGCTACCTGATCATCACCCACGATGGCTGGACCGGCGACGCTGACGACGTGGCTCTGCTCTCCGAGCTCTCAGCGGAGGCCGAGGCCTCCCGCGATCCAACCCCCGGCGAGATCGCCTATGAGCAGGCCATGCAGTCGATCGCTGCCCTGGTCGACGCGCTCAATGAGCAGCAGAAACGCGAATACACCGAGTACGCGACCCGGCTCACCGAGGCCATCCACGCGCAGCTCGCAGCCCTAGAGCTGACGGTTCCGCTGTCGATCACCGTCACCCTTGCCCCCGAGACCTGGGCTCACGAGGACTTCGACAAGCACGCACCGACGACGTACTCCAGTAGCACCATCGCTGGCGCCATCGAAAGCGCCGTCATGGAGACCCCCACCCCCGCAGCCCTCCCCGGCAGTCCCCTCGAACGGCTCGAAGCAAGTCGGAAAGGTCAGTAACAACAAGCGAGGTATTTCTTCACCACGTCGAGTGCGGCCCCGTGCAACTGCTCAACAGCGCCCCGACACCGGCCACAGTGCTGGCCAGCCTGCCCGGCCCTGACGGCGCCGCCCAGCTATGCGTTCAGCTGGCGACACCCGTTAAGCACCGCCTCCCTGCGACCGCGTCGGACGCCGACTACCCGCCGGGCCAACTCGGCCGAGACGCACACGGGCCATTCCTGTGGATCTACTACGCGGCTTTGCATCCCCGCGTGCCCGGGACCGACCTTGCCAAGCCTGCCCTCGATCTCCCCATCGACGTCTCCTACATCCTCGACCCCAGCATCGGCCAGGCTGACGTTCTCGACGCCACGAAGATGGTGTGGGTCGCCACCGCGCTCCTAAACCATTCCGCACAGCACTCCCCCACACCGCTGCCTTCATGGCCAGACCTGGAGGACCTCGAACCAGACATCCGCACCGCCGGCGGCCCACCACCCCACTAGGGCCTAGAACAGCGCATTGAGCACGCCCTGATATGTAGACCGTTTTGTCAAGGGGCAGGGGGAAGCGGACGCCACGACCGTCGTCGTAGCGCCCGCTTCCGATGGCCGAGTTGAACCTGACGGCGAGCGTGTCGTTGTCGACGCGTCGTCAAGTCTGATATTCGCGGGTTGGTTACCGCAGGACGGACTGTTCTGCTGGAGCGGATCGCAGGTCTAGCATCGAGCGTCATTCAGGTTGCAGGGCAATCGAATTGCTCATAGGGCGTTCGCGGGTCGCTCCCAGGCGCTGCCGCCGTCGGGGTTCAGCTCGGACAGCTCTGCGATGGTGTCTTTAGGTGTCGAGGACGGCCAGCGACCAGCACCAGCCGGCCAACTCCCGGGCGATCGCGGTGTTGGCCACCACGGGACGCTTCTTACGGGCGTCGAAGCGAGACCAGCGGGTGTGCAGTCGTCGGTTGGCCTGCTGACCCCGTGCCCGTGCCGGCGGGCTGGCGGCATCCCAGCGCCGCCGCAGATCCACACCGGGCCGGTACGGCTGGCGGTGATGCCAGGCCGCTTCGATCAGCAACCGGCGAGCATGCCCGTTGCCGGTCTTGGTGATCGGCCCCTGCGATCGTGAGGCGCCCGAGGAGTACTCCGTCGGGACAAGGCCCAGATAGGCGCCGATCGACCGGCCGGTCAACCGGTCCCAATCACCGATCTCGACGGCCAGCCCGAACGCGGTCAGCGTCGAGACCCCCCGCAGACAGCCCAGCCGGGTCACCACCGGGGTGTAGGCGCTGTCAGCGGCCAGCTTGGCGATCGCTTCATCGAGGCGGTTGCGACGGTCTACGGTGGCCAACATGGTGTCCAACGCGGTGTCATAAGCCAACTGCAGCGGTGCGGCATCGAAACGCTGCCCCCGCAACCACCCCTCGTGTTTGCCGGTCCAGGTCCGCCCACCGCAGTAGACGATCCCCTGGCGCAAAAGCAGTTTCGACACCCGATGTCGGGAACTCATCAAATCACCGCGGCAGTCCTCCCGGGCCCGCACCAGATCACGGGCGGCTTCCTGCTCGGCGCTGGGCACACTGACCTCGACGATCTGCCCCAGGTGCAGCAGCCGGGCCAGATGCGCGGCATCGCGGGCGTCGGTCTTGACCCGATCCCCGGACGGCCGCTGCAGCTTCGAGGGCGCCCCCACCAGACACAACACCCCAGCGGCGATCAGGAACCGGGCCAACCCGAACCCGGTCGGACCGGCCTCATAGGTCACCGCCACCGGACCCGGCAGCGACCGCAGCCAGTCCCAGATGTCCTGGTAGTTCGGCGTCAACCGACGTTCCCAGACCTCACCGGTGTCCCCATCGAGGGCACATCCAACAACCGAACGTGCATGCACGTCCAAACCAACACTCGTACGATGACCTATCACTGGGGCCTCCATCCACATCTGTGGCTCTACCGGCCAGGACCTGATTCCTGACGGCAACCCACGTTCACATGTGGCGAGGCCCCAGCCTCCTCATACCGTCTAGCGCAACTGAGCGCGGTCGCC
>JAGQTO010000215.1 GCA_020439025.1 Mycobacterium sp. | reverse complement strand
AGTCCTCGGCGGAACGCGCGGCCGCGAAGCTTCGCTCCGGCAGCACCCAGTCCTCGATGGCGATGACCTCGGTTGCCAGCGTGGTCGCGCCGAGGATCGGGTGCAGGTGCTGGTCGATGAGGCCGGGAACGATGACCGCGTCGGCGAAGGTGTCGTCGAGGTCCCCGGCGGCGTGCAACTCCTCGACGTTACCGACGGCGGTGATCCGGCCGTCGTCAACCGCGACCGCCGTCGCTTCCGGGTGGTCCGTGTCCATGGTGATCACCCGGCGGGCGGTATAGATGCGCGTCACATAATCCGATCCTGCCGGTTCCGGCGGGCGGTGGCCAGCCCCTCGCCGTGCGTGCCGCGGCCCCTGCACCGATACTGGTTCCCATGGCGGCACCGGTGGGCTCCCTCGATCCGATTGGCGATGTTTACCGGACCAAGGTTGGCCGCGAGGCCACTGAGCCGATGCGGGAGGACATCCGGCTGCTCGGTGCGATCCTCGGCGACACCGTTCGCGAACAGAGCGGCGAGGAGGTGTTCGACCTCGTCGAACGGGCCCGGGTGGAGTCCTTCCGGGTGCGGCGATCGGAGATCGACCGAGCGCAGCTGGCCGAGATGTTCGACGGTCTGGACATCCATCAGGCGATCCCGGTGATCCGGGCCTTCAGCCACTTCGCGCTGCTGGCCAATGTGGCCGAGGACATCCACCGGGAGCGTCGTCGCGCCGTCCATGTGGCAGCTGGCGAGCCGCCGCAGGACAGCACGCTGGCAGCGACCTACCGCAAGCTCGACGCCGCGGGTCTGAGCGCCGACACCGTCGCCGCCGGCCTGTCCGGCGCCCTGGTCTCGCCGGTCATCACCGCGCACCCCACCGAGACCCGCCGACGCACCATCTTCGATACCCAGAACCACATCACCCGGCTGATGCGGCTGCGTCTGCACGGGCAGGCCGAGACCGAGGACGGCATGTCGGTCGAGACCGAACTGCGCCGCCAGATCCTCACTCTGTGGCAGACGGCGCTCATTCGTCTGTCCCGGCTGAAGGTGGCCGACGAGATCGAGTCGGGGCTGCGGTACTACCCGGCGGCGTTCTTCGAGGTGATCCCCAAGGTGAATGCTGCGGTGCGCGACGCCCTGCGCAGCCGCTGGCCGGGTGCCGATCTGCTGGAGCGCCCGATCGTGCGTCCCGGTTCCTGGATCGGCGGGGACCGCGACGGCAACCCGAACGTCACCGCCGAGGTGGTCCGGCTGGCCACCGGCAGCGCGGCGTACACGGCGCTGACGCACTACTTCGACGAGTTGGTGGCGCTCGAGCAGGAGCTTTCGATGTCGGCTCGGCTGGTCCCGACCGACGCCGCGCTGGCCGAACTGGCTGCCGCCTGCTCGGAACCGGCGCGTGCCGACGAGCCCTACCGGCGCGCGCTCCGGGTAGTGCGGGGCCGGCTGACCGCCACTGCCGCGGCCGTCCTGGACCGGACGCCCGAACATGTCCTGGACCTCGGGCTGCCGCCGTACCGCAGCGCCGCCGAACTGCTCGCCGACCTCGACGTGGTCGACGCCTCGCTGCGCGAACACGGAAGTGCGCTGCTGGCCGACGACCGGTTGGCCCGGCTGCGGGGATCGGTCGACGCGTTCGGATTCCACCTGTGCGGCCTGGATATGCGGCAGAACTCCGAGACTCACCAACAGGTGGTGGCCGAACTGCTCGCGTGGGCCGGCGTGCACCCCGACTACGCGTCGCTGCCCGAGGAGCGTCGCGTAGAACTGCTGGC
>JAGQTO010000023.1:44577-49300 GCA_020439025.1 Mycobacterium sp. | reverse complement strand
CTCCCCGGTCACCACACCGAAGTGGCAGATCGGCTGGCCCTGGCCGAGTTGCACGGCCGGGTTCACGACCAGTTGCCGACCCCCGGGGAGAACGGTGCTGACCGTCACCTCGGGCGCGAGGGTGATGGTCTCGTAGTCGGAGATCACCTGGTCGGTCCGCACGACGGTGCCGTTGGGGGTGTTGTCGCGAGCGATGGCGACCGTGCCGATGAACCGGCCGTTACGATCGGTGACCGCCTCGGCGCTGCGGCAGTGGCCTGCGGAGAACGCGATCCGGGCGACCGGATCGACGAAGCCCAGGGTGCAGACCGTGGCACCCTGCCGGATCTCCATCCCGGGAAACACTTCAACACCCTGGTCCGCTGTGGCGGCTGGGGCCGCACCGATCAGCGCAGCGCCGGCCGCCACAGCGAGGACAAGGGATCGCGGAAAACGGGCCACCATACACCTCGATCTGTCGGCGACCCGTCAACGACGCGGATCGCAATAGCGTGTCGATTATGTATCGGCCTCGATGGCCGATCGTTACCGACTCTTTATCGCGAATCTGCGCCGCTACGGCGATCCTCCCCGGATTTCAGGTCAGGGGATGGTAATGACCTGGCCGATTTCGATGTGATCGGGGTTGGGGATGTTGTTGGCCGCAGCGAGTTCCTGGTAGCGGTTGCCGTCGCCCAGGTACTGCTTGGCGATGTTGAACAGGGTGTCGCCGGCCACCACGGTATGGGTACGCGGCTCCGGAGCCGGAACCTCGTTGGCCACCGGAGCGACCTCGACCTCGACGACCTCGACGGGCGGCGGGGGGGCGTCGGTCTCGGTCCGCGAGGACCAGGCCGCGCCGTCGGCCGAGTACAGCACGACGTTGCGGTCGTCCTGGATGACCAGCTTGACGTCCTTCTTGCCCTTGGTGTCGCTGTGCCACAGCGGCTTGTCACCCGCGTACAGCACGAAGTTGCCGTCCTTCTGCACCTCGGCACGGTCCACGCCCTGCCCGTTGGTGCCGGTGGCCCACACGGCCTCGCCGCGCACCGCCAGGACGAGGTTGCCGTCCTCCTGCAGAGTCAGGGTGTACGCCCCGTTGTTGGATGTGAGCGAATCGCCCCTACCCAGCTTCTGTCCTGCGGTGAGTGTGTCTCCCACGACTGATTTACCTCCTCTAGAGCCGCCCTCCTACTCGGGCGGGCGTCGCCGAGCCTACTGGAAAATCCGCCGAGGCCGGTGGGGTGTGGCAAACAACCGATGATCAGGAGTCGAAGCCCAGTCCGAGCCGGTCCAGGGTCCGCAGAAACAGGTTGCGCCGTCCCGCGTTGTGGTCGGCGCGGTCCAGTGCCCATCGGGTGGTCTGGATGCCGATACTGGCCAGCGGTTCGGGCGGAAACGGCAGCGGGCGACGGCGGACCATCCGCAGTTCGGTGCGTTCGGTGGGCTTGCCGTCGAGCAGGTCCAGACAGACGTCCGCGGCAAAGCGGGCGGCACCCACCCCCAGACCGGTGAACCCGTTGACATAGGCGATCCGTCCCCCGCCGGCGGTGCCCCAGTGCGCGCAGAAGCGGGTGTTGGTGTCGATCGCCCCGGCCCAGCGGTGGCTGAACCGGACGTCGGCGAGTTGCGGGAAGGTGATGAAGAAGTGTGCGGCGATCCGCCGGAACGACTCCGGGCGGTCCTCGTAGCGCGGGTCGACCCGACGCCCGTAGTAGTACATCGCGTCGTAGCCGCCCCACAGAATCCGGTTGTCGGCCGAGAGCCGGTAGTAGTGGAACTGGTTGCCGGAATCGCTGATGCCCTGGCGCGCCCGCCAGCCGATGCTGTCCAACTGCTCCGGGGTCAGCGGTTCGGTGGCCAGCACATAGTCGTAGACCGGCACGGTGAACGGCCGGTTGCGCCGCAGCAGGCTGGGAAAGACGTTGGTGGCCAGCACAGCACGCTCGGCGGTGACGGTTCCCGACGCGGTCGCGATCCGCACGCCGCAGGAATCCCGCGTGATGCTCCGCGCCTCGGTGTGCTCGAAGATCCGCACACCGCGTTCGGTGCAGGCGCGCGCCAGTTCGAAGACCAGCCGCGCCGGCTGGACGATCGCGCAGGTGTCCGGCGCGAACAGCCCGCCGAGGTAGGTCGGCGAGTTGACCTGGCCCCGCACCGCCGACTCGTCGAGGAACACTCCCCCGTCCTGTCGCGCGGCGTCGCGCAGCCACCCCACCTGGTGGGGTTCGGTCGCAACGGTGAGCATGCCGGTGCGCTCCCAGTCGACCCGCATGCCGTAGGCCTCGATATCGGCCTGCATACCGTCCAGGTTGGCCGCTCCGAGGCGCTCGAGTTCATCGAATTCCCCTGGCCAGCGGGATTTTCCGTTCTCGGCGCCGTGGGTCAGGCTGGCGTCGACGAAGCCGCCGTTGCGACCCGAGGCCGCCCATCCGATCCGCTCGGCCTCGACGAGCACGACCTGCGCGCCGGGATTGCGTTCGGCGGCGTGCAATGCCGTCCACAACCCGGTGTACCCGCCGCCGACGACCAGCAGGTCACACGCCACCTCGCCGGCCAGACGCGGGTACTCCGGCACGGCGCCCACGACCTCGGGATCCAGCCACACCGATCCGAAGACCGCAGGCGCCAGGGCTGCGGCGATCAGACGCTGGTCGACCTCACGGTCGAAAACGGTCCGCATATCGGGAATAGTGCCACGGGCCGGAGGTGACTACTTGGCGAAGCGGGTCAGGATCGGTCCGGCGATCGCCAGGATGAACACGTAAGGGGTCGCGACCGCGCTCAACGCCTGCACGCTGGTTCCGGCCAGACCGATGATCACCAGCGAGAATTCCCCGCGCGCGATCAGCGCGGTGCCGGCCCTGCGCTGACCGCGCCGGGCGGCGCCCTCCCGCCGGGCCGCGTAGGCGCCGGTGATCACCTTGGTGACGGCGGTGACCGCCGCCAACGCCAGCGCGAACGGCAGCATGGGCAGCAGGTCGGTGGGATTCACCGTGAGTCCGATGGCCACGAAGAAGACCGCCGCGAACAAATCCCGCAGCGGGGTCAGCACCGTGCGGGCCCGATCGGCGGTCGGCCCGGTGAGGGTCAGCCCGACCAGGAACGCGCCGACGGCCGCCGAGGCGTGCAGGTGTTCGGCAACGGCGGCGGTGATCAGGGTCAGGCCGAGGATCCGCAGCATCAACTGCTCGTCCTCTGGGTGCCCCAGCACCCGCCCGACGTGGTGGCCCCAGCGCAGCGACACCAGGAACGCCAACCCGAGCGCGCCGAGCGCCACCGCCGTCCAGATCAGCGCCTGAAAGACCGTGCCGCCGGAGGCTAGCACCGTCAGCACCGGCAGGTAGGCGGCCATGGCGAAGTCCTCAAGCACCAGTACCGACAGCACCGCCGGGGTCTCCCGGTTGCCGAGCCGGTCCAGGTCGCTCAGCAACCGGGCGATCACCCCCGAGGATGAGATGTAGGTGATGCCGGCCAGCGCGACGATGCCGACGACGTCGAGACCGAGCAGCCAGCCCGCGACGGCGCCCGGGATCGAGTTGAGCACCAGGTCGACTCCCGCCGAGGGCAGGTGCCGGCGAAGGGATTCGGAGAACTCCCCGATCGAGAACTCCAGGCCGAGGGTCAGCAGCAGCAGGACCACCCCGATCGAGGCGCCGGTTCCGACGAAGTCGGCGGCGGCGGGCACCGGGGCGAGTCCCCCGGTGCCGAGGAACAAGCCGGTCAGCAGGTAGAGCGGGATGGGTGAGAGCCCGAAGCGTCTGGCCACCGACCCGAGGATGGTGAGAGCAACCAGGATGGCACCGAGCTCCAGGAGCAGCGGTGCCGAAATGGCCAACGGATCAGCTCCGGTCGACCAGCTGGCGGACGGCGGTGATCCCGTCCGCGGTGCCGATCACGACGAGCACGTCATGGGGACGCAGTTGCTCGTCCGGGCCGGGCGAGGCCAGCACCTGTTCGTCACGCACGATCGCCACGATGGAGGCACCGGTTCGGGTCCGCGCCTTGGTGTCTCCCAGCAGTCGGCCGGCGTAGCGGGAGCCTTCCCGGATGGCGACCTGCCCGGCGCTCAGTCCGGGCACCTCTTTGGTCAGGTCGGCGTAGCTCTCCACGATTCTGGGTGCGCCCAGGATCTGGGCCAGCGCCTCGGCCTCGCGGTCCTTGAGCCGGAACACCCGTTTGGCGGTGTCGGGGTCGGAAGAGTTGCACAGGAAAACCTCGAAGTCGCCGCCTCGGTGTGCCACCACCCCGACGCGCTGCCCGTCGGAGTTCTCGAACTCGTAGCGCAGCCCGACGCCGGGCAACAGGGTTTCGTTGACATCCATGCAGCTAACCTTCCGCTCCGACCGGCGTCCTGGCCTCGGCCCGGGCCGGCTCCCAGCCCGGCGGGCCGAAGATATAGCCCAGCTTGTCCCGCCAACGACCCGCCGATCGCACGTCGCGCGCTATGGCGACGTACTCGCGAGTCTCCAGGGTCCAGATGTTGAACGTGTTCACCGGCTTCGTCAGACCGTAGTGCGGCCGGAACGTCTCCGGCTGGAAACTTCCGAACAGCCGGTCCCAGATGATCAGGATGCCGCCGAAGTTCTTGTCCAGGTACTCCGGGTCCATTCCGTGATGCACCCGGTGGTGGGAAGGCGTGTTGAAGACGAATTCGAAAGGCCGCCAGAGGGTGCCGATCCGCTCGGTGTGGATCCAGAACTGGTAGACCAGGCTGATAGAGAAGCTGGTGAACACCATCCAG
>JAGQTO010000023.1:38907-44477 GCA_020439025.1 Mycobacterium sp. | reverse complement strand
TGCGGTGGCGAAATTGAAGTAGCGACTGGAGTGGTGCGCCTGATGGGTGGCCCAGATCAGCCGGACCCGGTGCGCGATCCGATGGTAGGCGTAAAACAGCACGTCCACGCCGACCAGCGCGATCACCCAGGTCGACCAGTGCCGTGGTGACAGGTGCCAGGGCGCGACGTAGGCGTAGAGCGCCGCATAACCCAGCAGGCCCAGGAATTTCCAGGCGCCCATCGTGGCCACCGACACCAGGCCCATCGAGATCGACGCCCGCGCATCGCGGCTCAGATAGGCCCCCCGTTCCGGCCGCCCCGGATCGGCGTCGGGCGTGTCGAGGTGCTCGAGCTTGCGCGCCGCGGTCCACTCGATAGTGAGTAGCAGCAGGAAGAACGGGATGGCGAACAGCACCGGGTCGCGCATCGGTGCGGGCAGCACTGACAGCACCTCGGCGAGTCGGTCCACTGGCACCTCCGCGAGTTTAGTCCGGCGATATCGTCCTCACCCATGCGGAGATGGGCGTTGTTGCTCGGTGCGATCGGCACCGAAGTGACCGGCACGCTGTCGCTACGGGCGTTTCAGGACCACCGGGCCTGGCTGGCGCTAGTCGTCATCGGCTACGTGGCCTCGTTCTTCCTGCTGACCATGGTGCTGCGAGCGGGCATGCCGGTCGGCGTCGCCTACGGCATCTGGGGCGCGTTGGGCACGGCCGTGACCGCGGTGCTCGCCTCGGTGATCTTCGGCGATCCCTTCACCAGGCCCATCGTCACGGGCATCGCGTTGATCATCGCCGGGGTTCTGCTCGTCGAATTCGGCTCGCATTCGCCGAAAAGAGTCGAGACGTGATGTGGCTGACGCTCGCCGGTGCCATCCTCATCGAGGTGTTCGCGACCCTCGCCTTGCGCGCTTCCGACGGCTTCCGGAAGCGAGTGTGGATCGCACCGGTGGTGCTCGGCTACCTGGTCTCGTTCGTGTTGCTGTCGCTGACGCTGTCGCTGGGTATGCCGGTCGGCATCGCCTACGGCGTCTGGTCGGCATGCGGGGTGGCCCTCGTCGCGGTGATCGCCCGGGTGCTGTTCGCCGAACCGCTGACGCCGATGATGGTGGCCGGTATCGCGTTGATCATCGGCGGCGTGCTGACCATCGAGTTGTCGGACTCGGCGGGCTGAACCGATCGGCGCTTGCCGCGCCGATCGACCCCGGATATCACCGGCGACGGAGCAAGATGACGGCTATGACCGATCCGTCCCTGGCCGCGCTCGCCCATCGCTTCGGAGTGGCCACCGCGTTCCACGACTGGGTCGGCAACCCGGTGACCGTCGACGACGAGACGGTGATCGCGGCTCTGGCCGCGCTCGGAGTCCGCGCCGGCAGCGAAGCGGACTGTGCCGCAGCGCTTCTGGAACACGATCGCCAGTACTGGTCGCGCGCCCTGGCACCGGCGATCGTCGTCCGCTCCGGAGCCGAGGCGAGCTTCTGGGTGCATGTCACCCATGGAGCTCCCGCCCAGGTGTGGGTGCGCCTCGAGGACGGTACCGTCCGCGACGGGATCCGACAGGCCGACAATTTCACCCCACCGTTCGACCTGGACGGCCGTCTCGTCGGTGAGGCCACCTTCGTGCTACCCGCCGACCTCCCGCTGGGCTATCACCGGGTGCACCTGCGGTCGGGAACCGCGGAGTTCGACACCCGGCTGATCGTCACGCCGGCCTGGCTGGGCCTGCCGGACCGGCTGGGCAACCGGCAGGCCTGGGGACTGGCCACCCAGGTCTACAGCGTCCGCTCGGAAGGCTCGTGGGGTATCGGAGACCTGTCAGATCTCACCGATCTCGCCGTGTGGGCGGGCGCGCAGCATCGGGCGGACTTCGCTCTAGTCAACCCGCTGCATGCCGCGGCACCCACCACACCCATGGAACCCTCGCCCTACCTGCCGACCTCCCGGCGCTTCGTCAATCCGCTCTACCTGCGGGTGGAGGCGATACCGGAGTACGCCCGGGTCTCCAAACGCGCCAAGGTCGACAAACTGCGAGCCGCGATCGTGTCCCGGTCGGAAAAATCCGAGACCATCGAGCGCGACGCCGCATGGGCGGCCAAGCGTAAGGCGCTCAAACTCGTCTACCGGGTGCGCCGTTCGGCGGGCCGGGAGTTGGCCTTCCAGGCCTACAAGCGCCGGGAGGGGGCCGCACTGGAGAACTTCGCCACCTGGTGCGCGCTGGCCGAGAAACACGGAGGTGACTGGCGGGGGTGGCCGGCCGAACTGCAGCGCCCAAGCGGGCAGGGCGTGGCCGAGTTCGTCGAGCGCCACCGGCGCGCGGTGGATTTCCACTGCTGGCTGCAGTGGCAACTCGACGACCAGCTCGCCCAGGCGCAGTCGCAGGCACTGCGCACCGGAATGGCGCTGGGCATCGTTCACGACCTCGCCGTCGGTGTTCATCCCACTGGGGCCGATGCCTGGTCGATGCAGGACGTCCTCGCACTTGGTGTCACCGCCGGAGCCCCGCCGGATGAGTTCAACCAACTCGGGCAGGACTGGTCCCAGCCGCCGTGGCGCCCGGACCGGCTCGAGGAGTTGGGCTACGAGCCGTTCCGGGCTCTCATCGCAACGATCCTGCGGCACGCCGGCGGGGTGCGCATCGACCACATCATCGGGTTGTTTCGGCTGTGGTGGATTCCCGAGGGGCTCCCGCCGACCAAGGGCACCTACGTTCGCTACAACCACGAGGCGATGATCGGCATCGTGGCGCTGGAGGCGTACCGGTCCGGCGCGGTGGTGATCGGCGAGGATCTGGGCACCGTCGAGCCGTGGGTGCGTGACTACCTGCGCGACCGGGGCCTGCTGGGCACCTCGATCCTGTGGTTCGAGTTGGACCACCACGGTGACGGCGGCCCGTTGGCCGCGGATCGCTGGCGGGAACTGTGCCTCTCCTCGGTGACCACCCACGATCTGCCCCCGACAGCGGGGTACCTCGACGGTGAGCACGTCCGGCTGCGTGACGAACTCGGATTGCTCACCCGCCCAGCCGATGACGAACTCGCCGACGATCGCGCGCAACGGGAGGCGTGGATGGCCGAGTTACGCAGGGTCGGACTGCTGGGCAGCGACGGCGAAGAGGACGAAGAGGACGAAGAGGACGTCACCACAGCCCTCTACCGCTACCTCGGCCGCACCCCGTCGCGGCTGCTGGCCCTGGCGCTGACCGACGCGGTGGGCGAGCGGCGCACCCAGAACCAGCCCGGCACCATCGACGAGTATCCCAACTGGCGGGTGCCTCTCGGCGGGCCGGACGGCCGGCCGATGTGGCTGGAGGACGTCTTCACCTACCGCCGCGCGGCGGCGCTGGCCGAGGCGTTGCGGACGGCGACCGGTCCGGAGTCCGGCTAGATGCCGGTTCGCAGCGCGGGCCTGCTGCTGGTGCGCACCCATGGTGATGTGACGGAGGTGCTGATCGGCCATCCCGGCGGGCCGTTCTGGGCGGGGAGAGACGATGGTGCCTGGTCGATCCCGAAGGGCGAG
This sequence comes from Mycobacterium sp., assembly GCA_020439025.1. Lineage (GTDB taxonomy): Bacteria > Actinomycetota > Actinomycetes > Mycobacteriales > Mycobacteriaceae > Mycobacterium. The sequence goes on along the minus strand of JAGQTO010000023.1, from coordinate 40,978 downwards.
TACGCCGAGGGCGAGGACCCCTGGCAGGCCGCCCGGCGGGAGTTCGCCGAGGAGCTCGGGTGCCCGGCGCCGGCCGGAACGCCGCTGGAACTCGGCACGGTCCGCCAGCCCGGCGGCAAGGTGGTCACGGTGTTCGCCGTCCGGGCCGACCTCGACATCGCCGGTTTCCGCAGTAACACCTTCACGCTGGAATGGCCGAAGGGATCCGGGCGGTTCCGGGAGTTCCCCGAATTGGATCGGGTGGCCTGGCTGCCGCTCGGGGCGGCCCGCCTCAAACTGCTCAAGGGCCAGCGGGCTTTCCTGGACCGGCTTGCGGCGCTTCTATTTTAGAGCATCCCCTGCGAGGCCTCGGCCAAGGCGTCCCGCGCCGCCCGGCGGCGCATCTCGATGGAGTCGCCGATCTGCCGGGCGAGTCGCGGGTTCCGCTGGACGACGGTGTCCATCGCCCTGCGCGGGACCGCCACGATACTGGTGTCCTCCAGCGCGACGGCCCCGGTGATCATCCGCTGCCGGGTCAGCGCCGTCGCCCCGAGGAAGTCGCCCGCCCCGACCTCGCCCAGGTCGAGTTGTCGTCCGTCCTCGGCCATGACGAACATGCCCACCCGGCCCTCGGTGATGAAACCCACCGCGCCGGGGATGCTGTTGACCGACTGGACGATCTCGCCCTCGGCGAACAGCAACAGCCTGCCACTGCTGATCATGGTGTCGACCGCGTCGGTATCGAGCCCGAAGTGTTCGCCGACCAAGCGCAGTTCGGCCGCGACGTAGTCGTGAGTGGGCTTGAGGATCGCGCGGTCGATGTGTAGACCGGCGCGTTGGGCGGCATACCAGGCCCGGTGTAGTAGGAGGGTCCGGGTGGAGAAATCGTCGGCCGGCGTGGCCACGGGTACGTACACCTTGTACTGCCCGACCCCTAGCGGGACGACTTTCGCGGGCTGGTCGGCGAGCTTGGCCGGCAGCGCTTCGGCCACCGACAGCAAAGCCTTGACCACGACCCCCGGCGGATCGGCCGCGGCGAACTTCAAGATGGCGATGGAATTGAATGCCGGGCCGACCGCGCGGGACAGGTTGGTGAACGAGGCGGCCGCCAGCGTGGCGTTGGGCACCACCTGGATGCCGTTGAAGGTGTCGATGTGGATGGCACGCCAGTTCACCTCCACCACCCGGCCTCTCACGGTCGGGGTTTCCAGCCAGTCGCCGATCTTGAAGGGTTGTTCGAACAGCAGCAGCAGTCCGGCGATCACCGGGCCGACGGCGCCCTGCACGGCCAAGCCGATGACCACGGAGGTGACACCCACCGCGGTCACCAGACCGCCGATGTTGGCACCCCACACCCACGACAGGAGCAGTCCGATCCCGATGATGATCAGGATGAACTGCCCGAGATCGATGAAGATGGATGGCAGCCGGTCCCGCCAGCTTCCCGATCGCGCCTCGCCGAACAGGGCCGCGTTGGCGGCCGACAGCAGCAGCAGGATCACCAGGAAACCGACCACGGTGGCCGAGATCTTCGACCAGGTCGCGTTGACGTCGCTGTGTTCGAGCTGGTCGACCAGCAAATAAACAGCGAAAATCGGGAAGACCCAGTTGCGCAGCAGGAGAACTGGTTTGGCGTAGGCGCTGCCTCGGCGAACCAGCGAGGCGTGCAACTCGTGCAGGATAAGCAAGGCCAGCGGCAGGCCGATGACGACGGTCAGAGCCGGCCAGAACCAAGGTTGGCCGGTGACGGCGCTCATTGCGGCTGCCCAGCGTTGATTTCGAGCCGCCAGACAGTCTCGGTGCCCTGCTCGCCGGTGATGGTGCCGGCACGGCTGAACGGGTAGATGCCTTCCACCGCTCGGTGCACCCTATCGCTGACGAACACCCCGTCCGACACCGTGGCGGAGTGGACCCGGTGAGCGAGGTCGACGGCCTCGCCCCACAATGCGTAGACCGTCGACCGCTCCCCCACCAAGCCGCTGGTAACCGCGCCGCTGTCGATACCCACCCTGATCGCCAGCCGGGAACCGTTTCGTTCGTTGAAGCGCCGCACCGTCTCGGTCAACTCCTTGGCGAACGCGATGGTCCGACT
>JAGQTO010000023.1:0-38852 GCA_020439025.1 Mycobacterium sp. | reverse complement strand
CTGCGTACCTTCTCGACCCCGTGCCTGTCGGCGGCGTCGTCGAAGGCCTCCACCAGGGCGTTGAGCGTACTCACCGATTGCTCGGAGGGCAGCGAACGGGAGAATTCGTCGAATCCCAGCAACTGGGCGTAGATCACCGAGACATCGCGGTGTTGGGTGCTGATGTTGGCCTCGCCCTCGCGATAGCGGTCGGCCACCGTCTCGGGCATCAAGCTGGCCAGTAGCTTGTCGTTCTCCTTGCGTTGCTCTTCAATGAGCTCCTGCTTGGTCTGCAGGCTGGCACTCATATCGTTGAACGCCGATGCCAGTTCGCCGAACTCGTCGCGGGAGTTGACCGCCACGTTGACGCCGAGTTCTCCGCCACTGACCCGGCGGACCGCGTCGGCCAGCCTCTTGATCGGCCGGGTGAGGATGCGACTGAACAGCAACGCCAGCAGGCACACCACCAGCACGATCGCCGCGGTGGACAGAGCAATGTTGCGGGCGAAGGCGGAGACCGGCGCAAGCGCTTCGGACCGGTTGATCCTGGCGACGATGGCCCACTCCAGACCAGGGATGTTCAGCGGGGCGAATGCCACCAGCGATGTGGCGCCCGTGTAGCTCTCGTTGGTGCTCACTCCGCTCTCACCGCTCATAGCCATATCGACAGCGCTCGTTCGAACCGGTTGCAGGAGGACGCTGTCGCCGACTTCGACTTCGCGTCTGGCGACACTCTCCGGTGTTCCGTTGGCCACCACTTCCTTGACGAATCGTTCCGGGTTCTCGATGAGTTCCCGCGAGATCGACCGCATCAGATGGTCGCGACCGGCCAGGTAGGTTTCCCCGCTCTTGCCCAGACCCTCGTCCTCCCAGTTGCGGTCGCTGGTCATCACCTTGTTGATCCCCGCTGCGGAGAGTTGCAGGGCCAGCGCGCCCTGAATGCCTCCGGAGTCGCCGATCGGAGTCACCACCCACGGGGTGGGGGCACCGTAGGAGGGCGCGTACGCCTCGTAATCGGTAAAGATCACCTCATCAGCCGAGGTGGCCCGCATGACCTTTCGGTACGCATCGGCCAGGTCGGTCGTCGTGTACGGCGCCTCCAGAACGTTGGCGCCCAGATCGACGCCCTTGTAGGCGGTGTAGACGATATTGCCGTCGGTGTCGAGCAACAAGACGTCCTCGAAGTCGAAGCGATTAACAAAATCGGCGAAGAACGGCTGGTACTCCTCGTTGAACTTGGCCCATTCGCTGGGGTCATCGGTCTTGACCACCTGGATCGCCTGACTGAAATCGCCCCCGGCCGGAACGGTGTAGAGGTTCTGCAGGTACGTCTGGGCATTGGAGGTCGGCTTATAGAGATCGGCGTCTGCCTTGCTTCCGATGCCCTCCGACAGCTTTGGACCGAAGAAGTTCTGGTAGTACTCCGACACCGCTTTGACGGCGTCGGGCGGCAGTGGGGTTTTCTGCAACTCAGTGAATGCCGTGGCGAAGTCCTGTACCGCGTTGATGGTGGCGCTGGAGTGGGTCAGCACCGTGGCCGCGTCGCTGATGTTCTCGAAATAGTTGTGCATCTCACGCTGCCGGGACTCCCGCAGTTGGGTCAGCCGTTGATATTCGGCGTTGCGCAGAGAGTTGGTCCCCGAGGTGTAACCAATAGCGCCGGAGACGATCACCGAGACCGCGCTGACAGTGAGCAGCATGATCAGCAACTTGGACTGGAATCCCAGTGACCGCAGCCGGCTGGCAAGTGATCGGGCGTTGGGAAGGGTCACGCGCGAGTTCTCCTGAATCCGGTCCATCCCGAACGGGTGGTACCCGTCTGACAAGCGGATCGTAGTAGAGCGTCGGGAGGTTTTCGGGGGGAACCGAAACGGGCAGCCCGATCTAGAATTCAGAGCTATGCCGCAACCGGACACCCCGCTGTGGCTGTTCGCCGACCAGCTCGGCCCGCACGTCCACGGTGGAGAACACGCACACCGCCCGGTCCTTCTCATCGAGGCCACCTCGGCGCTGCGGAGACGGCGTTTCCACCGCCAGAAGTTGCACCTGGTGCTCTCGGCGCTGCGCCATGCCGACGCCGATCTCGGCGATCGCGCCACCCTGCTCCGCGCCGACACCTACACCGAGGCGCTGCGCGCCTACGGCCGTCCGGTTCTGGTCCATGAGCCCACCTCGCACGCGGCCGAACGGTTCATACACCGACTGCGGGAGACCGGCCTGGTCGCCGAGATCCTGCCGACCCCCACCTTCGCACTGCCGCGATCCGAGTTCGCCCGGTGGGCGGGAGGGCGGTCGCGGTTCCGGATGGAGGATTTCTACCGCGAGCAGCGGCGGCGCTTCGGGGTTTTAATGGACGCCGACGGCGAACCCGCCGGGGGGCGGTGGAACTTCGACGCCGACAACCGCGAGCCGCCCCCCAAGGGCCGGGCCACCCTCGAGGCCCCGCCGCCCTACGTTCCGGTCGAGGACGATATCGACGCCGGCGTCCGCCGCGATCTCGATGAGATGGGCCTCGACGCGGTCGGGGTCGACGGCCCCCGGTTGTTCCCGGTGACACCGGTCGAGGCGCAAGCCGCGCTGGACCACTTCGTCGAGCACCGGCTACCCCTGTTCGGCCGCTACGAAGATGCCATGCTCAGCGGCGACTGGGCCATGACGCACTCGCTGCTGTCGGTGCCGCTGAACCTCGGCGTCCTGCATCCCCTGGACGCCGTTCGGGCCGCCGAGCGCGCCTACCGGGACGGTGCGGCCCCCCTGGCGGCGGTGGAGGGTTTCGTCCGACAGATCCTCGGCTGGCGCGAATACATGTGGCAGCTCTACTGGCACTTCGGCCCTGAGTACCTGGACAGCAACCAACTCGACGCGCACGCCGCACTCCCGGACTGGTGGTCCGATCCGGACCCCGACGCCGTCAGCGCCGAATGCCTGCGACAGGCGATGGCCGGGGTCCGTGACCGCGGCTGGGCCCACCACATCCAGCGCCTGATGGTGCTGGGCAACCACGCCCTGCAGCGCGGCTACCACCCGCGCGCGCTGTCGGACTGGTTCGCCAGCGCCTTCGTCGACGGCTTCGCCTGGGTGATGCCCGCCAACGTGATCGGGATGAGCCAGCACGCCGACGGCGGCCGGGTGGCCACCAAGCCGTACGCGTCGGGAGGCGCCTACATCAACCGGATGAGCGACCACTGCCGGCATTGCCCGTTCGACCCCAAGAAACGCCTGGGTGAGGACGCCTGCCCGTTCACCGCCGGCTATTGGGCCTTCGTTCATCGCCACCGGGACCTGCTGGCCGCCAACATGCGCACCGCCCGCGCGGTCTCCTCGATGCGACGCCTGGCCGATCTCGATGCCGTCGTCGAGCAGGAGCGGTTCCGGCAGCGGTTCTGACACATCCCCTGCTGAAACGTCCACACCCGCATCGGCGATACACCTGCAACGGGCGCGTGGCCTCGCGCTGCGCTAGGTTCGAACCGGTACGGAAAGGTTCGTGGACGTGAAAAAGCTCATGATGGCGCTCAGCGGCGCTACCGCGGCCGTCTCGGCGGCCGCGGCGCTCGGCATGGCCGTCAGCACCGCCGATCCGGCCTCCAACAGCATCTACAACGTCGTCGGCGAGCCCTACGCCAAGGCCGTCGCGATCCTGCGGGCCCAGGGCATCCCGACCACGTTCGGCGGCTCGGTCGGCAGCGACGTCCCGCAGGCACGGTGCATCGTGAGCAGCCAGAAGGTGCTCGGCACCGGCAAGATGCAGCTGATGCTGGACTGCTCCGCAGAGGCTCAGCCCGAGGCGCCGGCACCCACCGCCGTGGCCCGGACTCCCGGCGCCCCGAGCGGCGATGGCGGCGGCGGGCGACCCACCGCTGGGGCTCCGGGCGTGGTCACCGTCATCCCGACCCCCGTCGGCTGACGGCCCAAATACGACCGCCCGGCCGCTAGACTTCGGGGCAGGCCCTAACGGGAGGTGTGCAATGTTGCGACCACGTCGTTTCGCCCAGGAAGTAGACCCCGGCCCGGTGCAGATCCAGGCCCGCAAGGTCGGTTTCGACGTCTCACAGTCCCCGTTGCACTGGATTCCCGGACACCCGGTGGCCTCCCACATGGTCAGCCTGCTCAACGTCGTCCTGCCGGCCGCCGAGCGGTGGTTCGTCGCGACCTACAACGAGGCACTGCCCCTGGTCAAAGACGAGCGCCTGGCCGAGGACATGCGCGGGTTCATCGGGCAGGAGGCGGTGCACGCCGACACCCACGAACGGGCGTTGCACGAGTTCATGGAGCGCCAGGGCGTGGACCCGAAGCCGATCCTCAAACAGGTCGACTACGTCGTCGCGAAGATTCTGGCGCCCAGCACGTCAGCAGACCCCCGGCGCCGCTACAACCAACTGTGCGAACGCCTGTGGGTGATCGCGGCGATCGAGCACTACACCGCCGTGCTCGGTGACTTCGCACTGAACTCCGCATGGGACGACTTCGGCGCCGATCCCACCCTGGTCGACCTGTTCCGCTGGCACGGCGCCGAGGAGGTCGAGCACCGCTGCGTCGCCCACGATGTGGCCACCTACTTCCACGACAGCTACCCGGCCCGCATCCGCGCCATGGCGATGGCCGCGACGCTGATGTACTCGTTCTTCGAGCGGGCTACCTACTACCTGTGCCGCACCGATCCCGACGCCCGGATGAGCTGGTGGCAGATGGAGCGGTCGCGGATGCGCGATGCGAAACTCGGGCTGCTCCCGGAGTTCCGCAGAGTGTTCGGCAGGACGACGCTGGCCTACTTCCGCCGCGACTACTCGCCGCTGGAGGTCGGGTCCACCGCGCAGGCGGTGGCCTATCTGGCCAGCTCCCCGGCCGCCCGCGCCGCGCACGTCTGAATGGCACCGAATCTGAACGGTCCCCTTGACCGCCTGCGTGGCCTGCGCGCCGCACCGACCCCACTTCTCGCCATGGCCGAAGCCACGGTCACCGGCTTGTGGGCCCTCACCGGGCTGCGGCGCCCGGTCCCGCCCCGCGAGCATCACCACACGCTGACTCTCTCCGTGGTGGGCCGGCAGGTGGTGGCCCATGACGAGAACGTGGTGGCGCTGACCCTGGCCGCGCCGGACGGCGCCCGGCTGCCCGGCTGGCATCCCGGTTCGCATCTGGATGTTCATCTGCCCAGCGGGCGGGTGCGTCAGTATTCGTTGTGCGGAGACCCCGGCCGCACCGACAGCTACCGGATCGCGGTCCGGCGCATTCCCGACGGCGGCGGGGGGTCGATCGAGGTCCACGACGCTCTGCCGGTGGGGGCGACAGTGACCACCAGCGGTCCCCGCAACGCCTTCCCGTTCAGTGTTCCCGGCTACGGGTCACCCACCCGGCGGGTGCGGTTCATCGCCGGAGGTATCGGCATCACCCCGATCCTGCCGATGCTGGCACTGGCCGAACGCTTGGGCGTGGACTGGTCGATGATCTACGTCGGCCGCAGCGCGGACTCGATCCCGTTTCTCGACGAGGTGCGACGATTCGGCGATCGCATCGAGATCCGCACCGACGACGTCCGGGGCGTTCCCACCGCAGATGACCTCCTGGGCGAATGTCCCGATGGGACAACGGTTTACGCGTGCGGCCCCGCCGACATGCTCAGCGCGATCCGGGAGCGCCTGATCGGCCGTGACAACGTCGAACTGCACTTCGAGCGGTTCGCCGCGGCTCCGGTGATCGACGGCGAGCCGTTCACCGTCGGCGTCGGCTCCGTCGAGGTGAGCGTGGCCGCCGACGAGACTCTGCTGGGCGCACTGCAGCGCGAAGGGATCCCGGTGCCCTACTCGTGCCAGCAGGGTTTCTGCGGCACCTGCCGCACCCGCGTGATCGACGGCGTCGTGCAGCACCGGGACACCTTGCTGACCGACAGAGAACGGGAAGCCGGCATGATGCTGGTCTGCGTGTCGCGGGCGCCGGCGGGCGGGCACCTGACGCTGGATCTCAGCTGAGACCGGAAGCTCTCGATTTCAGGCGTCCCAGGAGCTTTCCACCTGGTTGGCGACGTCGATGATCTTGGCCTGCTGGGAGGCCGGGCTGTCGATCTCCTCGGCGACGTAGGCGGCGACGAACCGCCGGATCTCGGTGTCGATCCCGCCGATCAACCGCACAATCTCGCCCCGCAGCGACTTGGAGGTCACGTGCACCGCGATGTCCGAGGGCCGGGGTTTGGCGACGTCGATGACGATGAGCAGCGGCTCAGCGGCCCGCGCGGTGGCCCGCAACGCGATATCGCCGTCGACGGCGAAGCGTTGTTTGTCCAGTCGCAGATCCACGGTCAGTTCGATGAGCAGCGGGATGCGCACGGCGAAGGTGATGGTGTCCCCGAGGCTGCGCCGGACATGCGGCTGCTGGATGTTGACCTTGGCGGTCACCTTCGCGAGCCCGGCCGGCCCCTGGGCCATCGGGCCCATCTGGATGTCTCCCCCGGCGATCTCGGCGAACGCCGCGGCCACACGCTCCTCGGTCACCGCCTCCTCGAAGAACCGACGACCGAATTCCTCATAGGTGACGTAATTGTGCGTGTGCATAAGCGATCACTTTCTCATGCCGAGGGCGCCCGCCGGGGCGCGGAACGGTAACAAGTTCGGCGGGCTCTCACAGCTCCAGGAGCACCGTCACCGGGCCGTCGTTGACGAGTTCCACCTCCATGTGCGCGCCGAACACCCCTGTCTCGACTACGGCGCCCAGTGCGCGCAGCGCCTCGGCGAAGCCCTCGACCAGGGGCTCGGCCACCGAGGCCGGCGCGGCCGCGTTCCAGGACGGTCGCCGGCCCTTGACGGTATTGGCGTAGAGCGTGAACTGGCTCACCACCAGGATCGGAGCGCCGATGTCGGAGGCGGACTTCTCGTTGTCGAGAATCCTTAGCTGCCAGAGCTTTTCGGCCATCCGGCGGGCGACGCCGGGGTCATCGTCATGGGTCACGCCGACCAACGCGAGCAAGCCCTGGGTCTCCGGCCGCACGGCGCCGACGACACTGCCGTCCACCCGCACCGCGGCCGAGGTGACGCGCTGGACCAGCACCCGCATCGCTCAGTCTCCCGCACCCGGGGTCCCGTAGCCCACGATGCCCTTGGTCTCGAGGTATTCGTCGAGGCCGAATTCGCCCCACTCCCGGCCGTTTCCGCTCTGCTTGTACCCCCCGAACGGGGCATTGATGTCCAGGGCGTGGTTGATCGCGACGGTCCCGGCCCGGATCCGTCGTGCGACCGCCCGGGCCTCGTCGAGATCGGCACCGGAGACGTATCCGTACAACCCGTAGTCGGTGTCGTTGCCGGTCGCCACCGCGTCGTCGAGATCCTCGTAGCCCAGGATGCACAGCACCGGACCGAAGATCTCCTCGCGGGCGATCGTCATGCCGTTGTCGACGTTGGCGAACACGGTCGGCCGGACGTAATAACCGGTATCGAGCCCGTCGGGCCGCCCGGTGCCGCCGGCCACCAGTTCGGCGCCCTCGTCGATCCCGGCCTGGATGAGCCGCTGGACCTTGTCGAACTGCGCCCGCGAGGCGACCGGCCCCAGCGCGGTGGCATCGGCGGGATCCCCGACCCGCACCCGCTCGGCGGCCGCCCTGGCGACCTCGACCACTTCGGCCATGCGGCCCGCCGGCACCAGCATGCGGGACGGGGCGTTGCAGCTCTGCCCGGTGTTGAGCATCATCGCGGCCACACCGGCCGCCACACTGCCGGCCAGCGAGTCGTCGTCGAGGACGATGTTGGGGCTCTTGCCGCCGAGTTCCTGGGTCACCCGCTTGACCGTCGCCGCGGCGTTGCGGGCCACATCGACGCCGGCCCGGGTCGATCCGGTGAAGGAGACCATGTCGATGCCGGGGTGGCTCGACAGCGCCGCCCCGACCCCGGGGCCGTCCCCGTGCACCATGTTGTAGACCCCGGCGGGAACCCCGGCGGCCTCGACGATCTCGGTGAAGATCTGCCCCGAGAAGGGGGCGACTTCGGAGGGCTTGAGGACCATCGTGCAGCCGGCCGCCAGGGCCGGGTAGGCCTTGCAGGCGATTTGGTTGAGCGGCCAGTTCCAGGGCGTGATCAGCGCACACACCCCGATGGGTTCGCGCACCAGCAGCGTCGCGCCGCGGGACTCGGAGAAGTTGAACTTCTTGAGCAGGTCGATCGTGGTGCGCAGATGCCCGATTCCCATCTGCACCTGCGGACCCGCCGCCAGCGCGGGAGGCGCCCCCATCTCCTCGGTCACTGCCTCGGCCAGATCACCGGCGCGGCGCTGATACTCCCCCAGCAGTGCCTGCAGCAGGTCCAGCCGTTCCTCACGGCTGCTCTGCGACCAGCTGACGAACGCCGCCCGGGCGGCCCCGACGGCGCGGTCCACATCGGCCGAGGCGCCGATCGCGATCCTGCCGCACACTTGCTCGGTGGCCGGGTTCTCGACATCGAGAACACGCAGTTCGACGGGCTCGACCCAGCGGCCGTCGATGTAGAACTTCAGGTACTCGCGCATGGGGCCATCCTGCCCGAAGGCCCCGTCGCGCGGGCACGGTGCGCGATACCGGCCCCGATTCGGGATGTGAGCGCGCACACGTCGGCAAAACCCGGCGGCGTACGGGCACTCTTGCCGGAAACGGCGGCCAAAGGTAACGGCAGGGCAACGACCAAGTGGAATTCACTGGTCAATCGTGGATTTGCTGTATCGGAGAAGTATCACGCTTCGTATTCGCTTGGAAACAAAGCCTCTTTTCCAATTCTAACTGTGCAAACATGATCAAAAGTGAGCCCAGACACAGGCTTTCAAATAATTTGATATTCGCTGTTAGCGTTTTTTCCATGTTTGCTCTTGCAGCGCTCATGTCGCTTATTTCGCAAGTTTCGGGTACTCCGTACATTCCCGGTGGCGATACGCCCGCGGGCACGGACTGCTCCGGGCTGGCGTCCTGGGTGGCCAATGTGGCTTCCGGGCGGCCTGCTTTCGGCAGCAGGTTCCACACCGGCAACATGGAGTCGGCCCTGCTGGCCCGGGGCTTCCACTACGGCAGTGCGCCGAACTCGGTGGTCATCGGATGGAACAGCGCCCACGCCGCCGTGACACTGCCCGACGGCACCCCGGTGTCCAGCGGCGAAAGCGGCTCGGGCGTGCGGGTCGGCGGCGGGGGCGCCTACCAGCCGCAGTTCACCGTTCACATGTACCTGCCGGTCGAGGCCCAGGAGATGAACACCGAGACCGAGCCCGCGGAGGCCGACCCCACCGCCGCGGACGCGCCTCCGGCAGGGGAACCGGCAACGGACGCCGGGGCCGACCCGGCTGCCCCGGAGGCTCCGATGGAACCCGTCGAAGGGCCGCTCCCGGGCCCTGAGCCGACAGCCCCCGAGCCGACATCCCCTGAGCCCGCCCTCGCAGAAGCCGATGGCCCCACGGAAGCCGAGGCGCCCGCCGAGGCCTTCCCGGTGGAACCGGCTCCCCAGGAGGGTCCGGGTGCGGATGTGGTCGAGACGATGCCGGCCTGACAGAACCACGGACCCTGCCACACAACCGACCCTGATACTGGCCGCGCGGGGCCGGCGGCACCCCTTTCACGGGGGCGCCGCCGGCCCCGCGACGTCGCAGACGCTGCTGCCCGACCCCGACCGGGGCGAACCGAACCGCGAAGGGTTAGATGAAATTGCATCGAAAGCTCGGTCCGGGTCGACAAGGAGCACTCATGTCCATCTCCGAATCAGGGGAACTCGCAGACTTCGACCAGCAGGTCGCCGAGACGCAACGCTATTTTGACAGTGCCCGATTCGAGGGCATCACCCGGCTTTACACCGCCCGTCAGGTGGTCGAGCAGCGCGGCACGATTCCGGTCGACTACACGGTAGCCCGCGAAGCCTCCACCGCGTTCTACGCACGGTTGCGCGAGTTGTTCGGTCAGCGCGCGTCGATCACCACCTTCGGCCCCTACTCGCCGGGCCAGGCGGTGACCATGAAGCGGTGCGGCATCGAGGGCATCTACCTGGGCGGCTGGGCGACCTCGGCCAAGGGCTCAACCACTGAAGACCCCGGACCGGATCTGGCCAGCTATCCGCTCAGCCAGGTGCCCGACGAGGCGGCGGGGCTGGTCCGGGCCCTGTTGACCGCCGATCGGAATCAGCAGTACCTGCGGCTGCAGATGACCCCCGAACAACGGAACGCAACGCCGGCCATCGACTACCGACCGTTCATCATCGCCGACGCCGACACCGGCCACGGCGGAGATCCACACGTGCGCAACCTGATCCGCCGTTTCGTCGAGGCGGGTGTTTCCGGCTACCACATCGAGGACCAGCGCCCGGGCACCAAGAAGTGCGGCCATCAGGGCGGCAAGGTCCTGGTGCCCTCCGACGAGCAGATCAAGAGGCTCAACGCCGCCCGGTTCCAGCTCGACATCATGGGGGTTCCGGGCATCATCGTCGCGCGCACCGACGCCGAGGCGGCCAACCTCATCGACGGCCGCTCCGACGAACGCGACCAGCCGTTCCTGCTCGGGGCGACGAACCTGGAGGTTCCGCCGTACAAGGCCTGCTTCCTGGCCATGGTGCGCCGGTTCTACGAACGGGGGGTGACCGGACTCAACGGTCACCTGCTCTACGCATTGCCCGAGGGCGAGTATGCGGCCGCCGAAGGTTGGCTGCAGAGCCGGGGAATCACCGCGCTGGTCGACCAGGCCGCCGAGAGCTGGGCCAAGGATCCCGGGCAGTCACTCGACGGCCTCTTCGACGGCGTCGAGTCGCGGTTCGTCGACGCCTGGCAATCCGACGCCGGGCTGGACACCTACGGCAACGCTGTGGCCGAGATCCTGCGTTTCAAGGAGGCCGAGGGCGAGGCGCTGTCGATGAAGCCCGCGGAGTGGACGGAGTTCGCCGCGACCGCATCGTTGTACGCGGCGATGGAGAAGGCCCGCGAACTCGGCGTCGAGGCACCCTGGGACTGCGAGCGGTCCAGGACGCCCGAGGGGTACTACCAGGTGCGGGGCGGGATTCCCTACGCGATCGCCAAGTCCCTGGCCGCGGCACCGTTCGCCGACCTGCTCTGGATGGAGACCAAGACCGCCGACCTGGCCGACGCGCGCGAGTTCGCCGAGGCGGTGCACGCGGTCTACCCGGACAAGATGCTGGCCTACAACCTGTCCCCCTCGTTCAACTGGGACACCACCGGCATGAGTGATGACGAGATGCGCGCCTTCCCCGTCGAACTCGGGAAGATGGGGTTCGTCTTCAACTTCATGACCTACGGCGGCCACCAGATCGACGGCGTGGCCGCCGAGGAGTTCGCCACCGCCCTGCGCCAGGACGGCATGCTCGCCCTGGCACGTCTGCAGCGCAAGATGCGACTGATCGAATCCCCTTACCGCACACCGCAAACGCTGGTGGGCGGCCCGCGCAGCGATGCTGCGCTGGCCGCGTCCTCGGGTCGCACGGCGACCACCAAGGCGATGGGCAAGGGCTCGACCCAGGTTCAGCATCTGGTGCAGACCGAGGTTCCCAAGAAACTGCTCGAGGACTGGCTGGCGCTGTGGAGCGAGTACTACCAGCTCGGCGACCGGCTGCGGGTGCAGCTTCGGCCGCACCGGGCCGGTTCGGATCTGCTGGAGCTGGCCATCATCGGGGACGCCGCCGGCGAGAAGCTGGCCGATGTGGTGTTCGATCCGATCACCGACCGGCACGGCCGCAGCATCCTCACCGTCCGGGACCAGAACACCTACTCGGCCAAGTTGCGGCAGAAGCGCCTCATGACGCTCATTCACCTCTGGCTGGTGCACCGATTCAAGGCCGATGCCGTCTACTACGTCACGCCCACCGAGGACAACAAGTACCAGACCGAGAAGATGAAGGCCCACGGCATCTTCAGCGGCGTCAACAAAGACGTCGGCGAGATCATCGTGGCCGACGTCAACCAGGCCCGCATCGCCGAACTGCTGGATCCCGACCGGGTCGCGCTGCAGAAGCTGATTCGCAAGCAGGACTGAGCCCCGGTAGCCGCCTGGACAGACCGTCGGGATGTGGTCATGCCAGTTGGAACAGGTATGCGAATGCGGACCGGCTGTAGGTGATGCCTCGCCCACTGCGCCTGATTGCATCTGGATCCGCAGCCGCCGGAACCTTGGGCTGCAAGTAGCTGTCGAGTTCGTCGGTGACGAAGTGGTAGCGATCGGCGGCGGGCTCATGCGCGACCGCAACCAAGGTGAGGTGGGCGTCGAGTGCAGCGATGCTGGCATCACCGTGACTTGCGTTGGCCAGGAACAGCCCTCCCGGCTTGAGATACTTGCGGCAGTGGTCCCAGAGCGGGCCGGTGTAGAGCGAAATCAGCAAGTCGAACGCCGCCTCGGCAAGGCCGAAGGCAGTCGTGTAGTCGTTGTGGAAAAACTCAATGTGCGGGTCGATGCCGGCTCGGGTACGGCCTCGCAGCTCGGCGGTGACACGGTCGTGAGAGCCGAAGTAGCAGGCGGCGCGGCGGTCGGTGTCTACGTAGGTGACTGCGGGAATCGCCGTCGAGGGCGAGAGGTCGAGATAGCAGCCAGGATAGAGCGCAGTTGCCGGCGCCCAGGCTGCGGCAAGGTTCCCGAACAGCTCCGATCTGTCTCCGATCGTTGTCCGGTAGGTGGCCCAAGACGGGTCGGGTATCCGGGGGCGCCCGCTGTGTCTGCATTGGTGTGACCCCATATCTAGCAGCGTGCCAGTACCTGCTCGAGCGCCCTTTTCTCTTTGGCCGACAACCACAGGCCGTAGGCCGTCTTGACCTCGATCTGTCGGGCCGCGAACTCGCACCGGAACGCCTGGTTGGGAGGGAGCCACCCGGCGGCGTCGCGGAACGATTTGTCGAAGTTGGCCTCGGGGCTCACCGCGAGAAGGTTGCGGGGGTCGTTGGCGAAGTCCAGTCGGCGCTGGGCATCCCAGGCCCGGGCCCCCTTGTACCAGGCATCGGCCAGCGAGACGACATGATCGATCTCCACGCTGTTGGAGCTCTGCGGGCCACGCACGAAGTCGATGACGCTTCCGGTGTAGGGATCGACCAGCGTCCCGCTCTGGGCGAAGCACGTGAACGGCCGGACCACGAGGTTGGTCAGGTCTCGGCGCAGGATGTCGTCACGGGTGTTGCAGCCGTTGTGGCCGAACTCCACGTCGACGTCGTCGCTCCAGCGTGGACCGAACTGGTCGCGGCGGAAGTCCGAGGTGCGGTCCCACCCCCGTACCTTCAGCTCCGCGAGCTGCCGGCGGGCGACGTCGAACCGCGATGGCGGGCTGCCGGGCTCGGAGGGCGGCGAGAGCGAGGGTACCGAGGCTCCGGGTTCGGCACGCCAGGTCGGCGACGGCCCGGACGTCGACTGCCTGGCGGCATTCTGCTGCCAGAACAGCACCCCGGCCACCGCGCCGACCACCAGAACCGACAGCACTGCGGCAAGGACGCGCCGCCGCCACCGGGCCCGTCTCGGTGTTCCGGATGCCACCGTTACGTTTCTAGCACCGGCGGACGTTCGTGCCGGATCAGATCGCGCGCAGCGGCGGGTCGAGGGTGATGTCGGAGACGTCCCATCGGGTCCACAGCGGTGAAGTTCCTGTAGTCGACCGCCACGCTGTTGATCGGCAGGGTCAGTGACACTCCGGGCGCTATGGCACACACTGTGTCCCGGAACCATCCCTGGCTCCTTGACAACCGCTACAGCAGTGATCGCCGGATGAAACCCCTGACGGTGAGCTTCGGAGATGCCACACAGCGGCGGGCGGAACCGGGATTTGCGCCGCGCCGCTCGCGGCGGATCCCAAAAGCCGCACAGCGGAGCTGCGACGTTGTTACTTTGCCGTGCATCCCCTCCGGAAAGGACCGGCGTGCAGTGACTGTCAGACGAACCCCCTTGCTCGGCGAGTGCTCCGCGGAGTTCTTCGGGACGATGCTGCTGATCCTCTTCGGGTGCGGTGTGGTAGCCCAGGTGGTGACCGGAGGCTTCCCCACCACCACCGGCGCCACCGGCGACTACAACTCGATCGCGTGGGGATGGGGTCTGGGGGTGGCGATGGCGGTCTACGTCGCCGGCCGTCTCAGCGGCGCCCACCTCAATCCCGCCGTCACGGTCGCACTCGCGACCTTCAAGGGTTTCCCGGTTCGCAAGATCATGCCTTACATCGGCGCCCAGGTCGCCGGCGCGTTCGTCGGGGCACTGCTGGTCCGGTTCACCTATTCCGACGCCATCAACCGGGTCGACCCCGACCACACCAAAGCCACCCAGGGGATCTTCTCGACCTCGCCGGACATCGGCGTCTCACTGTTCACGGCGTTCTTCGACCAGGTGATCGGCACGGCGATCCTGGTGGCGGTCATCTTCGCGTTGACCAGCGCGGTGAACAACCCCCCCATGGCCAACACCGGACCGCTGATCATCGGGCTACTGGTGGTCGGCATCGGCCTCGGCTGGGGCGCCAACGCCGGTTACGCCATCAACCCCGCCAGGGACTTCGCTCCGCGGTTGGCGTCCTGGCTGACCGGCTATCACGACGCGTGGTTCTCCACCAACGGGCCCGAGATGTACTTCTGGGTCCCGATCATCGCGCCGCTGATGGGCGGGCTGATCGGCGGTGCGCTCTTCGTCTTCTGCATCGAGAAGTTCCTGCCGGCGGCGATCACCAACCCCGCGGAGATCGGCGTCGTCGAGCCGACCCCGCTGCGCTAGCCCCATGCGTCGCCTCGACCGTTTTTTCGAGATCACCGACCGCGGGTCGACCCTCGGCGCGGAGGTCCGCGGCGGAGTGGTCACTTTCATCGCGATGGCCTACATCATCGTGCTGAACCCGATCATCCTGTCCGGGTCCACCGACGTCGCGGGCAACCAGTTGCAGTTCACCCAGGTTTCGGCGGTGACCGCGCTGGCGGCCGGGTTCATGACCATCCTGTTCGGCCTCGTCACGCGGCTGCCGTTCGCCTTCGCCGCGGGGTTGGGTATCAACTCATTCCTGGCCACCTCCGTGGTGGGCGTCGTCACCTGGCCCGAGGCGATGGGCCTGGTTGTGATCAACGGCCTGATCATCGTGGCGCTAGCGGCCTCGGGCCTGCGCCGGATGGTGTTCGACGCAGTGCCCTTGCAGCTGAAGTTGGCCATCACCGCCGGTATCGGTGCGTTCATCCTCTTCATCGGTCTGGTCGATGCCGGGTTCGTCGGTTCGACCGGGCTGCCCTCGCCGCCGGTGGGACTCGGCGGCAACGGCCAGGGGTCGCTATCGGGCGTCCCGACCGTCGTGTTCCTGGTGACACTGCTGCTGACCGGCGTCCTGGTCGCCCGGCGGGTACGCGGCGGAATCCTGATCGGCCTGGTCGGCGGCACCGTGATCGCGATCGCCGCCGAAGCGGTTCTGCACCTTGGATCGGCGGCCGAGCAGCCCGGCGGCTGGCGTTTGTCAGTGCCGGCGCTGTCCGGTTCGCCCTTCGCATGGCCGGACCTTTCCCTGGTCGGCGCGGTCAGCCTGGGCAGCTTCGAACGGATCGGCGCACTGGCCGCCGGCGTGCTGGTGTTCACGCTGGTGTTCGCCAACTTCTTCGACGCGCTGGGCACCTTCACCGGGCTGTCCCGGGAAGCGGGACTGGCAGCTCCGGACGGGACCTTCCCCCGCCTGCCCTCGGCCCTGATCGTGGAGGGCGCCGGAGCGGTCGCCGGCGGCGTGACCTCTGCCTCGTCGAACACTGTGTTCGTCGAGTCAGGGGCCGGCATCGCCGAGGGCGCCCGCACCGGCCTGGCCAACGTGGTCACCGGGGCGCTTTTCCTCGCCGCGATGTTCGTTGCGCCACTGGCCTCGATCGTTCCGACCGAGGTCGCCGCGGCGGCGCTGGTGATCGTCGGAGCGATGATGGTCTCGCACCTGCGCCACATCGACATCTCGGACTTCTCGGTAGCGCTGCCCGTCGTCCTGACGGTGGCGATGATGCCGCTGAGCTATTCCATCGCCAATGGGATCGGGGTGGGCTTCATCAGTTGGGTGGTGCTGCGGTCGGCCGTCGGAAGGGCCCGCGAAGTCAGCCCGCTGCTGTGGATCGTCACCGCCGGATTCCTGGTTTACTTCGCCCGCGACGGCATCCAGACACTGGTCGGCGCCTGAGTTTCGGACCGCCGGTTCAACGTCCGCATCGTGACGGGCAGAATGACCGCTCATGAGCGATGTCACCATCACCCCTTTGACCGACGGTCCCCTCGAGGTGTCCGGCGAGGTCGAGATCCTCGCCGCCGACGGCGCGCCGGTGAAGCGGACGAGCAAGTCGTACCTGTGCCGCTGCGGCCACTCGGCGAACAAGCCGTTCTGCGACGGCGCGCACAAGCGCGAGGGTTTCACCGCCCCCTGAGCACATTCGCCGGCAGCGGAACATCCGAGGTCGTAGCCGCGCGGGAACACGCCGGCGACTAGGATGGTTGTCAGAAGGGCAACCGCCTCCGGGTTTAGCGGCCGGGAGCCAGCGGCCTGACCTGACAACATTGAGGGGAAACACCATGAGCTCTGCTCGCCTGACGGCGCGGATCGCGCTTTTCGCCGGCGGTGCCGCCATCGTCGCGATGGGTGCGCTGACCTCCTGTAGTTCCGGCACCGAGAAGGAGGCGCCGTCGACGACGCCGAGCTCGCCGGCCACCAGCTCGGCGGCCACCCCGACCCCGACGGAAAAGGCCCTCGGGCCGGGTGACAACTCCTTCACGCCGTCGATCAACCCCGCCCCGCCGGGAGCGGTCTGCAAAGAGATCGTCAACGGCGTCTGTGTGCGGTGACCATTCCACGCCCACTGGTTACCATCAGGGCCGCTGCCGCCGTCGCGATTGGCGCCGTGGTATTCGTCCCGCTGGCGCAGGCTGCACCCGCGCCGAGCTGGAACGGTTGGTACCGGATCACCTTCCACACCGATCAGAAATCGGGCACCAGCGCGGCGGCCAAGCAGTCCGAGGAGGCCTACACCGCCTGGTACCGGTTCGAGACGGACTGCTCGTCGGGAACCTGTGAGGCTTCGGTGGTCGACGGCCCTGCCCCCAAGGACAACGTTGAACAAGCCACCAGGTTCGAGTGGACCGGATCGCAGTGGTCACGCACCAACAGCTGGCGGTGGGACTGCCTGCTGCCGGACCGCACCATCACCTTCGACTCGGCGAGTTCGGTGACCACCTACTCGCCGGAGCCGGACGGTTCGCTCACCGGAACGTTCGCGACCAACATCGGCGAAGGCGCCTGCGAGGGCACCGTCTACATCCCGCTGACGGCGGTGCCGGCCGACCCGGGCAGCACCGTCTGAGCCGACAACCGGCGCTCACTCAGATCGGCATCCGGAAGCCGTAGAACTCCTGGTCCTCGTTGTAACCGCCCTGGCCGGCGCCGAGATGTTCGAAGGTCTCCACGAACTCGATCGCCTCGATCCACTTGACCTGCTTGAAGCCCAGTTCGACCTCGTTGCGGAGCCGCAGCGGAGCCCCGTGCGACTCGTTGAGCGGCTCGCCGTTCATCTCGTAGGCCAGGATCGTCAGGTCGTGGTACATGCTCGCGATCGGATGGCAGTCGTAGTAGCGCCCGCCGACCGGACCGTCGGAGAACGAGTAGAACACCACCCACTCGGCGTTGCCGGCCGGTCGCACCACCTCGCAGATCTCGCGCATCGGCACCCCCGCCCATTTGGCCACCCCGGACCACCCCTGGATGCAGAAATGCTGGGTGACCTGCTCCTGTTTGGGCATCGCGAGCAGTTCGGCGTAACTCAACTCGACCGGGTTGCCCACCAGTCCGTCGATCCGCAGCCGATAGTCGGCCCAACCTCCGGACTTCAGCGCGGCATAGCGCTCGCTCTGCGGCCGTTCGCCGTTGGTCCAGAAGTAACCGGAGATGTCGGCGTCGGAGTACGTCGCGGTGGGGTTGGTCCGCTCCAGCATCGCTTTGAGCCCGCCGACAACGAAGCGTCCGGCCCGCTGGATCCCCCGTGGATGTCTGGTGGTCAGCGGGGAGGCCACCAG
Source organism: Mycobacterium sp. (assembly GCA_020439025.1). Taxonomy (GTDB): domain Bacteria; phylum Actinomycetota; class Actinomycetes; order Mycobacteriales; family Mycobacteriaceae; genus Mycobacterium. The sequence goes on along the minus strand of JAGQTO010000023.1, from coordinate 20,914 downwards.
CCAGAAGGCGACGACGACGGCCATCCAAGCCACGTACAGCGCGACACCCTTCCAGGAATTCGTGTCGGTACCCAGGGTCATGTGGTTGACGTTGCCGACGAACCCGGTCACGAAGATCATCAGGGTGTGGACCGCGATGAACATCAGCATCCACAGCAGCACGCCGAAGTGCACCGACCTCGCGACCTGACGGTTGAGCAGACCCGCCCCCGTCCCGAACCGCCCCGCCACCGACGGAGCCTGCAGCAGACCGGTCACCAGCGCCAGCGGAGCGGCGATGAATACGGTGATGAAGTACGCCAGCAACTGCAGTGCGTTGTAGGTGCTGAATCCGGCGTTCTCGGGGAGATTCAGCGAGAGGTACTGCAGCGCAGTCGACAGCGCGTTGGGGAACACGTCGAGCGAGGTGGGAATCAGCCGCTTCCACTCGTCGGTGCTGAAAAGCAGGACGTAGAACAGCACGCCGTTGACCAGCCAGAGCAGATCGAAGGAGAAGTGCCACCACCGCGCCAGTCCGATCGAGTGGCGAAACCCGGGGATTCCCAGGTGTTTCGGTAACGCGACGGCATCCTCCTTGGCCGTCCAGACCGTCTCGGGATGGTCGCTGTCACGCCGATCGGCCGGTACCGGACCGCGCAGTCGCAGCCACTCGCTGTCCGGTCGGCTACCGGAGTTCAGATACAGCCGCGGGTGGTCGGCCAGGATCTGCAAGCCCGCCCGGATGATGAACATCATGAACAACAGGTTCAGGAAGTGCTGCCAGCGCAGCCACCAGGGGAACCCGGTGCTGACCGGTTGCACGTAGCTGTCCGAGGTCCCCGGGTAGCGCGCAATGAAGTCGGCGAACCAGGGCTGGCGGGCCAGCTCCCGCACCACGGCGATCGAGAGCACCAGCCCGATGACGCCCAGCGGGATCAGCCACAGGCTGGAGAACCACCGCCGCCCGACGCGCACCGACGGGAGCTCGGCCCGATCCTGCGGTATTCCACCGGCCCAGTCCTTGACCTCGATGGGTCCGTTGCGGTGGCCTTGGTTGTAGTACGGGAGCAGTTCCTTTTCCAGCGGGTCGGATTCGGCCGGTGTCATCGCGCCCCCTCTCGGATCAGGTCATCGTAAGACATCCGCGAAACCCCCGCGATCACTCCGCAACCAGTGGATTTCCAGCAATTTTTCGTTCCGGCAGTGCTAGTTTTGGCGGTCAGCCGAGCACCGGCCGGTCGGTGCCCGACGCGCGGGAGGCGGTTCAGATGGGCCAGGTCGACTCACACGTGGACTGGGAGACGTTGCGGGAATCCGCGGTCGCGGCGACCGCGAACTCCTACTCCCCGTACTCGAATTTCCCTGTCGGAGTGGCTGGTTTCGTCGACGACGGCCGCCTGGTTTCCGGGGCGAACGTCGAGAACGCCTCTTACGGAATCACCCTGTGCGCGGAGTGCTCGATGGTCTCTGCGCTCTACGCCACCGGCGGCGGCCGACTCACGGCGGTGTATTGCGTGGATGGCAACGGCGACCCGCTCATGCCCTGTGGGCGTTGCCGCCAGCTGCTCTACGAACACGGCGGCCCGGACCTTCTGGTGATGACGCCGGAGGGCGTTCGCACCATGGCCGAGATTCTCCCCCAGGCCTTCGGTCCGTGGGATCTGGTGGAAAGGAAGTCCCTCCATGAACGGTGAGACTGCGGCGTCGCCGGTTCCGGTCGAGGAGAAGGCCGGCAAAGCGGCGTGGGCGATTCTGGCCGCCATGGGCTTCGGTGCGCTGATCGCCCAGATGTTCTCCACCGTGATCGGCCCGGCGCTGCCGACCATCAAAGAGGATCTCGCGCTGGGCCTGTCCGCCCAGACGTGGACGATCACCGCCTACAGTCTGGCCTTCGGTGCCGCGCTGGTCGCCGGCGGCCGGATGGGCGACCTGGTGGGCGAGGTCAAGATGATCGTCGTCGGCTTCGTCATCTTCGGGGGCGGGCTGCTGATGTCGGCGATCGCCGTCGGCGGGCCCCTGATGATCAGTGGCAGGGCCGTACAGGGCATCGGCATCGGTATCTCGGCGCCCGCGACGCTGTCCATCGTGGTCAACTCGTTCCCGGCGGTCCAACGAGGTTTCGCGGTCGGTGTATGGGGTTTCGCGCACGGGTTCGGTCTGCTCGTCGGTCCGCTGTTCGCGGCCTGGATGATGGACGTCGCCAGCTGGCGGTGGGTGTTCTGGGTCGCGCTGCCGCTGACCGCCCTGGTCATCGTGGTGACCCTGGCGGCCACCCGGGGCTACAAGAGCGTGCTGGCGAGGGGCAGCTATGACTGGTGGGGCCTGATTCTCGGCGGTACCGGCATCACCCTGCTCACCTATGGCCTGCAGAACTCCGCGGTGAGCTGGTCGGCGACAGCGACCTGGGGTTCGATCCTGGCCGGCATCGCCCTGCTCGGTGTGTTCGGTGTGGTGGAGAACCGGATCGCGCACCCGCTGGTCGATTTCAGCCTCTGGAAGGAGCGACTGTTCTCCGGCGGCTTCTTCGCTGAGAGCGCGGTGGGCTTCGTCTACATCCCGTTTCTGACCTTCATCGGCTCGCTGTACCTGATCAACGTGCTGGACTACTCCCCCGGCAAGGCCAGTTGGGTCATCGTCATCACCACCGGCGTCTGCATGCTTTTCGAACCGCCCGCCGGCCGGTGGGTGGACAAGGTCGGACCCGGCCTGCCGATCACCGTCGCCCTGCTGATGCAGGCGGTCGCGCTGGCCTGGATCGGTCTGACCTTCGGCCCTGGGACCACGCTGATGGAGATGGTGATCCCGTTGGCGCTGATGGGTATCGGCGTCGGCATCGCGTTGCCGGCGTGCAACACCGCGGGCATGTCAGCCGTCGACGCCGAACGGGCCGGGATGGGCTCGGGGTTGATGCAGATGACCTTCAACATCCCGGCTGCGCTCGGCGTGGGACTGGTCACCTCGATCATCGGCACCCTGACCGCCTCCAAGGTCGGTCCCGGGCTCGGCGAGCGCACCGAACTGCGTGATCTGGCGGCCCAGTACGCCGACGCCGTGCAGGCCGGGGACATGGGCCGCGCCGCCGACGCCCTGGCCGGGCTGCCGCAGGATTCGGTCGACGCCATCACCAACGCCGCGGTCAACGCCTCCGCCGGTGCGATCACCATGTCCATGCTGGTGCTGGCCTTCGTCGCCCTGGCCGGGGCGGTCTTCGCCTGGGTGGTCATCGGACGGCGCCGCACCCCCGACCACATCGAGATGACGCACGCGGCCGAGGTTTAGCGGCCGGCGGCCTAAAGTCCGAGCGACTCCGCGACGTCGGCCCGCAGCGCCTCAAGCTCTGCCTGCGCCGCCGCCCTGGCGTCGGCGATCTCGCCGTCAACCGGCACCACCACTTGCAGATAACACTTGAGCTTGGGTTCGGTGCCGCTGGGCCGGACGATCACTCTTGCGTTGTGGAGGCCGAATCGCAGCCCGTCGGTCGGCGGCAGTCCGCCGGCACCCTTTTCGAGGTCCTCGAACGCGAGCACCTTCCGCCCGCCGAGCGAGGACGGCGGCGCGGCCCGCAGCCGTGCCATCGCGTCGGTGATCTGCGCCAGGTCCGACACCCGCACCGACAGCTGGCTGGTGGCGTAGAGGCCGAACCGGCGGGCCAGATCGTCCAGCACATCCTGCGGCCCCCGGCCCTCGGCTTTCAGTGCGGCCACCATCTCCAGCATCAGCAGTGACGCGGTGATGCCATCCTTGTCCTTGACCGCCTCCGGATCGCAGCAGTAGCCGAGCGCCTCCTCGTACCCGAACCTCAGGTCGGGCACCTTGGAGATCCACTTGAACCCGGTCAGCGTCGTGGCGTACCCGAGACCGGCCTCGTCGGCGATGCGCTCCAGCAGGGTCCCGGAAACGATGGACTGTGCGTACACCCCTTGCGTCGGGGCGCCGTCCCGCCGACCACGCTCGGCGATCCACCAACCGAGCAGCGCACCGACTTCGTCCCCAGTGAGCATTCGGTAGTCGTCCCCCATCCGGATGCCCGCCGCGCAGCGGTCGGCATCCGGATCATTGGCGATGATCACGTCGGCCCGCTGTGCCCGGGCATCGGCCAACGAGAGGTCCATGGCCCCCGGCTCCTCCGGGTTGGGGAAGCTGACCGTCGGGAATCGTCCATCCGGGTCGAACTGGGCCGCCACTTTCGTCGGCGCGGCGAAGCCGGCTTCACCCACCGCACGCATGAAGACCTCCCCGCCGACGCCGTGCATGGCGGTGTAGACCGCCGACACTTCGCGCGGGCCGTCACCCAGCAGCGAAACCGCGCGCGCCACATAGGAATCCAGCACCGCGCCGTCCAACGTGCGGTACTCGTCCGCGGTCGGGATCGAGTCCATCGCGCCGACGGCGGCGATGCCGGCGGCGATCTCGGCGTCCGCGGGAGGGACGATCTGACTCCCGTCCCCGAGGTACACCTTGTAGCCGTTGTCGTCGGGTGGGTTGTGCGAAGCGGTCACCATCACCCCGGCATCGCAGCCGAGTTCCCGGATGGCGAAGGCGAGCACCGGCGTCGGCAGCGGCCGGGGCAGCACCATTGCTGTGATGCCGGCTCCTGCCATGATGCGCGCGGTGTCACGGGCGAAGACGTCGGAGTTGCGCCGCGCGTCATAGCCCACCACGACCGACGTCCCCCCGGTGGACCTCAGGTAGGCGGCCAGCCCGGCGGCGGCCCGCGCCACCACAACGCGGTTCATCCGGTTGCTTCCGGGACCCAACCGCCCGCGCAGACCGGCGGTGCCGAACTGCAGGGTGCCGTCGAAGGCATCGGCCAACTCGGCGAGCGCATCGGCCCTCCCGGCCTCCGCGTCGGCGATCAGCGCCGAGAGTTCGCCGGCGGTCTGTGGATCGGGATCCTCGGCGAGCCAGGCGCGGGCGGTCTCCGCCAGATGGGCATCGAGGGCCATCAGTAGTCGCCCGCCGAGGCCTCGCCGCCGGCCACGATGGCCACCGAGGACGAGGCGCCGATCCGGTCCGCGCCCGCCTTGAGCATCGCCTTGGCGTCCTGGCGGGTCCGTACCGCACCGGAGGCCTTCACCCCGAGCCGGTCCCCCACCATCGCCCGCATCAGAGCGATATCGTGCGCGGTAGTGCCTCCGCCGCCGAAGCCGGTGGAGGTTTTGACGTAGGCGGCACCGGTGCGCAGCGCGATCAGGCACGCTACGGCCTTCTGCTCGTCGTTGAGCATGCTGGTTTCCAGGATCACCTTCACCGGAGCGGGCCGGGCGGCGCCCACCACCCCGAGGATGTCGTCGTACACCGCCGCGAGGTCGCCGGAGAGCAGACCGCCGATGTCGAGGACCATGTCGACTTCGTCGGCGCCCTCGGCAACGGTGATTCGCGCCTCCTCCGCCTTGGCGAGCCGGGTCATCGCCCCGAGCGGGAAACCGACCACCGTGCAGACCATCACCGGCGAGGAGGCCAGGCGCTCGGCGGCCGTCGGAACCCAGCGGGTGTTGACGCACACCGAGGCGAAGCCGTGTTCGCTCGCCTCGTCGCAGAGCCTGTCGATCGCCGGCAGGGTGGCATCGGCTTTGAGCAGGGTGTGGTCGATCCGTCCGGCCAGGTCCTCGGCCGTCCGCAGTGCCTTGGGCACTTCGATCCCGTCGGGGGCTGGCCCCAAGGCGGCGGTCACCGCCTGGTTGGCGTGGTTGAACAGGGTCGAGTAGTCAACCACGTAACTGTTGGCGGGGGTGTTCACCATGATCTCCTTGAACGGTCTTATTGAACGCGCGAGTTCAGTTGTCGAGCAGGCTGGCCTTGAGGTAGTTGAACAGCGCGACGCCGGAGTCCTCGCTGAACTTGTGCAACTGCGCCGGTGTCGCGGTGACCTGGTCGCCGTCGAGGCGGTTCAGCAGCGTGCAGCAGATCATCGCGAACTTGGGGAAGCCCCAGTGGTTGAGATAGCCGGCGAGCATCGCGCCCTCCATCTCGATATTGCGCACGCCGTTCTCGTCCAGCCACCGAAGCCACGCCATCTTGGTCTCGGGGGTCTCGAAACACACCGCCCCGTCGAGCCGGAACTGCTCGAGAAAGAACTCGTTGCCCGCCACCGTCTTGCCGGAGACCACCTCGAAGTCGGTGTCCTCGTTGGCCGCGATGATGGCCCTCCGGGTGGCGGCGGGGAAATGCCCGTCGAACCAGTACTCCCCCTCACCGCCGCGCAGTAGCCGGTAGGGCCTGAGGTCGGCGAGCAGCCCCTCCGAGGACACCACCACAGTGCCGCCGGGCAGGCCGACACCGCCGCTAGTTCCCACTCGGCACCAGAAGACATCGTCGAGTGCTTCGAGGTCGCCGCGCTTGAGGAAGAACACCAGCCGCATGAGTTCCTGCAGCGCAATCGACGCGCTGGGCATGCCCATCCCGTGCGAGGCGAACAGCACCCCGCCGGTGAACCGGGTGATGAACCGGTCCTCCTTGGGGAAGGCCACGATCTCCGATCCGCCGCACACCTCGCTCCACCGCTGCGCGAACTCCTTGATCCGGCCACCCGAACCGGCGAGTATCACCGCCCGCACCCCGCGGAGCTTTTCCAGGATCGGATCTGAGGATGCGATGCCGAAGTGGTAGTAGACATCCTCGTGGCTGCCGTCGAGGACGCCGTCGAGGAACGGGTGATTGATGTTCTCGGTCTTCACTGCGACCTCCGGTCGACTCGCTGCCGCGACGCAATTTACGCGGTGCGACCCGGCTGTGACGGGTGTTTGGGGCAGCCACACCCGGCGTGGCCGTGTTGACGGCCCAATGTCGGCCCCGATAGATTTCAGTTTCGAGCTAATTCCCCTTTTCGGGGGAAACAGGGGTGTGACAATGTCGGCCGTCAAGCTTGCCGCCCGGACCGCAGCGGCGGTGTTCGTGCTCGGCCTGTCGGTGACCGCCTCACCGGCCATCGCCTTGGCGGACACAACCGAGGACGCGGCCGCTGCATCAGAAGGCCCCGACTCCGCCCCCACTTCGATCTCCGGCGGCAGGACCGCCGCCGCGAACGCCTTGAGGCCCGGCCGCGCGGTACGGGGGCCGGCGGCGAATTCTGGCGTCGTCCAGCGGGGGGCGACCCCTCCCCAACCCGCCGCTGCCCGAAAGGCGTTGCCGGACGCCGCTGCCGATCTCGACCTCCCCGCGGCCGACCTCAACGTCCCGGTCGATGCGTCACCGCCGGTGAAATACCGCCCGCAGCGCCGTGAACGGCCCCCGGTCGCGCCGACGACTCCGGCCGATCTCGGCGCGGCGCGCCAATCGGTGCCGCCCGCCCCGCACGTTCCCGCGCCGGCGGCGATTCCGGACTACCCCGCCGCAGTCCCGGCCGAGCCTGCCGGTCCGGGGTCCGCGGAGCTACCGCTCGCCGCCGAGGTGGACCTCGTGCCAACCGACCCCGCGCCCGTGCGTGCGGCGTCGGCGGCGGCGATGGCCGCGGCCACCGGCACCGCCGCCGCGACATCGGTGGCCGACCTGCTCACCGATTTGCTGGCCCCCATCCGCGAGTTCTTCGAAGGGGCGGCACTGCTGGTGCGGCGCACCTTCTTCAACCAGGCGCCCACCGTCGATCCGGTTCAACTGACCGGCCAGAGCGAGGGGCCGATCACGGGAGTCATCGGCGCGGTGGATCCCGAGGGCGACCCCCTGGTTTACACCATCAGTCAGGCGCCTCGTTATGGCAGCGCCGTGGTCAACGCCGACGGCAGTTACACCTATACCCCCGGACCGGGTTTTACCGGCATCGACTCGTTCATCGTGGAGGCCGCCGACACCGGTCTCCACATCAACCTGCTCGACCTGTTCCGCGCCGCCGGCACCTCCGGAAACGTGGCAGTCTCCCAGGGGGTGTCGGCACCCAGGGTGCAGTTCGAATTCGTCTACCGTTACGGCGCGCAATTCTGGTCCTCCGAGGCCCGCGCCACTTTGGAGTCGGTCGCGACCGTATTGTCGTCCGCCCTTGTCGTCGACGCTCCGGTAACGGTGACCTTCGACGTCACCGGCGAATCATCGTCGATATCGGCCACGCTGGCCTCAGCGGGCAGCGATCTGATCGGTTCGGATCCGGGATTCCTGCAGACTGTTGTGCAGAACAAGATTCTGACCGGCCAGGACGCGAACGGATCGGCCGCTGACGGGACGATCACCTGGAACTTTGGCCCGGTATGGGACTACGGGAGCGCCGTTGCCGGTAACCGGTACGACTTCCAATCCACCGCGATGCACGAGCTGCTGCACACGCTCGGTTTCCTCTCCTACACCGAACGCCCCGGAGCGAACACCGGACTGAGCTGGACCGTTTACGACAGCTATCTGGTGACCTCCGGTGGCGCCGCGGTGATCGGCGCCGACTACCGGTGGGATACCGCGTACAACGCCAACCTTCTCGGCGGCAACAGTGGACTGTACTTCGGCGGGCCGAATGCGGTCGCGGTCTACGGCAGCCCCGTTCCGTTGTTCACTCCCGGTTCCTGGGATTCCGGCAGTTCCGTCTCCCATCTCAACGACCGCACCTTCACCGGCTCCAACCAGAAGTTGATGAACGCGGTGGTCGACCTCGGTTTGGGAGTCAGGGTCATCAGCCCGGTCGAGGTGGCCATCCTCGAGGACCTCGGCTACACACTGGCTCCGGGAACAGGTTCGGTGGCGTGGGCCCTGATCGGCGTCGTCCTCATCCGGCGCAGGTGCCGGCAGGACTGAAGCTCTCCGACCCCTGCCTATCATCGCCGCTATGCATCCTGCCGAAGGTCAGCACCCGACCGGAACGCCGCCCCCCGGCTGGTATCCGGACCCGTCAGGAGCCCCGGTACAGCGCTACTGGGATGGGGCGACGTGGTCAGCGAGCCCCCCGGTGCCGACCGGTGTGACACCCGCACCCCGGCGCGACAGCAATCGGCGCGGATGGGTGATCGCGGCGTTCTGTGCCGTCGTCCTGGTCCTGCTGGTGGTGCTGTGGGCAATGCGGCCTAGCCGTCAGGGCCAGCCGGGCCAGCCGGGCCAACCCGCGCACTCCGGCGGGGCCGCGGCAACCACCCTGGTGGTCGAGTCACCCTCCGGGGAATGCCCCGTTCCGCTCTGATCGATCGGTATTTTGCCGTTTGCCGGCGCGCCAGCCTCGCGGCACCTACCGTTTTGTCCCAAGCGCACACACGAGAGGTAGCAGTGGCGATCAACGAGACGGTGGGGGTCAGAGAGTCGGCCAAGGGGCCGGTGCGCATCGACCGCATCCGTATCGGCGTGGCCGCATTCGCGCTGGGAATGGCGGTCGCCGGGCCACAGGCCCTTGGCGTGGCGAACGCGGACAGCGCCGATGCCGATACCGGTTCCGCCGCCGCCAGTACCCAGCGTTCAGCTGGCCCAGCGAATTCCCGTCCGGCGTCCGGCCCACGCCCCAACGGCACCGCGGCCGGCCGGGCCAGGGTGCCGGAGCGACCCCAGGCCGCCTCACTCGCACGAGCGGCCCAGACGGTACCGGCCGGAAGGGCAAGGAGCGCCCTACCCGGGATCGACTCCGCGCCGAGCGCCGACGACCTCGTCGTGGACGTCGAGAGTTCACCCGGAAATGCCGCGGCCGCCTCCGCCGCCGTCGTTCCCTCTCCTGCCGCCCCGGTCTCACCAGCGCCACTGGAAGCACTGCTGGCCCCGCTGCGCCGTGACCCCGGCGCTGCCGTAGCCGCCGCGCCGGCCGCAGAGGTTCCGCAGAGCCTGGCCGCGGCGGCCGCGGCCGGCCCGGACCCGGACGGCACCGTCACCACCCCGTACGGCGACCTGGGACAGTGGATGTTGCAGCCCGACGGCCAGATCGCCGATTGGGTTGGCCTGCCCTACCAGGGCAAGACCCTGCTGGAGGGCATCAACGTGGTCTTCGTGGACTCCACGGCCACCAGTGCCCGGTTGTCGGCCCGCAACCTCAACGTGTGGATGCGACGGTCGGCCTTCGGCGCTTGGCCGTTCAGCAGCACCGGCTATCAGGGCATCATCGGTGACACCACCTACGGCCAGGAACCGACCGGCGCGAACGAGGCCTACCGGGACGCCTTCTTCCTGTTGACCAACTCCCACGGCCGGGCTTTCGGGCCCTACCCCAATCCGAGCGGGCCCGGATATGTATGGATCGGCGCCTGGAGCAAGGAAAACCTCGACATCGCTAACCTGACCCACGGGCACGAGTCGTTCAATGAGGCACGCGACGCTCTGCTGACCGCCATGGTCGACAAGGGCGCCACCAACCTCGGCTATATCGACATGGCGAACACCTACAACACCGCCGACTACTCCACCGGCGACTCCGACGGCATGGCGATCGTTCTCGGCCTGGATCTGCCGATCGGCGTGTCCCGGCCGTACCGCAGCGCCCCGCCCCAGACCGCCGGATAGCCGAACAGGCTACTTCTGCACGGCCTTGTACTGCGGTTCGGCCATTTCGGACATGCTGAGGTAGGCGTCCTGGTCCCCGTCGGCATCGGTGGTTCCCTGGACCGCCGGCATCAACTCGCCCTGGGTACCGTCCCGGTCGACGGCCGTCCCACTGCCCCCCGTCGCGGTGATCTGCATGCCGGCAGCCGCGGCGGCGGGACAAGTCCCCATCGCCAGTACGGCCGCAACGGCCGCCGTTACCATCAATCGTTTGCTGCGCATGGGCCCGACTGTAACGAGCCGATGCTCCGATCGGCCTGCACGGCAGCCGAATTCACAGCAACCCATCACCCTCCGCCCAGCGCTCCCGCAGACTCCCGCAGACTCCCGCAGACTCCCGCAACGCGGGGCCGATATCCCCTGACGGGTTCCCGGGCGCTTGACCCTCGATCCGAATTACCATCGACGACCATGACCGACCGTGAGGCACCCCGGGAGGGCGACCTCTCCGAATGGCGGATCGACCAACGTGGCGATACGGCCGTTGACGACTGGGCCGCCTGGGACGAGTGGGGGGTCTGGGACGACTGGGCAGACCGGGACGGACATCCGGGTGCCGGCGCACAGCACCAGATCGGCCCACCGTTCTACCGTCGCCCCGCGTTGATCCTGTCGTTGATGATGATCGCCGCCGCGGCACTGGTGGTCGCCCTGGCCCTGCTGATCGCGAATGACGGCCTCGGCCGGACCCCGGAGGAACCGCATCCGAGCAGGCTGTCGCCACCGACCCCGAGCGCGCCGCCCACCCCGAGTGGCACACCCGGCGCCGAGACTCCGCCGCCCGCCGAAGCGCGACCGGAGCCCTCGCCCACGGAGCCGACCGAATCCGATCCGGACCTCCAGGGCACAACGGCACCGCCGGAACCGGCGGTCGGCGACGTCCCCGCCCCGGCGGCCGCCGAGCGTGGGACGCAGAACTCCCCCGGCCCGCGGATCAACGTCACCCGCACCCCGATGAGCTTCACTCCTGGGTCAACCCGGAACTGACGCCGTTGAATCGTCGCCGGGGTCGTCGACCACGGTGTGCACGAAACGCATCTTGTCCAGGACGGGGCCGGATAGCGTGAATGGGTAGAGATCGGGTTTGCCCATCGAACGGTTGACCATGTTCATCGACCAGGACAGTGGCAGCCACACCTCGATGAGGGTGTCGAAGGCGCTGGGGCCGAGGACCCGCCGCTCGTAGGTGGCGCTGGCCGGGGCCAGTCCGTAGGAGGCCGCGGTGTCCAGCGTGCTGCGGATATGCAGGTAATGCGCGAAGGTCTCCGCCCAGTCCTCGGCGGGGTGCATGGTGGCGTAGGAGGAGACGAAGTCCTGTCGCCATCCCGCCGGAGGCCCCTGGCTGTAGTGCCGGTCGATCGACGCCTGGTAGTCGGCGCCTGGATCACCGAAGAGCCGGTGGAACTCCTCGGCGCGCTCCGCTGCGGGCTGGACGAGACGGTAAAAGTAGTAGTGGCCGATTTCGTGGCGGAAGTGTCCCAGTACGGTGCGGTAGGGCTCGTCCAACTCGACCCGCAACTGCTCGCGCCGCACGTCGTCCCCCTCGGCCAGGTCGAGGGTGATCACTCCGCTGTCGTGCCCGGTGATCACCGGTTCGTCGGCACTGGACAGAAGGTCGAAGGCCAGCCCATGGTCGGGATCCTGGTCGCGCCCCACGATCGGTAGCCGCAACTCGTGCAGTTCGGCGATCAGGCGGCGCTTGGCCTTCTCGGCCTCGGCGAAGGCGGACAGCGCCGCGGAGTCGCTGTCGTGCGGCCTGGTCCGGGTGAGCGAGCAGGAGCCGCACAGCCGATGGACCGGCTCGACCTCGACCAGCCAGTTACATTCCGCCAGAATGTGATTCGCGCAGATCTGATACATGCGCGAATCGACGGTACCGTCCTGACCTTCACCTCCCCCCGGCGCGAGGATCAACAGGGCCATCGCATTGAGGGAGAACCCCACCCGGCTGCCGCAGGACGGACACACCGCGTCCTCGAAGGCCAGGTGCCGGCCGCAGTTCGGGCAGGTGAAGTCACGCACCGGAAAGTTCCCCGGCGAGTGGCTCCACATCCACCGACACGTCGATCACGCTGGACTCGGAGTCGGTGTAGATGATCCCGCGCAACGGCGGCAGGTCCGAGTAGTCCCGCCCCCATCCCACGGTGACATAGCGCTCGTCGACGAGTTGGTCGTTGGTCGGGTCCAGGCCGAGCCAACCGTTGCCGGGAGTCCACACCGCGGCCCAGGCATGGGTGGCGTCGATCCCGAACACCCGTTCCTTGCCCGGTGGCGGATCGGTTGCGAGGTATCCGGAGACGTAACTGGCGGCGAGGCCGTTGGCCCGCAGGCAGGCTATCGCCAGCCGGGCGAAATCCTGGCACACGCCCTCTCGCACCTGCAGCACCTGAGTGACCTGTGTGGAGACCGTGGTTGAACCCGACCGGTAGGTGAAATCGGCGAAGATGCGGGCGTTCAGATCACGCAGCGCCTCGATGAGGGGACGCCCGGGGGCGAAACTCGGCGCGGCATACTCGATGACGTCGCCGGTGATCTCCGGGGGGCTGAAGTCGAGGCAGAAATCCGTGGCCAGCACGCCGCCGGAACGGTCCGGGCGGGCCGACTCCCAGGGTTCGATCGCCGCCCCGGAGGAATAACGCTCCGCCGGCGGCGGGGCCACCTCGACAATCGACCTGCCCAGCACCGAGAGTTCCCGATGCGGGCGGGTGACCTGGAAATAGGTGCTGACGTTGCCGTACCCGTCAAGGCTGGTGGAGCGGTCGGCGGGTTCGGGATCGATGTCCAGATCGAACGACAGGCACCGCTGGCCGGCGGTGTCCCGGGGAGTCAGGTGGCCGCGGCCGTAGGAGTTGGTCACCACATCGGAGTAGCGGTACTGGGTGTGATGGGTGATTCGGTAGCGCCGATTGGTCATGGCATCTCACGCCGTTGGTCGGGACCCCACAGCGGTTGCATACCGCCCGGCAGCGACAGCTGGGTCCGGGTGATGACGTCGGACAGCTCACGCAACGTTTCATACGCCTCGGCCAGCAATTCGTCGAGTTGGAGGCGTCGGCCGCGGGCATCCACCTGCTCGAGATCCTCGGGGTCCATCCGACGCAGCCGGGCACTGACCTCCTCGACAAGCCGTTCCGGTCGTGTGGCCCCGGACGCACCCGGCAGGGAGCGAAGGTCCGAGCGAAGCCGGTCAAGCTGGAATGCCAGCGACCTCGGGTTCCGCCCGTCGAAGAGCAGCAGTCTCGCGACGGCCGCCACGCTGGCCTGCCCGAGGTTGCGGCGACGGTAGATGACCGAGGACTCGCATACCACCAGAACCGAGTCGGTGATGTTCTGCTCGACCACCGGGCCGCGCTCGGCGGTGATGGTGACCCGGAGCAGCGCGCACAGGGACAGGGCGCGCTCGATGCGTTTGCCGATGTCCATCATCGTCCACCCGGCGTCCTGGACCATCGACTCGGCGGCCATCCCGGACAGCGCCAGCATCGCGGCCAGGGTGCGCTGTTGTGCGGTGGCCAGCGCGGTGTCGTCGTACGACGCGGCGTCGGGTCCGTCATCGGGTCCGGACTCGGCCTGCCGCGCCAGCGTCCGTTCCACCACACCCAGCACCATCCAGGTGTCGTTGGACATCTGGTCCCGCACCGAGCGGGCCGCCAGGCCCAGTCCTTCCACCGACTGGGCCAGCGATCCGGCACGCGCCCGGTCGGCGGTCAGCGACCACAGGGTGTGGGGCGCGGATCGGACCCCCTCGTCATCCGGCTTTCCCGCGGTCACGTCGGCGTCGGCAAGTCTGTCCAGCGCGTTGAGCAGCACCGGCAGGCATTCGCTGCCCTCGACATCTCGGCGGTTGCGGAATTCGTGGTAGCGCTCCCGGGCGACGATGAGCAGCCGCGCGAACGCCTCGCTGCGTTCGGCGTAGCGGCCGATCCAGAACAGATCGGCCAGAACCCGGGGTGAGCTGATCGACGGGGTGCCGCTGGGCAGCTTCACCGACGGCACCGTCACGGCGGCCGCGGCCCGTGCGGGCGGCCGGATCCAGATGTCCTTGGCCGCGACCTGGTTGAGCTTGAACGCGCCGGGCGCCGCGCTGAGCACGTAGCCCAGCCCGCCGACCATCGGCGCGTAACCGCTTCGCTGCGCCACCGTGAACAGCCGCAGGCCGACGCCGGCCGCCGACAAGCCACCCGGGAAGTGCCCGGTCGGGGCGGTGGAGAACTGCGGGAGCTCCTGTCCCACCCACTGCCACGGCGCCGCCTCGATACGGGCGGCCAACTCGGCGCGCTCGGCTGCCGAAAGGACCGGCCCCACGATGGTCTGTTCCCCCACCGTCGACTTGATCAGCAGTGACTCCAGACGCGAGAGCAGGTGCGAGCGCTCGGCGTCGATTCCGGCCCAGTAGGACTGCGGGCTCTCCAGCAGCGGCGCTTCACCCAGGAACAGTTCGGACAACTCCGGCAGGAAGCGGTGCAATCCGGGGCTCTCCAGGATTCCACTGCCCAGGCTGTTGACCACGCTGACGGCGCCTCGGCGTTGTGTCTCGACCAGTCCCACCACCCCGAGGCGGGAATCCGGCCGCAGGTCGAGCGGATCGGCGTACTCGGCGTCGACTCTTCGGAAGACGACGTCCACCTGCTTGAGCGTGCCCAGCGAACGCATCCACAGTTTGCCGTCCTGAACCACCAGGTCGTCGCTCTCCAGCAGCGGAAAACCCAGCACGCTGGCCAGGTAGGCCTGGTCGAAGGCGGTCTCGGAATGGATGCCCGGACTGAGCACCACCACGACCGGGTCCTCAGCGGCTTCCGGAGCCGCTTCGATCAGGGCCAACCGCAGCGCTTGGGCGAACGGGGAGGCCGACCTGGGCCGGATCCGTTCGTAGACGTCCGGGTTCGACCGAGCCACCAGCCGACGGTCGGCCAGCGCGTACCCGGCTCCGGAGGGCGCCTGCGTCCAGTCGGCGTTGACCAGGAACCGTCCGCCGGCGCCCCGGCTGACATCGCAGGCCAGCATGAACAGTTGATGGCGGCCCGGGTTGCTGATACCGCGGGCCGCACGGAGATAGCCCGGATGGCCGAACAGCAGACGCGGGGGAAGGACGCCGCTGGTGAGCGAGCGCCGCTCACCGTAGAGATCGCGCAGCACCGCATCGAGCAGCCGGGAACGCTGAGTCATACCGGCTTCCAGGGTCTGCCAGTCCGAGTCGGCCAGCAGCAGTGGGATGCCGTCGAGGTGCCACGGACCCGGCATCGCCATACCCTGGCCGTCGGTGACCGCCTCGCCGTGCCGGTCCACCTCGATGTAGGTGATCCCGTTGTTGTCGACCAGGTCGCGCAGCAGTTCGCGCAGCCGGTCCAAGCCCGCCTCGCCACGCTCGTCGAGCAGCTCGGCTAGCTCCCGCCACGCCGGCCGGACATTCCCGTCGGCGTCGATCAATTCGTCGTAACCGGTGCAGCCGAACGCCGAGGGGCCGCATAACGCCGTGGGGCCAGATGTCCTGTCGCCAGTCAACCGCCGGTGCTCGCCGGCGGTCCGGTACAGATCGAGCAGGTGCAGCGGGTCATATCCGGCGCCGCTGAGGCCGGTTCCGGTGGTCGACAACGACACCGAATCCACCTCCTGTCTGCACCCTCGTTCTGGGGCCCGGTCCCGGGTCAACATCCTCCCCGTCGCCGGGCGTCCGGCGGTCTCCGGGGGCTGTCAGCTTTCCAGAACGGTACGCACCCGACGCAGATCCAGGATTCCTGGGGCACCGACATCGGTTGACTGGCGGGCCTGGCGCTCCCGCAGCGTCGTGAGGTCGATGCGACCGGGGGTGAACCCGTGCGCCTCGAACCGCCTGCCGCGCCGCGACTCGGCCTCCACCGCGTTGACCGGCGGGGCGTCGTAGGCCCGCCCGCCGGGGTGCGAGACGTGGTAGGTGCAGCCGCCGCGCGACATGCCGGTGCCGATGTCGACCAGTTCGAAGCGCAGCGGGGTGTCCACCGTCAAGGTGGGGTGCAACGCGCTGGGTGGTTGCCAGGCCCGGTACCGGACTCCGGCCACCTGCACATCGGGGTTGTCGGTGGCCAGCATCGGAATGGGGTGACCGTTGCAGGTGACGATGTGGCGCTGACGATCGGCGCCGATCGTGCGCACCTGCAGGCGCTCCACCGAGGAGTCGACGTAGCGCGCGGTCCCACCGGCAGTCGATTCCTCACCGAGGGTGTACCAGGGCTCGATCGCACCGCGCAGTTCGATCTCGACGTTGTCGAACACCGCCGTGCCGACCCGCGGGAACCGGAACTCAGTGAACGGGTCGAGCCAGCTGGTGTCGAAACCGATGCCGCGCGCACGCAAGTCCGCGGCAACGGCTGCGATATCGTGAATCACGAAGTGCGGCAACAGGAAGCGGCCGTGGAGATTCAGCCCGTGACGAATCAGCGGCGCGCGTAGCGGTTCATCCCAGAACCAGGACACCAGAGCGCGCACCAGCAGGGACTGGACCATTGCCATCTGGTAGTGGGGCGGCATCTCGAAACCCCGCAGTTCCAGCAGTCCGAGTCGGCCACGTGGGCTGTCGGGGCTGTAGAGCTTGTCGATGCAGAACTCCGCGCGGTGGGTGTTGCCGGTGATATCGGTCAGCAGGTGGCGCAGCGCCCGGTCGGTCACCCAGGGATCGGGGTCACCGGATCGGCTCAGGCGGGCGATCTCGGCGAAGGCGATCTCCAGTTCGTAGAGGGCCTCGGAGCGCCCCTCGTCGACCCGCGGGGCCTGTGAGGTGGTGCCGACGAACCGGCCCGCGAACAGGTACGACAGGGATGGGTGGCGCTGCCAGTAGGTCAGCATCGAGACCAGCAGGTCGGGCCGACGCAGCAGCGGCGAGTCGCCGGGGGTGATCCCGCCGAGGGTGATGTGGTTGCCTCCCCCGGTCCCGCCGTGGGTTCCGTCGAGATCGAAGCTCTCCGTGGACAACCGCGCCAACCGAGCTTTCTCGTAGAGGGTCTGCAACTG
The DNA here is from genome assembly GCA_020439025.1 of Mycobacterium sp. GTDB lineage: Bacteria > Actinomycetota > Actinomycetes > Mycobacteriales > Mycobacteriaceae > Mycobacterium. The sequence goes on along the minus strand of JAGQTO010000023.1, from coordinate 3,523 downwards.
TTCGCTCTGCTCGGCGAAACTGGCCGAGGGAGCGAGATTGACCTCGATGACGCCCGGATCCGGGGTGATCGACAGCGACTGCAGTCGCCCGTCCGGCGGCGGCCCGTATCCCTCCATCACGATCGCCGCACCCACCGCCGCCGCGGCCGACTCGATCCGCGCGGTCAGGTCGACGAAGTGCTCAAGGGCGTCGGTCGGGGACATGAAAACGTAGAGCACGCCATCTCGGACCTCGGCGACCAGGGCCGTGGTGGGCGCGGTCTCGGCATCCTCGAGGACCGCCGGTTCCGGCTCGGCGCCGACGGGCAGCTCATCGTCGGCCGTCAGCGGATCGGCCTGGAAGGTCGGGCGCGGCGGCCGCCAGCTGATCGAGTCCAGCGGCAGCCGGAGTCCGGCCGGGGAATCACCGTCGAGCAGCACGATCCGGCCGCGCCGCAGCCGCCAGTCCGCGCTGGCCCAGCCGGAGTCGTCGTCGCGGCGGTGCAGCGGCAACACCCAGGCGGCCGGCTCGCTGGTCGGCTCGTCGAGCCGGGCGAGAAGCGTGGCCCGCCCCGCCGCGGTGTCGGTTTCCAGATCGTCGTCGGGTTCCACCGCGGCGCCCTCGGGTCGCCGTACCGACTTCTCCAGCCGTACCAGCGGGTCCTCGTAGGCCGGCCGAACCTGACTCGCGGGAAGCCCCAGCCCCGCGGCGACGGCGGACAACAGGTCCCCGGCGACGGCGGGTGGAAGCTGCCGGGCACCGCCGTCCCAGGGATCGGCGAGCAACCCAGGGTCCTTCCACAGTGGTTTGCCGTCGCGGCGCCAGTGCAGACCGATCTGCCAGCGCGGCAACGGCTCTCCCGGATACCACTTGCCCTGGCTGTACTGCACCAGGCCGGTCGGCGCCCAGGCAGACTTCAGCAGCGAGGTCAGCACCGAGGCCCGCTCCCTCTTGTGCGGTCCGTCGGCATCTGTGGTCCACTCCGGGTCGACCTGATTGTCGATCGAGACGAAGGTGGGCTCCCCGCCCATCGTCAGCCGGACGTCTCCGGCGGCCAGACGGTCGTCGATCTCCGCGCCAAGCGCGGTGATGGCCGCCCACCCCTGGTCGGTGTAGGGAAGGGTGACCCTTGGGTCCTCGTGGATGCGGGTCACCGTGTTGGAGAACTCGAAGGTGGTCTGGGCGAAGCCGGTGGCGCCGGTGATCGGCGCTGCCGAGGATGGATGCGGGGTGGCGGCCAGCGGGATGTGGCCCTCGCCCGCGAACAGACCCGATGTCGGGTCCAGGCCGATCCACCCCGCCCCGGGGATATAGACCTCGGTCCACGCATGCAGATCGGTGAAATCCGCGGCCGGTCCGGACGGGCCGTCGAGAGCTTCCACATCGGAGGTGAGCTGAACCAGGTATCCGGAGACGAAACGGGCGGCCAGGCCCAACTCGCGCAGAATCGACACCAGCAGCCAGGCCGAGTCCCGGCAGGATCCGATCCGGGTGCGCAGCGTGTGGTCGGGGGTCTGCACACCGGGCTCCATCCGGACGCTGTAGCCCACCGTGGCGTTGACGGCCTGATTGAGGCCGACCAGGAAGTCGATGGTGCGAATTCCCTGGGTGATCGGGTGGTCGCGCACCCAGGAACGCAGGAGTTCGCCGGGCCCGGAGCCCTCCTCCCCCTCGTCCACCGGCCGCAGGTAGACGGCGAGATCGTCGCGCAAGCCCTTGGGGTAGTCGAACGGGAAGGTCTCGGCGAAGTCCTCGATGAAGAAGTCGAACGGGTTGACCACCTTCAGATCGGCAATCAGGCCGACGGTGATCGTCAGGATCCGGGTGGGGTTGGGAAACACCAGGCGCGCCAGGAAGTTGCCGAAGGCGTCCTGCTGCCAGTTCACGAAGTGGTCGGCCGGTTCCACATCCATCGAGTAGGCCTCGATCGGGGTGCGGCTGTGCGGGGCGGGTCTGAGCCGCACCACATGCGGATGCACCTCGACCAGACGGTCGAAGGTGTAACTGGTGCGATGCTCCAGCGCCACTTTGATTCCCACAGCGACTCATCCCATCACAAGGACCGGTCGCGCACCCTGAGGAGTTGTTACGGGCGTGCTAATCATTTTGCACTTCGGCGACACCACATCGTCGGACGTTGTTTACTTTCCTGACTCCTTCGACCCTGACCTCGACTACCCGGTGGGAGACCCGAATAGTGCGCCTGATCGACTTCAAGGCCAAGACACCCCTGATCGGGATGTCCATGGTGTTCCTCGCGATGGGCGTCGTCGCGGTCACCGCCTACCTGCGGGTCGGCTGGTATTCGGCGATTGGTTACGCGATCGCCGCGGCTATCGCGGTGTTCGGCTTCATCTTCACCTTCCGCGACATGCCCGCACCACCGCACGACCCGACCGGTCAGAGCAACGGCGGAGCAGAGCGATGACCACCGTGTCCGGCCCCGCCGAGCCCTCTGCCCTTACCCGGGAGGACGCCGGGTACCACAAGAGCCTCAAACCGCGGCAGCTGCAGATGATCGCCATCGGCGGCGCGATCGGGACCGGACTGTTCCTCGGGGCGGGCGGCCGGCTGGCCAGCGCCGGCCCCGGGTTGTTCCTGGTCTACGGGTTCTGCGGAATCTTCGTGTTCCTGATTCTGCGGGCGATGGGCGAACTGGTCCTGCACAGGCCGTCGTCGGGCTCCTTCGTCTCCTATGCGCGGGAGTTCCTCGGGGAGAAGGCCGCTTACGTGGCCGGGTGGATGTACTTCCTGAACTGGTCGATGACGACGATCGTCGACTCGACCGCGATCGCCACCTACTTCCGGTTCTGGGGCGCCTTCGACGCCATCCCCCAGTGGGTGATCGCCCTGGCCGCGCTGGCGGTGGTGCTCGGCGTCAACCTCGTATCGGTGTCGGTGTTCGGAGAGTTCGAGTTCTGGGCCGCCCTGGTGAAGGTGGTCGCGTTGCTCGCCTTCCTGGTCGCCGGGACGATCTTCCTCGCCGGTCGCTACGAGATCGACGGACATCCCACCGGTTTCAAGGTCGTCGCCGACAACGGCGGATTCTTCCCGGTCGGCATGCTGCCGCTGGTGGTCGTCACCGCCGGGGTCGTCTTCGCCTACGCCGCGGTCGAACTGGTCGGCACGGCGGCCGGCGAGACCGAGGAGCCCGAAAAAGTGATGCCCCGGGCGATCAACTCGGTCATCGCCCGTATCGCATTGTTCTACGTCGGCTCGTTGTTCCTGCTGGCCCTACTTCTCCCGTACACCGCCTACTCGGCCGACGAGAGCCCGTTCGTGACGTTCTTCGACAAGGTCGGGATCAGCGGCGGCGGGACGATGATGAACCTTGTGGTCCTGACCGCGGCGTTCTCCAGCCTCAACGCCGGGCTGTATTCGACCGGTCGGATCCTGCGCTCCATGGCGATGAGCGGAAGCGCACCGAAGTTCACCAGCAGGATGTCGTCCAAAGGCGTCCCCTACGGCGGGATCCTGCTGACCGCCTCCATCGGGCTGATCGGCGTCCTGCTCAACGGGGTCGTGCCCGACCGGGCCTTCGAA
>JAGQTO010000214.1 GCA_020439025.1 Mycobacterium sp. | reverse complement strand
CGCACCGCGGCGGCCTTCTCCTCAGCGCTGTACCTGCGTGTCGTGGGCTTCCCCGGCGACTGTGCCTTCGGCATGACTCCGTCCTGGTTTCCAGGGTCAGGAGCCTCGAGGATTTCCAGTGCGATTCATGCCGCACCCATGATGATGTAGCACTCAAGCAGCAGCGCGCAGATGCCGGCGGCTTTGACGGCTTCGGTCTGGCCCGCGTTCGGGCCGAAGGGAGCTCCGGCGGTCCTTGAGAAGACCCAGAGTGCGGCCAGGCCGGTGCTGACGCCGATCCCGGTGGCCAGCAGGGCCGTCGGCGGTCGCGTCCAGGCCAGGAAGGCCCACAGCAGCTGGAAGACCGCGACCGAGGCGAAGAAGAGCCCGGAGGGCAGCCACTCGCGCCAGTGCCCGGGGGTCACCGCCAGGTGAATCGTTGCCGCGCCGATGGACGCGACGGCGGCGGCGCGGGCGGCCACCCTGCCGTCAGTGTCGGTGAGAGCCGTGATCTTCATCGCCTCGATGGTGCCGATCGGCGCCTGAGGCGAACAAGCACCAACGGATAACGGTCGGATGCCAGGTCAGGTTCGGGTCAGGGAGTCGATGGCGGCCTGCAGCATGGTGGTGACCTCGTCGGCGACACCATGCAGCTCGGGTTCCCCGGTGACCTCCACGAGGATTTGCGGGTTCATCGCCTCGACGATCACCCGGGTGTCGTGGTCGGGGTCGGCTCGAACGACCACATTGCACGGCAGCAGCAGGCCGATCTGTGGGTCGACACTGACCGCTCGGTGGGCCATCGGTGGATTACAGGCCCCTAGGATCAGGTAGCTCCCGATGTCCTTGTCCAGCTTCGCCTTCAGAGTTGCTTGCATGTCGATCTCGGTCAGAACTCCGAATCCCTGTGCCGCTAGGGCTTCCCGTATCCGGGTTACCGCGTCGGGGAAGGTCGTGTCCAGCGTGGTCGATAATCCGATTTTCATGAGACCAGGGTTGCCCGTTCGTCGGTCAGGCGCCACCGGTTGGCCGGTTCTTCATCGAATCTTGACGACCTACCGCGAGATCAGGAAATAGGCCGGACCGGCATCGACACGGTGAACGTCGTGCCCGTCCCAGGCCCCCGGCTCTGCACGCTGATACCCCCGCCATGGGCTTCGGCAAGTGCCTTGGCGATGGCCAGCCCGATCCCCGCGCCACCCCGGGCCCGGTCGCGGGCGGAGTCGGCGCGGTAGAACCGCTCGAAAAGGTGGGGCAGGTGCTCGGCGGCGACGCCCTCCCCGTCGTCGGCGACGGTGAACACCACCGCCTCAGCATCGGAGGTGGCGCCGACGCGGACGTGTCCGTGGGCGGGGGTGTGACGCAAGGCGTTGTCGAGCAGATTCGTCAAGATCTGGCCCACGCGCTGCCGGTCGGCCCAGAACCTGGTCGTGCCCGTCACCCGAGAGGTCAGCGAAACCTGTTTCGCCGCGTATCGTTCGGCGACAGCCGCCGTTGCGGCCCCGACGAGTTCGGCGACGTCGACCGGCTCGGGGGCGATGGTGGCCTGGGCTTCCTCCGCCTGGGCCAGGGCCGCGGCGTCGGCCGAGAAACGAACCAATCGCCCGGTCTGTTCACGCAGCATCGCAACGGTTTTCGGGTCCAGGTCTCGAACCCCGTCCTGCACGGCCTCGATGTAGGCCTCCAGAACCGACACCGGCGTGCGGATCTCGTGGGCCAGGTCTCCGAACAGCTGCCGCCGGGTGGTTTCCACCGATTGAAGCCGCGCGGCCATCTGGTTGAACGCCGCGGCGAGGTCATCGAACTCGCCGCCGAGCCGCGGCGGTGAGACCCGGATGTCATAGCGGCCCTCGGCCACGGCGCCGGCGGCGGTGGACAATTCGGCGACCGAGCGCTGCAGGCGCCGGCTGATGTAGGCGGTGACCCCGAACGCCGTCAGTGCGGCCACCGCGATGGCCACCGCGATGGAAATGGCGGTGGCGTCCCGGTAGGCCTGCTCGGCGTGGAACTGCTCGTGGGAGTCCTGCGTCACCCCGGCCCGCAATAGGTGCTCCCGGAACAGCGGTGGGCCGACCACGAGCGCCACCAGCCAGGTGGTCAGGCCTCCGGTCAGCAGAACCACGGTCTGCGATGCCAGCAACCGGCGGCGCATCCCCGTGCCTTTGCGGGTTCGGGTGTTCACCGGCTGTTGCCCATCCGGTATCCCACCCCTCGGACGGTGAAGACGAACCGCGGATCGGAGGGGTCGTCACCGAGTTTGCGCCGGAGGTGTCCGATATGGACGTCGACGAGGTGGTCATTGCCCACCCAGGGCTCGCCCCACACTTCCTCGATGAGTTGTCGGCGGCTCCACACCAGGCCGGGCCGGGACGAGAGAGCGGCGAGAATGTCGAACTCGGTGCGTGTCAAGCCGATTGGATTGCCATCGAGGAAAACCTGTCGGCTGCCGGTGTCGATTGACAGCGGGCCGCACGTCCGGGGCGGCTCGAGTTCGGCGGCGGGCGGGTTGGCGGGAACCGGCGCGCTGCGGGGCCGGCGCAGCATGGCGCGGACACGGGCGACGAGTTCGCGGGGGCTGAACGGTTTGGTCACGTAGTCATCGGCGCCCACCGAGAGGCCGACGATGGTGTCGACCTCGGTATCGCGGGCCGTCAGCATGACGACATAGGCGTCGGAGAACGTCCGCAGCTGTCGGCACAGTTCGACCCCGTCGATGCCGGGCAGACCCAGATCCAGCACCACTACGTCGGGATCCACCTCGCGGGCCCTCGCCAGGGCGTCGTTCCCGTTGTGGCACAGCGTGACTTCGAAGTGTTCGCGTTCCAGGTAGCTGGCGATGACCTCGGCCAGTGGTGCCTCGTCATCGACGACCAGGGCGCGGTAGACCGGGTCCGCCGGTATCGGGGAGCTGTTGGCCATGTGACCATCGTGCCGCGCCGACGGGTCGCACGTGGATGCGGGCGGCCTTTACCGGATCTTCACAGAACCACTAATTCGGCTACAGAGTTGCAGCCAAGACTGGTTCTCACAGCACGGGGGTGCCGGGCATGGCCGGTGCCCGCAGACGAATGAGGGAGTCTTTGATGACTACGACCAAGACCGCTGTTGCGGCTGCTGCCGCGGTGGCCGCGGTGCTGGCTCTCGGGGCTTGCAGCACCGGCACCGAGAAGGCGGCTTCGTCGTCCACTGCCGCGTCCACCTCGGCGTCGGCATCGGCCCAGGCACACAACCACGCCGACGTGATGTTCGCCCGACACATGATCCCGCACCACCAGCAGGCCATCGAGATGAGCGACATGATCCTGGCCAAGAAGGGTATCGACCCGCGGGTCACCGAGCTGGCGACGCAGATCAAGGCGGCCCAGGGGCCCGAGATCGAGAAGATGCAGGGGTGGTTGACCGAGTGGGGTGTTCCCACCGAGATGCCCGCAATGGATATGTCCGGAATGGATATGCCCCGGACCGGCCAGGATCCCGACGATGACGGTGCAGATCACCACGGCGATATGCCGGGGATGCCGGGGGAGTCCATGATGCCGACCACGTCGATGATGCCCAGTGGGTCGATGATGCCCGGAATGGGCATGATGTCCCAGGCGGATATGGAGGCGCTGGACAAGGCCCAGGGCGTCGAGGCCGACAAGCTCTTTCTGGCCCAGATGATCACCCACCACCAGGGTGCCATCGATATGGCCGGCGATGAGGTCAAGAACGGTCTCTTCCCGGCGGCGGTTGAGATGGCGAAGTCGATCATCAGCGGTCAGCAGAAGGAGACCGACACGATGAAGGACATGCTGTCCTCGCTGTAGGCGTTGCAGGCTTTGGCGGCTGTTGAATCAATGCCATGGATTGCGGCGAGTCGCTCGCTGCGGGCACCGGTTCTACCATTCCCGGTTGGCTAGATGACCCGGGTGTGGCTCTGGTCGCCCATACTGCTAGTGCCCCCGGGCGCGGCGGTCGAACGCTCTCGGTCCAGCTCGCCACCAGTTAACGGGCCTGCGCTCAGGCTGGATTTCGCATACTGGGCTGGCAAGCCCACGATCTGCGACAGGAGTTCCATGCAGCACGGCATCCACTTCATCTCAGGTCTGCCCCGGTCGGGCTCGACGCTGCTGGCGGGAATCCTGCGGCAGAATCCGCGTTTCAACGCCGGCATGACCAGCCCCCTCGGGTCGATGTACATGGCGTTGGAGAAGTCGATGAGCCGGCGCAACGAGACTGCGGTGTTCATCGACGCCGAACAACGCCGCAATATCCTTACCGGCTTGTTCACCAGCTACTACGCCGGGGTTCAGGCGGACAAGGTCGTGTTCGACACCAACCGGCTGTGGTGTGCCAAGCTGCCGGCGATCACCCAGCTCTTCCCACACGCCAGGGTCATCTGCTGCGTGCGCGACGTGAACTGGATCATGGACTCGATCGAACGGCTGGTACGCCGCAACGCCTTCGAGCCCTCCGGGATGTTCGGCTATGAGTCCGGCGGGACGGTGTTCTCACGGATCGGCGCCGTCGCGAGTTCCGAGGGGCTGGTGGGCTACGCGCTGGACGCACTCAAGGACGGCTTCTTCGGGGAGCAGGCGCCGGCGATGATCCTGGTTGAATACGACGCCCTTGTCACCGATCCCACCCGGGCGCTGAAATTGCTTTACGACTTCATTGGGGAACCGTGGTTCGACCATGACTTCGACAACGTCGAATACGATGCCGACGAGTTCGATCTGGCTTTGGGAGCCCCCGGGTTGCACTCCATCCGGCGCAAGGTGGAGTTCATTCCGCGCCAGAGCATCCTGCCCCCAGAATTGTTCCACCGGTTCGACGGCGACATGTTCTGGCGCGACCCGGCAGCCAACCCCCACAATGTCGCGATCATCAGACGAACATCATGATGCGGCGCAGCCTCCCTCGGCGCCGGAGATCGCTCCAAGGCGGCCGCGGTTTCGAAAAGCATGGGCGCTGAGGGTCCCTACTTTTTGCTCACTGTTTGGAATCCGCAAACCACCGCCGCCCATCGACTCTGCGTACAGATCGCGACTTCAGCCCGGAACGCGATCTGGGCGCAGAGTCGATGAGTCTCAGCCGCGCGCCGAGCCGGTCAGACTCTGGCCCTGGGCGCTCTGCAGCAGGCAGATGACGGTACTGGGGTAGGGGTTGTTGTAGGTGCGGTCCTGGTCGGAATCGATCAGATAGGTGATCGTGTACGGGCTGGTGGCCACCGGTTCGCCGGTGTACTGGGTGAACCCGGTGTCGCATTGGCTGGTGGCGACGTCGTTGAGGGCCGCGTCGACAGGAATATCCGCCCTCAGGTAGGTCTCTGCGAGGTGCGGTGTGGAGCAGTCGACGAGGGTGACGGTCACCACCGCGGGGTCGGTGGGCGGGGCGTCTGCCAAGCAGTCGCCGGCCTGCAGGGCGGTCCACTTCGCCGTGCGCGGCGCCTGGGTGGTCGGCACCGGCGGGGTGGCGGCGCTCGTGCTTGCGGCCTCGGCGGCAGTTGACGACGAGGTGCCCGCGCTGTCGGCCGCCTTCTCCTCGGAGCAGCCGGTGAGCAACGCCGCGGCCAGGAGTGCTGCGGCGATCCCAGCTCGGTGAACTCCCATGGGTGACCTCCTCGGCCTCGGGACCCGATTCACTGACGGGTACCTTTATAGCCGGAGCGGAGCGTCGGCGGTTCCGCGGCAGGACCCGGGAGGTTTTCTTGAGCACGAAGATCAAGATGCTGGTCGGCGGCGTGCTCGCGGGTGCGGCACTGCCGATGGGGGCCGGAGTCGCCCAGGCGGATCCCTTCGATCCCTGGATACCCGGCATTCCGGGACCCGGGGTGAACATCGGTGTTCCGGGCAACCCGCTGCCTCCCGGACAGGTGAAGAAGTACATCCCGAATGTCGACGACGTCGTTCCCAACTGGGGCGCACCGGGCCATTGGCACTAGCTTCGTGGCGGCCGCAGTGAATCACTGGTCGGCGCTGGCTGCGGCGACGATCTTCCTCTGGCTCGGGATGGTGCTTGCGATCTCGTTCCTCGAGGCGCCGCTGAAGTTCCGGGCGCCCGGTATCACCATCCAGTTGGGTCTGGGAATCGGGCGGTTGGTCTTCCGCGCGCTGAATATGTGCGAGGTGGTACTCGCCGCCGTGGCGCTGGTCGCGGTGGTGCTCGGGCGGCCGCCGGCGCCTGCGGTGGTGGCTCTGGTCATCGCTGTCGCCGCCCTGGGCGTCCAGGTGGTGGGAGTGCGGCCGGCGCTGACCCGCCGCTCCGACGCCGTGCTCGCCGACGCCTCGGTCGCCGAAACCGGCCGTTCCCGCGCCCACGTCGTCTATGTCGGGTTTGAAGCGCTCAAGGTGGTGGCACTGCTGGTAAGCGGCATCCTGCTGCTGGCCTGAACCGGAGGGATAATCATGGACGGTGTTTCACTGACGCGGCTCGCCGAGGAGCAACTCGCGGCCGCACGATCGGCGAAGGCGGGCCGGTCGGCCCACACGGTGCACGGCGGCCACGACCACCTGTTGCGCCAGACGCTCATCGCGATGACGGCCGGCACCGAACTGGCCGAGCACAACAGCCCCGGCCAAGCCACCCTGCAGGTTTTGCAAGGCCGGGTTCGGGTGACCGCTGGCTTCGACACCTGGGTCGGCGAGACCGGCGACCTGCTGGTCATCCCGCGCGAGCGGCACGGCTTGCGCGCCGAGTCCGACGCTGTGGTGCTGCTGACGGTGCTCGCGGACAGCCGCGAGGCTCAGTAGTGGTAGTCGGCCAGTTCGGTGGTGCCGTGACGGTGGCCACCGTCGATCGCCACCAGGGCCGGCACCATCTCGCAGGTGACCAGACCGCGACCGGCGGTGAGCTCGTCGACGATCCGGAAGCTGGCGGCGATGCTGCCTGGGGTGTCGACGATGACCGTCATCACCGGTACCTGCCGGCCGTATTGAAACAGGCTGTCGCCGTGTGGTTTCCGATCGCCCTGGAACCCCCAGACGCCGCGCAGCACCGTCGCACCGCTTGCAGTTCCGGACTCCCACAGTCTGCGGACCAGGGCGCGGTGAATCGGCACCCCGTCGTCGCGATCGGACTCGGAGGTGAAGACCATCAGCTTCTGCCACAGCGGGCGCCCACGCTCGTCGGCATCCGGCAAAGAGGGCGGTTCGGCGATAAGGTTCCCGTCGCTTTTGCACAGCCGGACCCGTTCGACGGTCAACAGTGGCCGTTCCAGCACTGACCTCAAATCGGCCACCGACTTCTGAACCCGCTCGGCGCTGCCGATCGCGATGATCATCAGCGGCACGTCGATATTGCGGCCCATGAAGTGGGCCCGCCGTCGATCCCCGTGAGAGGTGCCGTCCACGCCGAGGAACACCGACACCCCGTCAAGGCCGTTGCGGTGCAGTAACCCGCAGACCGCCTTGTATACCGGGGTCCCGTTGACGCGTCGGTTGCGGCCCGCATAGACGGTCAGTTTCACCGCGTCGTCGATGTCTGGGAGCGCAACGGCGGCGGTGGCACCGTCGAGCAGGCGGGCTCGTTCCAGGGTGATCAGACCGCTGCGAGTCATGGATATGACGTCGTCGGCCAGGGCGCTGATGGTCCGGGGGGTGTCGACCGCCGCGATCGCCGCCGACGGGTCCTCGGAGAGGGTCAACGACTCGTCGGAGCGGATGAAGCGCTGGTGGCCGAAACCGGAGATGCCGCGCAGCATCACGCTGGTGGTGACCCGGCGTTGTGCGAATAGATCGAACAGGGAGTCGGCCAGGAAACGCGACCCGTCTCGCTCGCGCTCGGCGATGTAGGCGGTGAGTTTGAGCGACGTTTCAGTTGGCGCGGTAGGGGTCACAGCAGCCCCGCGATCTCGCGCCCGGCCGCCGCGGCGGCGATCCCGAGAACGACGCTGATGACGATGTTGGTCAGTGCCGGCCGGATCTGGCGCTCCTCGGTGAGCCGTTGGGTTTCGAACATCCAGGTGGAAAACGTCGTGTAGGCGCCGACGAAGGCGGTTCCGGCCAGCAGGGCCGCGTGATGGCTCAGCGCCAGACCGGTGACAAAGCCGAGCAGCGCGGCGCCGGTGATGTTGACGGTCAGGGTGCCGAGCGGGAAAGAGCTTGCCGCTCGGCGGGCGACGGCGCGGTCGACCATGAACCGGGCTACCGACCCCAACCCGCCGATCACCATCACGCCGGCCCAGATCGCGGGGCTCATGGATGCTCTCGGCTCATCGTGCGAACGCTCATCGCAACCCCACCTTCCGGACCACGACCGTCGCCGCGTACACGGCCAGCAGACCGGCGCTGACGCTGACCACGGTGTAGGCCGCTGCCAAGCCGTAGTAGCGACCCTCGATCATCTCCAGTGTCTCGACCTGCATGGTGGAAAACGTCGTCAGCCCGCCGCACAGCCCGGTGCCCAGCAGCGGACGCCGGTAGGCGGTCAGGGGCAGACGTTCCAGCAGACGGGTGGTGACGAACCCCAGGATGAATGCGCCGACGATGTTGGCGACGAAGGTGGCCCACGGCCAGTGGCCGGGCTGATCGGCGGTCCAGATCGCCAGCGCGACGCGGGCAGCGGTCCCCATCGCCCCGCCGGCGAACACCGCCGCCAGCTCCCGGTTGTCGTGGCCGAACATCGCTACAACCGTGCACCGAGTGCGCGTCCGCTGCGGGAAGAAGCCGTGAAAACCTCTCTCAGCGCACACTCGGCGTGACCAATCACCGCTTCAGTATCGCGTCTCGGCGGCAGAATTGCGGGCATGGCGGCCAACCCCCGCGCCGGACAGCCGGCGCAACCCGAAGATCTGATCGACCTGCCCCACCTGGTGACGGCGTACTACACCGTGCAACCCGACCCCGAGAACGTCGACCAGCAGGTGACGTTCGGAACCTCCGGGCACCGTGGGTCCAGTTTGGATGCGGCGTTCAACGAGGCCCATATCCTGGCCACCACTCAGGCCATCGCCGAGTACCGTGCCGCGCAGGGCACCACCGGGCCGCTGTTCCTGGGCCGCGACACCCATGGGCTGTCTGAGCCGGCCTGGGTCTCGGCGTTGGAGGTGCTGGCCGCCAATGATGTTGTGGTGCTGATTGATTCGGCGGATCGCTATACCCCGACCCCGGCGGTCAGCCACGCCATCCTCAGCCACAACCGCGACCGTACCGAGCGATTGTCGGACGGGATCGTCGTTACCCCCTCGCACAACCCGCCCCGCGACGGCGGCTTCAAGTACAACCCGCCCAATGGGGGGCCGGCCGACACCGATGCCACCTCGACGATCGCCAAGCGGGCCAACGAGATTCTGCGCGGCGGTCTCCGGGAGGTGAAGCGGGTGCCGCTGGCCCGGGCGCTTCAGCACGCCCGCCGACACGATTACCTGGACGCCTATGTCGCCGATCTGCCGAGTGTCGTCGACATCCATGCCATCCGCGCCGAGGGAATCCGCATCGGCGCCGATCCGTTGGGTGGGGCCAGCGTCGACTACTGGGGCGCGATCGCCGAGCGGCACAACCTGGAACTGACGGTGGTCAACCCCCTGGTCGACGCGACCTGGCGGTTCATGACCCTGGACACCGACGGCAAGATCCGGATGGATTGCAGTTCCCCCAACGCGATGGCCTCGCTGATCGCCAACCGGGAGAGCTATCAGATCGCCACCGGCAACGACGCCGACGCCGACCGGCACGGCATCGTCACCCCCGACGGTGGGTTGATGAACCCCAACCACTACCTAGCCGTGGCCATCGACTACCTCTACACCCACCGGCCGGACTGGCCGGCCGGTGTGGCGGTCGGCAAGACGGCGGTGAGCTCGTCGATCATCGACCGGGTGGTGGCGGGACTGGGCCGGAGCCTGATCGAGGTGCCCGTCGGGTTCAAGTGGTTCGTCGACGGTTTGATCGGCGGCACCATCGGGTTCGGGGGGGAGGAGTCCGCCGGTGCCTCCTTCCTGCGTCGTGACGGGTCGGTATGGACCACCGACAAGGACGGCATCATCCTGTGCCTGCTGGCCTCGGAGGTGCTGGCCGTCACCGGCAAGACGCCCTCGCAGCGTTACGCCGAACTGGCCGCCGAATACGGCGCGCCGGTGTACGCCAGAACCGACGCGCCGGCCGACCGGGAGCAGAAGGCGCGGCTGGCCAAGCTCTCACCCGATCAGGTCAGCGCCACCGAACTGGCCGGTGAGCCGATCACCGCCAAACTCACCGCGGCGCCGGGCAACGGCGCGCCGATCGGGGGGCTGAAGGTGACCACCGCCAACGGCTGGTTCGCCGCACGGCCGTCGGGAACCGAGGACGTCTACAAGATTTACGCCGAGTCGTTCCTCGGCCACGATCATCTGGCTCAGGTGCAGGAAGCGGCCAGGGAAGTGGTGAATACAGTGATCTCGTGAGTTCAGCGACCGGGGCGGCGGGCCAGGCACGCCTGCCCCGGGAGGTGTGGTCGCTGATCGGCGCCAACGCGGTCATCGCGCTGGGCTACGGGGTGGTGGCTCCGGTGCTGCCGCAGCTGGCCCGGCACTTCGGTGTGAGCATCAGCGCGGCCACCTTCGTGATCACGGCGTTCGCGGTGATGCGTCTGCTGGCCGCGCCGCCGACCGGCCTGCTGATTCAGCGGATGGGGGAGCGCAAGGTCTACGTCAGTGGCGTGCTGATCGTCGCGCTGTCCACCGCGGCGTGCGCCGTCGCCCAGAGCTACTGGCAGTTGCTGACGTTCCGGGCGCTCGGCGGGATCGGCTCGACGATGTTCTTCGTCTCGGCGCTGGGTCTGATGATCCGGATGAGCCCGCACGACGCCCGCGGGCGGGTCGCCGGGCTGTTCTCCGGGGCCTTTCTGGTCGGTTCGGTCGCCGGGCCGGTGGTGGGCGCCTTGACCGCCGGGCTGGGCCTGAGCGCGCCGTTCGTCATCTACGGTGGGCTGCTGCTGATTGCGGCGGCGGTGGTGCTGGTCAGCCTGCGCAACTCCCCGCTGGCCGCGCCGGCCGATTCCGACGAACTGGCGGTGACCGTGCGGGTGGCGCTGCGCCACCGTGCCTACCGTTCGGCGCTGTTGTCCAACTTCGCGACCGGGTGGTCGCTGTTCGGCCTGCGCTTTGCCCTGGTGCCGCTGTTCGTCGCCGAGGTGCTCGGCCATCCCGCCGGGGTGGCCGGACTGGCGCTGACCGCTTTTGCGGCCGGCAACGTAGCGGTGGTGATGTACAGCGGTCGGATTTCCGACCGGATCGGACGCAAGCCGCTGCTCGTCGTGGGCCTGGCGCTGTCCGGGGTGTCCACCGCGGTGCTGGGCCTGACGCACACCCTGCCGGTGTTTCTCACCCTGGCGGCGGTCGCCGGGGCGGCGTCGGGTGTTTACAACTCCCCGCAGCAGGCCGCTGTCGCCGACATCATCGGCAAGGCGCGCGGCGGCACGGCGATCGCCACATTCCAGATGATGTCGGACTTCGGATCGATCGTCGGCTCGCTGGGAGTGGGGGTGCTCGCCCAGCAGCTGTCCTTCGGGTGGGCGTTTGCGATCAGCGGGGCAATGCTGCTGGTCGCGGCGGTGGGGTGGACGTTCGCGCCGGAGACCCGTGAACGCTCGCCGGTCCCGCACACCCCGGCGCGGGCCTTGGGGCCGGAGGCTGCCGGCGAGTTGCCCTGAGCTGGTTTTGAGGCGGACACGGCGGTGGTGTAGTTTCAACTGCGCTTGGGGCTATGGCGCAGCTGGTAGCGCACCACACTGGCAGTGTGGGGGTCAGGGGTTCGAGTCCCCTTAGCTCCACAAAGAAAAACCCGAAGTCAGATGACTTCGGGTTTTTTGCTGGGCGGGGGCGGTTGGGCCATTTGA
>JAGQTO010000213.1:2189-2874 GCA_020439025.1 Mycobacterium sp. | reverse complement strand
GGGCCGCGGGCCAGCCCCCAGGCCTCGGCCATCGCGTCGAACGACCCGCCCAGAGTCAGGGTTGCCGACGTCAGCACCGCCGTGGAGGCGCCGAACACCCGCTCGGCCAGCAGGGCCGCCACCGATAGCGGCGCCACCCGCAGCACCGGGTTGACCGCCCCCGATCCGCGCTGCTCCTCGTGGTCGAGCCACACCACGTCGGTGCGCTCGGCGATCGGCGGGGCGAAGGAGTCCAGCACCCGCGCGGCGGTGTCGGCGACCTCGGTCAGTGCGGCGATCGACTCGGAGCGCGCCGCGGCGGCCGCCGGATCCTTGGGCGCCGGGTCGATGGCCGAACGGGCGGCGCCCGCGGCGTCGCGCAGCGCGGTCAGGTAGGTGGCCAGTTCGTCGTCGAGTTGGTCGATGCGCCCGGGCTGGGCGTCGTGGATCGCCGAGACGAAGGTGGCCACCGCCGCCTCCAGGCGCTGGGTCAGTTCGGGGCCGATCAGGCGGGCGGTGCGGCGCACGGTGACGCCCAGTGGGCCGGGGGTGAGCTCGCCGGTGGCCACCGAGGTCACCCGGTCGGTCAGCTCGTGCGCCTCGTCGACCACCAGGTAATCGTGCTCAGGCAGCACCGAGGCCTCGGCGATGGCGTCGATGGCCAGCAGGGCATGGTTGGTGACGACGACGTCCGCCTGGCCGGCTT
>JAGQTO010000213.1:814-2023 GCA_020439025.1 Mycobacterium sp. | reverse complement strand
TCGCGGCCCAGCGCGCTGGTCGCCGCGGCGGAGAACAGTTCCTCCTGATCGGCGTCGGCAGGCTTCCCATCGGGGATGCCGTTGATCTTGTTCAGGCACAGGTAGTTTCGCCGGCCCTTGAGCAGCGCGAACCGAGCCGGGCGGGGGAGCGTATCGGCGAGCGCGTCGACCAGCCGGGGCAGGTCGCGATCGACGAGTTGGCGCTGCAGGGCGATGGTGGCCGTCGAGACCACCACCGGGGTGTCGTCGGCGACGGCGCGGGCGATGGCCGGGACCAGATAGGCCAACGACTTTCCGGTGCCGGTGCCGGCCTGAACGGCCAGGTGCTCGCCGGTGTCGAAGGCGCGGGCCACCGCCTCGGCCATCTGCACCTGACCCGGGCGCTGCGCGCCGCCGATCACCGCCACCGCCCGCTCCAGCAGGTCGTTCACCGGGGGCGGGCGTTTCACCGCGGCGGGACCTGCCGGGTGGGGATGACCGGCTCGCCGCGGGACAGGGCCAGGCCCTCCCAGGGCAGGCTGCCCAGCCCGGCGGCGGTCAGTGCGCGCGCCGCGGCCAGATCGGCCGGCCCCAGCAGCTTGCCCTCGCGGACCAGCGGCACCGTCAGCGGGCGCGCCTGCCCGTCGATCTCCGGCGGGGTCCCGACCGGGTGGACGACCTCCTCGACGACGGTTCCCGACGGGCGGGACAGCCGCACCGCGGCCTTGCGCCCGCCGTGGGATTCCTTGTGGCTGCTGCGCTTGCGCACCGGAAGCCCGTCGACCTCGACCAGCTTGTAGACCATCCCGGCGGTGGGTGCGCCGGATCCGGTGACCACCGACGTGCCGACGCCGTAGCTGTCCACCGGCTCGGCGCGCAGCGCGGCGATGGCGTACTCATCGAGGTCGCCGGAGACCACGATCCGGGTGCCCAGCGCGCCCAGGCCGTCGAGTTGCGCGCGGACCTGGCGGGCCAGCACCCCCAGGTCCCCGGAGTCGATGCGCACCGCCCCCAGGCCGGTGCCGGCCGCCGCGATGGCGTTGGCCACCCCGCTGCGGACGTCGTAGGTGTCCACCAGCAGGGTTGTGGTCAGGCCCAGGGCGGCGATCTGGGCGCGGAAGGCGGCCTGCTCCCAGGCGTCGGAATCGGCGCCGGCGACGGTGTGCAACATGGTGAACGCGTGCGCTGAGGTTCCCAGCGCCGGAATCCCGTAGCGCTGGGCGGCCGCCA
>JAGQTO010000213.1:0-580 GCA_020439025.1 Mycobacterium sp. | reverse complement strand
TAGCCGTCGATGTCGCCGCGGAACCGGAAACCGGCCAGGTAGTCCAGCGTCGCCGGGTCCAGGAAGTCCGCCACCGTTTCCAGCGCCGCGTCGTCGAAGACGAAGTCTTCCAGCGCTTCCAGGAACCTCCCGGTCCCGGCGAGAACGCCGTACCGGCGACCGTCGGGCAGCCGCCGGGCGAACACTTCGAAGGTGGTGCGCCGGCCGGCGGTTCCGTCGCGCAGCGCCGCCGAGAGCATGGTCAGCTCGTACTTGTCGGTCAGCAGCGCCGGGGTCGTAACCGCACTCACAGGCCCACTCACCCCGCAACCGTAACGGCTGACCAGAGCGGGGGCCGGGAGCCGCGGCGGCTCGCTATCCTTGTCGGCATGGGAGCCTCAGAAGCACCGCCCCGGCCGGGGACCGGGGGACTCCAGCAGACCGACCTTCTCGAGGCCATCGACGCACCGTGGGTGACCATCGTCTGGGATGACCCGGTCAACCTGATGAACTACGTGACGTTCGTCTTCCAGAAGTTGTTCGGCTACAGCGAGCCCCAGGCCACCAAGCTCATGCTGCAGGTTCACAACGAGGGTAAGGC
>JAGQTO010000212.1:1682-2022 GCA_020439025.1 Mycobacterium sp. | reverse complement strand
GTGCAGACAGAATCCGGCGAGTCCGAGGGAGAGCAGAGTCACCGACAGCGGCCGCGCGTCGGCGAAGACCCGCGCTGACCACAGCGGAGCGGTACCCGCGATGAGGATCGCCGCACCGAGTCCCACGCCCGCGCCGATCCACATCGGCCGGGTGTGCGGGCCCCAATCCCGGAGGCCCCAGTCCCGGGGGCCGTAATCCCTAGTGCTGGGCCCGGACGAGTGACGCAAGGTGGCGCGGACCTCCCGGGTGGCCTCCTGCAGGAGTCCGTTGGCCGCGCCGGTCACCAGGCCGAAGGCACCCCAGAAAACCCCGAAGACCGAGAACCCGGCCGGTTCGAGC
>JAGQTO010000212.1:0-1504 GCA_020439025.1 Mycobacterium sp. | reverse complement strand
TCGAATACAGCCAGGACTCCCACAATGGCCGCAGCGAGACGTCGGCGTAGTTGGCGGCGAGGCCGGTGAAATCGTCGGTGACGACCGTCCCGTGCCGGTAACGGGTGGTCCAGTCACGCAACAACGCGAAGAATCTGTCGTCTCCGATGATGCCGCGCAGGGCGTGAACCACCAGGGCGCCACGTTTGTAGAGCCGATCGTCGAACATGTCGCGGGGCCCTGGGTCGGCCAGTAGCAGATCCTGCGGGGCGGCCAGCAACCGTTGGTGGTAATCGGCCGCGACATCCCCGGCGCTGCGGCCCCCGGAGTGTTCCGACCACAGCCATTCGGCGTAACAGGCGAAACCCTCATGCAGCCAGATGTCGCGCCAGCGCCGGGCGGTCACGCTGTTGCCGAACCACTGGTGCGCCAGTTCGTGGGCGATGAGGCGCTCCGATCCGCGCGCGCCGTCGCAATGGTTGGCGCCGAAGATCGAAACCCCTTGCGCTTCAAGAGGAATCTCCAGATCGTCCTCGGTCACCACGACGGTGTATCCGCTGCTCAGTGGATAGGGGCCGAACAGCTTGACGAACAGTTTGAGCATCTGCGGTTGACGGCCGAAGTCGTGATCGAAATTCGCCCGCAGCCGGTCGGGGATGACGGCATGCATCGCCACCGGGGCCTTGGGGATCCGGTGCAGGCCGTACATCCCGATCTGCAGCGTGGCCAGGTAGGTCGAGGTGGGCTCGGGCTGCTCGTAGGTCCACACCGTCTGTCCGGCGCGCACCCGACGGCTCACCAACTCGCCGGGAGCCACCGCGTAATACGGGCTGTCGGTACTGATCTGAATCCGGTAGCTGGCCTTGGAGCTGGGATGGTCGTCGCAGGGGAACCAGGAGGGGGAGCCGTTGGGCTGTCCGGCGACCAGCGCGCCGTTGGACAGTTCCTCGAAACCCACCTCTCCCCACACGGTCCGGATCGGTTTCGGCGAGCCGCCGTAGCGCACTGCGATCGTCAACGCCGATCCGGTCGGCAGCGGTTCGGCCAGCCGGATCCGCAGTTTCCCGCCCGAAGTGGAGAAGCTGGCGGGACGGCGGCCGTTCACGGTGACCTTGGTGACGCCGAGTGCGTCCGACAGGTCCAGGGTGAACGTCTGCAGCGAGGCCAGCGTGACCGCGGTGATCGTCGCCGCACCGGCAAGCCGATGGCTGTTGACCTTGTACTGCAGGTCCAGCTCATAGCGCGACACCCGGTAGCCGAAGTTCCCGTTGTTCGGCAGGTAGGGGTCGATGACCGGCGGGGTGCTGGACTTCTTGGCGCGGTTTTTCATGTGTCGGCCTCGGCCGCCTCCTTCTTTCTGGCCTTGCCCCGCTTCCGGCGCTCCTGCCAGGGCGCGATGGGATTGCCCTGCCAGCGTGTCGAGGGTGGCACTTCGTCGCCGCGCATCACCAGCGAGGCGGGTCCGATCGTCGCCCCGGCGCCGATCCGCGAGGCGGGCAGCGCCACGCAATGCGGTCCCAGTGTG
>JAGQTO010000211.1 GCA_020439025.1 Mycobacterium sp. | reverse complement strand
CGAAATACCCCAGAGTGGTGCTGGTAACCGGCGCCTGCCGGTTCCTCGGTGGTTACCTCACCTCACGGCTGGCGCAGAACCCGTCGATCAACCGTGTCATCGCGGTAGACGCCATCGCGCCGAGCAAGGATCTGCAGCGGCGGATGGGGCGCGCGGAATTCGTGCGCGCCGACATTCGCAATCCGTTCATCGCCAAGGTGATCCGCAACAGCGACGTCGACACCGTGGTGCATGCGGCGGCGGCCTCCTACGCGCCGCGCTCGGGTGGTCGGGCCACGCTGAAGGAACTCAACGTGATGGGCGCCATGCAGCTGTTCGCGGCCTGCCAGAAGGCGCCGACCGTTCGGCGGGTCGTGCTGAAGTCCACCTCTGAGGTCTACGGCTCGGACGCATACGACCCGGTGGTGCATACCGAGGACAGCAGCAGCCGCCGACCGCTCGGCGAGGGTTTCGCCCACGACAGCCTGGACATCGAGGGATACGCCCGGGGGCTGGGCCGCCGGCGTCCGGACATCTCCGTCACGATCCTGCGGCTGGCCAACATGATCGGCCCCGCCATGGACACCGCGTTGGCCCGCTACCTCACCGGACCGCTGGTGCCCACCGTCTTCGGCCACGACGCCCGCTTGCAGCTTCTGCACGAGCAGGACGCCCTCGGCGCCCTGGAACGGGCGACGATGGCCGGCCGGGCCGGCACCTTCAACATCGGCGCCAAGGGGATCATCATGATGTCCCAGGCGATCCGCCGGGCCGGGCGGATACCGCTGCCCGTGCCGGCCTTCGGGGTGCGGGCGGCGGATTCCCTGAGCAAGGGATCGATGAGCAGTGAGGTCACCCGCGAACAGATCGACTACCTCAGCTACGGCCGCGTGATGGACACCACCCGGATGCGGACCGAACTGGGCTTCGAGCCGAAATGGACCACGATGGAGGCGTTCGACGACTTCGTACGCGGCCGGGGTCTGACGCCGATCATCAACCCGGAGTGGGTACNCTTGCTCGAAGGCCGCGCGCTGGCCCTCGTGCAGCGGTGGGGGAGGATCCCGGGCCGGGTTCCGGGCGAAATGCAGGGGAGGTAGCCGTGGCTGGCGAAAAGGCGAAAGTCATTCCGCTGCATCCTGATTCGGGTCGGGTGGGCGCACGTGGGGCGCAGCGGTCCGGGTCTTCGCGTCGGCATCCCTCGGCGGGCCCGACGGCGAACGGCGCGGAGGAGCAGATCGAGGCGGTCATCCGTGAGTTCGATCAGCGCCGTGCCGCCGACTCCGGACCGGGAGACCTCGTCGCCCGCATCGCGGGACTGGCCGACTTCCTCCGCAAGCGGATGACCGGCGACTACACCGTCGACGAGTTCGGCTTCGACCCCCAATACAACAACGCCGTGGTGCTTCCGGTGCTGCGCTTTTTTTACGACACCTGGTTCCGGGTCGAGGTCAGCGGAGTGGAGAACATCCCCTCTGACGGCGCCGCCCTGATCGTCGCCAACCATGCCGGCACCCTGCCCTTCGATGGGCCGATGCTGTCGGTGGCGGTGCGCGACCACCATCCGGCCCATCGCGACGTGCGTTTGCTGGCCGCGGACATGCTCTTCGACATGCCGGTGCTGGGCCCGGTCGCGCGCAAGGCGGGCCACACCATGGCCTGCAACGCCGACGCCAACCGACTGCTGACCGGCGGTGAACTCACCGCGGTGTTCCCCGAGGGGTACAAGGGCCTGGGCAAGCCGTTCCGGGACCGCTACAAACTGCAGCGTTTCGGCCGGGGCGGCTTCGTCTCAGCGGCGCTGCAAGCCAAGGCGCCGATCATTCCCTGCTCGATCGTCGGCTCGGAGGAGATCTACCCGATGCTGGCCGACGTCAAGCTGCTGGCCCGGGTGCTCGGGGTGCCCTACTTCCCGATCACGCCA
>JAGQTO010000022.1:12498-13702 GCA_020439025.1 Mycobacterium sp. | reverse complement strand
AGCCTGGTGGCCGCGGTCATCGCGCTGTGGGCCGCCCTCGCCCTCGTGGGTGTCTAGCCCCCCGGGCGCCCACCCCCGCGAGCAGACACAAAGTGGCCGAAGTCCCGGCTTGTCGCGGGTATTTTGCGTCTGCTCGCGCCAGGAACTAGCGGCGCTGGCGGGCGATTTCGGCGAGCACCACTCCGGCGGCCACCGACGCGTTGAGCGACTCCGCCGGCCCGGCCATCGGGATCGACACCACCGCATCGCAGTTCTGGCGCACCAGCCGGGACAGGCCCTTGCCCTCGGAGCCGACGACCACGACAACAGGGCCGGAACCGTCGAACTCGTCGAGGGTGACGTCCCCGTCGGCGTCGAGTCCGACGATCTGCAGCCCCGCGTCGGCCCACTGCCCCAGCGTCCGGTTGAGGTTGGTGGCCCGGGCGACGGGCACCCTGGCCGCCGCACCGGCACTGGTGCGCCAGGCGACCGCGGTCACCGAGGCCGAGCGCCGCTGCGGGATGAGCACCCCATGTCCGGCGAAGGCCGCCACCGACCGCACGATCGCGCCCAGGTTGCGCGGGTCGGAGATGTTGTCCAGCGCCACCAGCAGAGCAGGCTGGGCATCCGCGGTGGCCGATCTGAGCAGGTCGTCGGGGTGGGCATAGGCATACGGCGGGACCTGCAGGGCGATGCCCTGGTGCAGGCCGTTGGCGCTGAGCCGGTCGAGGTCGTGCCGTGGGACCTCGAGGATGGGGATGCCACGGTCGGCGGCCAGCGTGACCGACTCGGTCAGCCGCTCGTCGGCTTCCGCACCGAGAGCCACGTAGAGAGCGGTAGCCGGGGCGTCGGCGCGCAGGCACTCCAGGACGGGGTTGCGGCCGAGGACGGTCTCGGTCTCGTCGGCGGGTTTCCCCGCCGGCTTCCCGGCGGACTTGCGGGCCTTGACCGCCGCCTTGCGGGCAGCCGGGTGGCCGGGCCGCATATGCGCCGGCGGGGTCGCGCCCCGGCCCTCGAGCCCCCGCCTCCGCACACCGCCGGATCCCTTGGTGGGCCCCTTCTTGGTGCCTTCTTTGCGAACCGCGCCACGGCGGCGTGAGTTGCCGGCCATTTAGGTTCCGTACCCGTCGACCAGGGACCACTGCGGGCCGTCGGAGGTGTCGGTCACTTCGATACCGGCTTTCTTGAGACGGTCGCGGATCTCGTCCGCCTGTGCCCAGTCCCG
>JAGQTO010000022.1:0-12458 GCA_020439025.1 Mycobacterium sp. | reverse complement strand
GCGGCCAGTGCGGCCGCGGTCTCGTCCCGCCGCTGCCAGCGCTCGTCGAGCGGGTCGCAGCCGAGGATGGCGGTCATCGCCCGGATCTCGCCGGCCCTGGCCAGTGCCGTGTCGTGGTCCCCCGCCTCGAGGGCGCGGTTGCCCTCGGCGCGGGTGGCGTGCACCTCGGCGAGAGCGGCGGGCACCGCCAGGTCGTCGTCGAGGGCGGCGGCGAACTTCTCGGTCCACCTCGTGGGAACCACCCCGCCGACCCGGGTGCGTACCCGGTGCAGGAACTCCTCGATCCCGGAGTGCGCCCGTGCGGCGTCCTGCAGTGCGATCTCGGTGAACTCCAACATCGACCGGTAGTGCGCACTGCCCAGGTAGTAACGAAGTTCCGCGGGCCGGACGCGCTGCAGCACGGCGGGGATGGCGAGCACGTTGCCCAGGGACTTGCTCATCTTCTCCCCGCCCATGGTGACCCAGCCGTTGTGCAGCCAGAGCGCGGCGAAGCCGTCCCCTGCGGCGCGGGCCTGGGCGATCTCATTCTCATGGTGCGGGAAAACCAGATCCATTCCACCGCAGTGGATGTCGAACTCGGCGCCAAGGTACTCATGGGCCATGGCGACGCACTCGGAATGCCAGCCGGGACGGCCGCGGCCCCACGGCGTCGGCCAGGACGGCTCGCCCGGCTTGGCGGCCTTCCACAACGTGAAGTCGCGGGGGTCGCGCTTGCCGCCGCCGGCGCCCTCGCCCTGGTGGACGTCGTCGATCCGGTGGCCGGAGAGTTTGCCGTATTCGGGCAAGCTGAGTACGTCGAAATAGACGTCGCCGTCGCCCTCCAGGACCGACGGGTAGGCGTGCCCCCTGTTGATCAGCCGCTCGATGAGTTCCACGATCTGGGTGATGTGCCCGGTCGCACGTGGTTCGGCCGACGGCGGCAACACCCCGAGCGCGTCGTAGGCCGCGGTGAACGCCCGCTCATGGGTGGCGGCCCACTCCCACCACGGCCGGCCGGCCTCGGCGGCCTTGGTCAGGATCTTGTCGTCGATATCGGTGACGTTGCGGATGAATGCGACGTCGAGGCCCTTGGCCGCCAGCCAGCGGCGCAGCACGTCGAAGGCGACCCCGCTGCGGACGTGCCCGATATGGGGCAACCCCTGAACCGTCGCGCCGCACAGGTAGATCGAGGCATGGCCGGGGCGCAGCGGCACGAAGTCGCGCACGGCACCGGAGTAGGTGTCGTGCAGACGTAGCCCGGTGGTCACGACCTGGCAGCTTACCGGGAAGCCTCGGCGACCAGAGCGGTTGCGACCGCGGCCATCCCCTCGCCGCGGCCGGTGAGCCCGAGGCCGTCGGTGGTCGTGGCCGAGACCGACACCGGCGCGCCGAGCAGATCCGAGAGCAACGACTGGGCCTCCGCCCGCCTCGGGCCGACCCTGGGCCGGTTCGCGATCACCTGAACTGCGGCGTTGCCGACCCCGAATCCGGCCTGTTCCAGCAGGGATCGCACATGGGAAAGCATCTGAGCCCCGGTGACCCCACGCCACTCCGGCCGGTCGACGCCGAACACCGAGCCGAGGTCGCCGAGTCCCGCGGCCGAGAGCAGCGCGTCGCACAGCGCGTGAATCGCCACATCGCCGTCGGAGTGCCCGGAGCACCCGTCGCCTTCCTCGAAGAGCAGACCGAGCAGCCAGCACGGTCGGCCCGGCTGGATCGGGTGCACGTCGGTACCCAGACCGACCCGGGGCAGGTTCACGCCTCCAGCACCGCCCGCGCCAACCGGAGGTCCAGGGGTGTGGTGATCTTGAAGGCCAGTGGATCACCGGCCACGGTGTGCACCGGCGCGCCGAGGTTTTCCACCAGCGAGGAGTCGTCGGTGACCACACCGGCCCCGCCTCGCTGGTAGGCCCGCCGCAGCAGATCGGTCTGGAATCCCTGCGGGGTCTGCACCGCACGCAGCCCGTCTCGCTGCGGTGTGCCGAGAACGACCCCGTTGCCGTCGACGGCCTTGATGGTGTCCACAACGGGCAGCACCGGGATGACGGCTCGCAGGCCCTCGCGGAGCGCGGCGACCACCCGCTGAATCTGACCGACCGGTGTCAGCGGCCGGGCCGCGTCATGGACGACGACGAATTCCGGATCGCCCACGGCGTCGAGCGCACACCGCACGCTGTCGTCACGCTGCGGGCCGCCCTCGACGACAACCGCACGCCCGGCGAGCAGAACTGCCGTCTCGTCGACACGATCGGCCGGTGCGGCCACCACCACGCGATCGACGACCCCCGAGGCGAGCAGGCCGTCTACGGCCCGCTCAAGCATGGTCAATCCGCCAAGATCGACAAAGGCCTTGGGGATCCCGGCCCCGAGTCGCTCACCGGAACCGGCCGCCGTGACGACCGCGACCGTTTCGCTCACCTCAGCCCCTCAGGGGGCCTTCACGACGCGGCGGCCAGAACCTCGTCGAGGATGGTCGAGGCCTTGGCGTCGTCGGTGTTCTCGGCCAGCGCTAACTCGCCGACGAGGATCTGCCGGGCCTTGGCCAGCATCCTCTTCTCGCCGGCGGACAGACCGCGCTCCTGATCGCGGCGCCACAGGTCACGGACGACCTCGGCGACCTTGTTGACGTCTCCGGAGGCGAGCTTCTCGAGGTTGGCCTTGTAGCGGCGTGACCAGTTGGTGGGCTCTTCGGTGTGCGGGGCGCGCAAGACCTGGAATACCTTGTCCAGACCCTCCTGGCCGACGACGTCACGCACGCCCACATACTCGGCGTTGTCCGCCGGGACTCGCACGGTCAGATCACCCTGGGCGACCTTGAGGACCAGATACTCCTTCGGTTCCCCCTTGATGGTCCGGGTTTCGATCGCTTCGATCAATGCAGCACCGTGATGTGGGTAGACAACGGTGTCTCCGACCTTGAAAATCATCAGATTAGAGCCCCTTTCGCCCCTCCATGCTAACACGGGGCCGAATCGCCCGCGGAACAACGGTGCAGGTCAGGGGCGGGATGGTGAACATCGGGGGTTGACAGCGGCAGGAATTTCTGCAAAGCGGCGGCTGGCGGCCACCCCGCGGCGTCTCGCCTTCTCCTCTTCGGGCCCGTCCCTTCCAGTTCGGAGATTGTCTGCCGTCGTCTACCGCAGCGGGGCGCGACCTACTACTGTGCATAGTCGAACCGCGGGGCGGCGTACATCGTGCCGACCGCATGGCCCGAGCAGGAGGCTGCTGTGAACCGCTTGACGAACCGTCTGGTCGCCGCGTCGGCGGGTTTGGCTGCCTGCGGCCTGATCCTCACCGGCTGCGGCGCGGGGCAGATCTCCCAGACCGCCGACCAGGAGGCCGCCGTCAACGGCACGTCGGCCGACGTCAAGACGATCGCCCTGCGCAACGTCCACCTGCAGGCAACCCAGACCAGTGACTTCCTGCAGCCGGGCCGCACCGTCCCGCTGCTGTTCGTGGCGGCGAACGACTCGCCCGACGTCAACGACAAGCTGGTGAGCATCACCTCCGACATCGGTTCGGTCGCGCTGACCGGTGACGGAGCCGTCCCGGCCGGGGGAGCACTGGTCATCGGCGCCAAGGGTGAAGCCGAGCCGCCGGGCGACAAGGGCGCCCCCGCCGCGGAGGTCACCCTGGCCAAGCCGATCACCAACGGGCTGACCTACGACTTCACCTTCAACTTCGAGAAGGCCGGCACCACCACAGTGGCGGTGCCGATTGCCGCACCCGAGCTGACCCGCAGCTGACATCCGGCACGCGGGACACCCCCCGCGCGCACATCCGGGGGCTTGTCGTAGCGACCGATTAGCGTCGTCCCGTGGCTAAAACTCGCTCGCAGTATCGGTGCTCGGAATGCCGCCATGTGATGGCGAAATGGTTCGGGCGCTGCCCGGAGTGCGGGACGTGGGGGACCGTTGACGAAGTCGCCGCCCTGAGCGCGCCGGGCGGGCAACCACACCGAGCCGTCACACCCTCAGCCCCGGCCGTCCCGATCACCTCCGTCGACCCCGACCGTGCCCGTCACCTGCCGACCGGTGTCGACGAGTTGGACCGCGTGTTGGGCGGTGGCGTGGTACCGGGGTCGGTGACCCTGCTGGCCGGGGATCCAGGAGTCGGCAAGTCGACCCTGCTGCTCGATGTGGCACATCGTTGGGCGCAGAACGGCCGCCGCGCGCTCTACGTTTCGGGCGAGGAGTCCGCGGGGCAGATCCGCATGCGCGCGGGGCGGACGGGTTGCGCTCACGACGAGGTCTATCTGGCCGCCGAATCCGATGTGCAAACGGTGCTGGGCCACATCGAGGCCGTCGACCCGGGCCTGGTCATCATCGACTCCGTTCAGACCATGACCGCGGGCGACGCCGACGGGGTGGCGGGCGGGGTTACCCAGGTCCGCGCGGTGACAGCCGCCCTGACGGCGGTGGCGAAATCCTCCGCGGTAGCGATGGTTCTTGTCGGTCATGTCACCAAGGACGGCGCGATCGCGGGGCCACGCTCCCTGGAACATCTCGTGGATGTGGTGCTGCACTTCGAGGGCGACCGCAACACGGCATTGCGAATGGTCCGGGGGGTCAAGAACCGCTTCGGCGCCGCCGATGAGGTCGGCTGTTTCTTGTTGCAGGATGACGGGATCGAGGGTGTCGCCGACCCCTCGGGCCTGTTCCTGGATCAGCGCCCGCAGCCGGTTCCCGGTACCGCTGTCACGGTCGCCCTTGACGGCAAGCGCCCACTGATCGGCGAAATCCAGGCCCTTCTGGCGGCTCCGGCCAACCCTGCGGCGCCGCGGCGTGCGGCGGTCAGCGGTATCGACCAGTCCCGGGTGGCGATGATCAACGCCGTGCTGGCCAAGCGCGCCAGCATGCCGATCGGGGTGCTGGATATCTTCCTGTCGACCGTCGGCGGCATGCGCCTGACCGACCCCTCCGCGGACCTGGCGGTGGCGATGTCGATCGCCTCGGCATTCACCGGCCGCCCGCTGCCGGCCACGGTCGTCGTGATCGGTGAGGTCGGTCTCGCTGGCGATTTGCGACGGGTGACCGGGATGGACCGCCGGCTAACCGAGGCCGCCCGACTCGGCTTCACCACCGCACTGGTCCCAACCGGCTGCGGTCCGGCGCCGAAAGGTCTGCAAACGCTCGAGGCCGCCACCATCGGAGAAGCACTACGCGCAATGCTGGCGATCAGCGAACCGGCCCTCGAGCCCGGCATGGGGACTTGCCGGGACCTGGGACGCCCCGGTCACGATCCACGCGCGATCAGCGATCGCCCGCTGTAGCGGTCAGCCGGCGGGCGCCGGTTCCGGCGCGGGGACGTCGACCGGCGGAGCGGGCATCGGCTCGGCACCCGCCGGGGGGGCCGGCTCGGCCGGCGGCGGGGGCGGTGTCTCAGACAGGGTGAACGGCACCGCCGCCGAGCGCAGGTTGCCCAGCTGCACCACCAGGTTATAGGTGCCCGGCCCGATCGGCTCGCGGGGCAGCGGGCATTGCGGGGCCGAACCCATACCGGTCCAGGTGACCTCGGTGGTGACCTGCTCTCCCGGGTTGAAGGTCTTGACCAGCGTCTCGTTGGAGGGCGCGCAGTCCAGGTTGGACCACAGCCGTTGGTTGTCCAAGGACTCCACGTAGGCGGCGAGCACCGCCGCGCCGACGTCGCGTTTGCAGGCCACCAGACCGATGTTGGTCACGACCATGGTGAACTTCGGCTGGTCGCCGATGACGTACTGCGGAGCGTTGGTCAGCCCCTTGACCGCAAGGCTGGAATCCGGGCAGTCGTCGCCGGCCTGCAGCACCGGCGGCGGCTCGACGGCCGAGGTGGGGGTCGGTGTCGGTTCCGGGCTGGATTCGGCAGGCGGGACGACGGGGCTCTTGTTCTCCGGCTGGGGGACTTGGGCGGTCTCGGTCTTGGCGGTGTTCTTGGCTGAGTCCGCCCCCCCGAACAGCGCGAATGCCACACCGACGATCAGAGCCACGACAAGCGCGGCGATGCCGAGGGCCAGAGCCCGACGTCGCCTGTACACCTCGGGCGGTAACGGGCCCTGCGGTTCGATGTCCAGCACGTTCTCACGGTAAGGCCAGCTCACCGGGAGTCGTCCGACCACGCTCGGCGTGTCGCTGTGTTCAGTGGGCGCAGCGTGCTATTCCCCGGTCGTGCCGTCACCCGGTTCGCCGATGTCACCGAGATGCTCGCGCAGCACGATCCGGCCGTCGGCCAGGTGATAGGTCACTCCGACGATCGCCACCTCGCCTGCTTCGACACCCTCGCCTATGGCAGTCGACCTGGACAGCAGCTGCGCCCCGGTCTCGATGACGTGGCGTGCCTCGAACTCGTCCACCCTGGTGAGCCCGTCTCGACGGCCCAGGATGATGGAGGGCGTGACGCGTTCGACCACGTCCCGGACGAATCCGCCGGGCACCCGGCCCTCGTCGAGGGCGTCCAGGGTCGCCTTCACCGCGCCGCAACTGTCGTGACCGAGCACGACGATCAGCGGAACCCGCAGGACGCCGACCGCGTACTCGATGGAGCCGAGCACCGCCGCGTCGATGACGTGGCCGGCGGTGCGGACCACGAACATGTCACCGAGACCCTGGTCGAAGATGATCTCGGCGGCCACCCGGCTGTCGGCGCAACCGAAGACCACCGCCGTCGGGCGCTGGGCCACGGCCAGGCTGGCCCGGTGCTCGATGCTCTGGCTGGGGTGCTCGGCGTGGCCCGAGACGAAACGCTCGTTACCCTCCTTGAGTGCCTTCCACGCTTTTGCAGGGCTGGTATTCGGCATGGCCCCCATTGTGCATCGAATGTCCCAACGCCACCTCGGCGGTATGCCGATGAGCATCCACGCTGACGAACTCGTCCGTTGGTACCGACTGGCCGCGCGCGACCTCCCCTGGAGAAAACCGCAGGTGAGCGCCTGGAAGATTCTGGTCAGCGAGTTCATGCTGCAACAGACCCCGGTGGCACGCGTCGAGCCGATCTGGGTGGACTGGGTGGCGCGATGGCCCACCCCTTCGGCGACAGCCGCGGCTGGCGCCGCCGACGTGCTGCGCGCCTGGGGAAAGCTGGGATACCCGCGTCGCGCCAAACGGCTGCACGAGTGCGCGACGGTGATCGCCGCCGAGCACGCGGACGCCGTACCCGATGACGTCGACACCCTGCTGAGACTGCCCGGAATCGGCGACTACACCGCCCGGGCGGTGGCCTGTTTCGCCTACGGCCGCCGGGTACCCGTGGTCGACACCAATGTGCGCCGAGTGGTGGCGCGCGCGGTGCACGGCCGCGCCGACGCCGGCCGTCCGTCACCGGCGCGCGATCACGCCGACGTGGAATCACTACTGCCCCATGACGACACCGCCGCGGTGTTCTCCGCAGCGCTGATGGAACTGGGCGCGACGGTGTGCACCGCCCGATCGCCGAAATGCGGACTGTGCCCGCTGAGCGTGTGCGCCTGGCGGGACGCCGGCTACCCCGTGGGAGAGGATCCCCCGCGACCGGCGCAGCGCTACGCCGGTACCGACCGGCAGGTCCGCGGGAAATTGCTCGACGTGCTTAGGGCCAGTTCCGCGCCGGTGGAGCGCGCCGCACTGGACGTGGTGTGGCTGACCGATCCCGCCCAGCGCGACCGAGCGCTGGGCTCACTGCTGGTCGACGGGCTGGTGGAACAGACCGAGGACGGACGTTTCGCTCTCGCCGGGGAGGGCGACCAATAGCCGGAGTCGGTCACTCCGCGGGATTGGTGGACCGCAGGGCCCCGATGAACTCCAGGACCGCATCCCGATAGACATCGGGTGCGGCGTCATGAACGAGATGTCCCGCCCCGGGAACGAGCAGATACGTCGCGCGGTCCCCGGCCATCTCCCGCATCCGGGCCATCTGCCCGGGCGGGGCCACCGAGTCACCTGCCTCGATCAACAGCACCGGGGCGCGCACCGCCTGCCACTGCCGCCAGAAGTTCCTGGTCCCCCACTCCGCGGCGATGTCGATCCACTTCTGCGGCTCGCCGTGCAGGCGCCACCCGGTCGGTGTGCGGTCGAAAGCCTCTAGGAAGTACCTGCCGGCAACAGGACCGAACTCGGCCAGAACCTCCGCCGCGGAACCGAACTCGGCGGGCAGGGCGTGCAACCACGGCTCCCACGGGCCGGTGGTGCGGCCGACGAAGTCCGGTGCCATGTCCTCCACCACGAGCCCGCGCACGAGATCGGGACGCTCCGCGGCCAGACACCACGAATGCAACCCGCCCATCGAGTGGCCGATCAGGACAACCGGCGATCTGAGCGACTCGACGGCCGCGGCCAGCTCGTCGACGAACCGCTCCGTGCTGACCGGCCCCGGGTCACTGTCTTCACGCCCGCGGTGCCAGGGCGCGTCGTAGGTGAACACGGTGCCCAATTCGGAAAGCCACGGCAGCTGTCGATTCCAGGTGCTGCCGCGCCCCATCAGCCCGTGCACGAGCACCAAGGGGGCACCGGTTCCGCCACGGAGGGTCAACGGTTCGGCACTCACCCGTTCATCTTGCGCGGCGATCGAGCCGGGGGTGTGGGGCGGTACCCTTGGCGCCATGGCCGTGGTCAAGATCAACGCAATCGAGGTGCCCGAGGGCGCCGGTCCGGAACTGGAGAAGCGATTCGCCCACCGCGCACACGCGGTCGACAATCAGCCGGGTTTCCTCGGGTTCCAACTGCTGCGTCCGGTCAAGGGCGATAACCGCTACTTCGTGGTCACCCAGTGGGAGTCCGAGGATGCCTTCCAGGCCTGGGCGTCGGGCCCGGCCATCGCGGCCCATGCCGGCGAGCGCGCCAACCCGGTGTCGACCGGCGCTTCGCTACTCGAATTCGAGGTCGTGATGGACGTTGCCGGAACCGACGCCAAGCAGTAGACCCCGTCGCGCGGCGGCAATGGTCTGCGCACTGGTGGCCACCGTGTGCGTGTCGGCCAGTTGCGGCTCGGCGCCCACCCCCGCCGCCCACGCGGGTGTTCGGATCGAGACCAACACCCCGCAGGGCGTGCGGGCCCGCCAGGTCATGGACATGCTCAACTCCGACTGGCCGATCGGGAAGGCGAGCGTTGCGACGTTGGCCGCCCCCGACATGGTGGAGCCGATCGAAGTCACCATGGATCGGCTCTGGTGGGACCGGCCCTACACCCTGACCGGAGTCGACATCGGAGCCGGGATGGCCCGGCTGCACGTGATCAGTTCCTTCGGAGCCCAACAGGACATCGAACTGCGCACCGACGGACAGACCATGGTCAGCCGGCTCGTCGTCGACACCACAACGCCGACGATCAAGTCCTGGCAGGACGTCGACACCGCGCTCAACCGCACCGGAGCGCGGTACTCCTGGCAGGTCTCCAAGGTCGACGACGGAAAATGCGACAAAGTCGCCGGAACCAACACCACCGAGTCCCTGCCGCTGGCGTCGATTTTCAAGACCTACGTGCTCTTCGCCGTCGAACAAGCGGTGCTGGCGGGCAGGCTCCGGTGGGACGACGCTCTCACCATCACCACCGAGGCCAAGAAGCTCGGCTCCTCAGGCTTCGACACCCTACCGGCCGGCTCGCAGATCACGGTCCGGCAAGCGGCCGGCAAGATGATCGCTACCAGCGACAACATGGCTACCGATCTGCTGATCGAACGGCTGGGCACCCACGCCATCGAGCGGGCACTGATCGACGCGGGCCACCACGACCCGGCCAGCATGACCCCGTTCCCGACCATGCGGGAGATCTTCTCGGTGGGCTGGGGCAACCCGGATGTGCGGGAACAGTGGAAGCGGGCAGCCGGTCCGGCCGACCGCGCCGCGCTGCTGGAGCAGGCTGATGCCCGACCCTACGATCCGGATCCGGAGCGCACGCACTCGCCGGGCTCCGCCTACGGCGCGGAGTGGTACGGCAGCGCAGAGGACATCTGCCGCGTGCATGCCCGGCTACAGCACAACGCCGTCGGGCCGGCCGCCCCGGTGCGCGACATCATGTCCGAGGTGGCCGGTATCGACTTGGACCGCACCGAGTGGCCCTACATCGGCGCCAAGGCCGGCAACCTGCCCGGGGATCTGACGTTCAGCTGGTACGCGGTGGACCGCGCCGGTCAGGCCTGGGTGGTCAGTTTCCAGCTGAACTGGCCGCGCTACCACAGCCCCAACGCCGGTGGCTGGATCATGACGATCATCAAGCAGGTGTTCGGCCTGCTGCCGCAGCACTGAGCGCGCCACCGCCGGGAACGACGGCGGGCGGCCACCCGGAGGTGACCGCCCGCACCGCGTCGGATTCCGCGCCCCGCCTACTCGGTGGCCGCGGCTGCCAGATCCGGCTCGACCGTCTCCCGCTTGGGCCCACCGGCGAAGGTGAACTTCGCATCCTCGCCCGGACCTTCGCCGTCCCAATTCTCGACGTCGACGGTGACCAGCTGGCCGGGCCCGACCTCCTCGAAAAGGATCTTCTCGCTCAAGGCGTCCTCGATCTCACGCTGGATGGTGCGACGCAGCGGCCGGGCACCCAGCACCGGATCGAACCCGCGCTTGGCCAGTAGAGCCTTGGCCTTGTCGGTGAGTTCCATCTCCATGTCCTTGCCCTTGAGCTGCTTGGACACCCGGCCGACCATCAGGTCGACCATCTCGATGATCTCGTCCTGGGTCAGCTGGTGGAAGACGATGATGTCGTCGATGCGGTTGAGGAACTCCGGCCGGAAGTGCTTCTTGAGCTCGTCGTTGACCTTCTGCTTCATCCGCTCGTAGTTGTTCTCGCCACCGCCCTGGGTGAAGCCCAGGCCGACCGCCTTGGAGATGTCGGAGGTGCCCAGGTTTGAGGTGAAGATCAGCACGGTGTTCTTGAAGTCCACCGTGCGTCCCTGCCCGTCGGTGAGCCGGCCGTCTTCGAGAACCTGCAACAGGGTGTTGTAGATCTCGTTGTGCGCCTTCTCGATCTCGTCGAAGAGCACCACCGAGAAGGGCTTACGGCGCACCTTCTCGGTAAGCTGGCCGCCCTCCTCGTACCCGACGTAGCCGGGCGGGGCGCCGAAGAGCCGGGAGGCGGTGAAGCGGTCGTGGAACTCACCCATGTCGATCTGGATGAGCGCATCGTCATCGCCGAACAGGAACTCGGCCAGCGCCTTGGAGAGCTCGGTCTTGCCGACACCGGACGGGCCGGCGAAGATGAACGACCCGGACGGGCGCTTGGGATCCTTGAGGCCGGCACGGGTGCGGCGGATCGCCTTGGAGACGGCCTTGACGGCGTCCTCCTGACCGATGATCCGCTTGTGCAGTTCGTCCTCCATGCGCAACAGCCGGGTGGTCTCCTCCTCGGTCAGCTTGAAGACCGGGATGCCGGTCCAGTTGCCCAGCACTTCGGCGATCTGCTCATCGTCAACCTCGGCCACGACGTCGAGATCACCGGAACGCCACTGCTTCTCCCGCTCGGCGCGCTGGGCCACCAGTTGCTTCTCGCGATCCCGCAGTGAGGCCGCCTTCTCGAAGTCCTGGGCGTCGATCGCCGATTCCTTCTCCCGGCGCGCGTCGGCGATCTTCTCGTCGAACTCGCGCAGGTCCGGCGGAGCGGTCATCCGGCGGATCCGCATCCGGGCACCGGCCTCGTCGATCAGGTCGATCGCCTTGTCCGGCAAGAACCGGTCGTTGATGTACCGGTCGGCCAGGGTCGCCGCGGCCACCACCGCGCCGTCGGTGATCGACACCCGGTGGTGTGCCTCGTAGCGGTCGCGCAGGCCCTTGAGGATCTCGATGGTGTGCGCGACCGTCGGCTCACCGACCTGAACCGGCTGGAACCGGCGCTCCAAAGCGGCGTCCTTCTCGATGTACTTGCGGTATTCGTCCAGGGTGGTCGCGCCGATCGTCTGGAGCTCCCCGCGGGCGAGCTTGGGCTTCAGGATCGACGCCGCGTCGATGGCCCCCTCGGCCGCACCCGCGCCCACCAGGGTGTGCAACTCGTCGATGAACAGGATGATGTCGCCGCGGGTGTTGATCTCCTTGAGCACCTTCTTCAGGCGCTCCTCGAAATCGCCGCGATAACGGCTACCGGCCACCAACGAGCCCAGGTCCAGGGTGTAGAGCTGCTTGTCCTTGAGCGTCTCGGGAACCTCGCCATTGACGATGGCCTGGGCTAGGCCCTCGACCACCGCGGTCTTGCCGACGCCGGGCTCACCGATGAGAACCGGATTGTTCTTGGTGCGCCGGGACAGCACCTGCATGACCCGCTCGATTTCCTTCTCGCGGCCGATGACCGGGTCGAGTTTGCCCTCCATCGCCGCCGCGGTCAGGTTGCGGCCGAACTGGTCGAGCACCAGCGACGTCGACGGGCTGCCCGACTCGCCGCCGCGCCCGCCGGTGCCGGCCTCGGCGGCCTCCTTGCCCTGGTAGCCCGACAGCAGCTGGATGACCTGCTGGCGGACCCGGGTCAGTTCGGCGCCGAGCTTGACCAGCACCTGCGCGGCAACGCCCTCGCCCTCGCGGATCAGCCCCAGCAGGATGTGCTCGGTGCCG
>JAGQTO010000210.1 GCA_020439025.1 Mycobacterium sp. | reverse complement strand
GGCGTTTGGCCGGGTCGATGGTCAACACCACCACGTGGCGTCCGTACTCCGCGGCGCGCAGTGCCATCGCCGCGGCGGTGGTCGTCTTCCCGACCCCGCCGGCCCCGCAGCACACCACTACCCGATTCGATCGGTCGGACAGGATGGACTTCATATCCAGCACCGGAGGCGTCCCGCTCATCGTCGGTCCTTTCCGCTCATCGACGCCAGCCCGTTGATCCGCTGCGCCGCACCCGTCTCATCGGGGTGTGTGCCCGGCGGGTTCACCTGACGCCCTGCCGGGCGAGGACTTCCGCCAGTTCGTAAAGGCTGCCCAAGTCCACTCCATCGGCGATGGTGGGCAGATCCAGCCGTGGAACGTGCAGGTCCTCCAGTTCCCGGGCGCTCTCCGAGCGCGCACGGATACGGCTGGCATGCTCGATCGTCTCGGTCAACAGGCCGGCGAAATCCTGATCGGGCATGGTGATGCCCGCGGTGGCCAGCCCGGTGCGCACCGAATCGGCGTCGACGTCGCCGTCGGCGGCCCGGTCAAGGGCATCGGCGGGCAGGAATGTCGGGATGTTCCGGTTGACGATCACACTGCCGATCGGCAGTTCGAGTTCCTCGAGTTCCTGGATCGCCTCGATGGTTTCTTGGATCGGCAGGGCCTCCAGCAGCGTCACCAGATGGATCGCGGTCTGATCCGAGTGCAGCAGCCGCACCACACCCTCAGATTGCGAATGCACCGGTCCGCCCTTGGCCAGATCCGACAGCGCCTTGGTCACGTCCAGGAATCGCGAGATCCGTCCGGTCGGCGGCGAGTCGACGACGATCGCGTCATACACCGGACTCTTGTCGGGGTTGAGCCGGACCGCGGCCTCCTTGATCTTGCCGGTGAGCAGCACGTCGCGCAGTCCGGGGGCGATCGTGGTGGCGAACTCGATGGCCCCGACCCGTCGCATGGCCCGCCCGGCAAGGCCGAGGTTATAGAACATGTCGAGGTATTCCAGGAAGGCGGCCTCGATGTCGATCGCCAGGGCATTGACATGCCCGCCGGCGTCGGCGACTGCCACCTTGGTCTCCGCGTAGGGCAGCGGCGGCACGTCGAACAGCTGCGCTATTCCCTGGCGCCCCTCGACCTCCGCCAACAGAACCCTGCGGCCGCCGGCGGCCAGGGTGAGGGCCAGGGCTGCGGCGACGGTGGTCTTGCCGGTGCCGCCCTTGCCGGTGACGAAGTGCAGTCTTGCCTTGGTCAGCCGGTCTGGCCAGCCCAGCTTGCCGCCGTCGTCACGTTCGATAGCCACCAGGTCATGCTAGCCAAGGCCGGACCGGCGCTTGGGCGAGTCGCCGAGAGGTTTAGGCTTCGGCCATGAGCCAAGCGACCACGTGGGAGTACGCGACGGTGCCGTTGCTGACCCATGCGACCAAACAGATTCTCGACCAATGGGGTGCCGACGGATGGGAGCTGGTCTCGGTGTTGCCGGGCCCCACCGGCGAGCAGCACGTCGCGTACCTGAAGAGGCCGAAGTGAGCCCTTCGGCGAGACTGGCCGAACTCGGTATCACCCTGCCGGAGGTGGCGGCACCGCTGGCGGCCTACGTGCCCGCGGTGCGCACCGGCAACCTGGTCTACACCGCCGGTCAGCTGCCGCTGACCCGCGGCGAGTTGACCCATGCCGGGAAGGTCGGCGCGGAAGTCAGTCCGGAGGACGCCCAGGTCGCGGCACGGACTTGTGCGCTCAACGCGCTGGCCGCGGTCAACAAACTGGTCGGTATCGACTCGGTGGTGCAGGTGGTCAAAGTGGTGGGATTCGTCGCTTCCGCACCCGGCTTCACCGGTCAGCCCGCCGTCGTCAACGGCGCCTCGGAGTTCCTCGGTGAGGTGTTCGGCGAGAGCGGGTCCCACGCCCGCTCCGCGGTGGGTGTCTCGGAGCTTCCGCTCAACGCCCCGGTCGAGGTCGAACTCATCGTCGAGGTGAGTTGACCCGGCCCGGCCATCCCGCCCCCGCAGTGTTGCGGCCGGTCACCGACACGGCCTCGGTGCTGTTGTGCGACAACCCCGGCCCGCTGACGCTGGAGGGCACCAATACCTGGGTGCTGCGCGGATCCGGCAGCGCCGAGATGGTTGTTGTCGATCCCGGACCGGACGACGGCGAACATATCGACCGACTGGCCGCGCTCGGCCCGATTCCGCTGGTGCTGATCAGTCACCGGCACGCCGACCACACCGGGGGCATCGACAAACTGGTGGCGGCCACCGGTGCCACCGTGCGTTCGGTGGGCAGCGGATTCCTGCGCGGATTCGGCGGCCATCTCAGCGACGGTGAGGTGATAGAGGCGGCCGGGCTTCGCATCACCGTGCTGTCCACGCCCGGTCACACCGCCGATTCGGTCAGCTTCGTCCTCGACGACGCGGTGCTGACCGCCGACACCGTTCTCGGCCGCGGCACCGCGGTGATCGACGCCGAGGACGGCAGTCTCGCGGACTATCTGGAGTCGCTGCGCCGGCTCGGCGGGTTGGGGTCGCGCCGGGTGTTGCCCGGCCACGGACCGGAACTGGCCGACCTCGGCGTCGCCGTCGAGATGTACCTGGCACACCGTGCCGAACGGCTGGACCAGGTGCGCGCGGCGCTGGATGTCCTGGGGGAGGATGCCACTGCCCGCCAGGTCGTCGAGCATGTCTACTCCGATGTCGGTGAAGACCTGTGGGATGCGGCGGAGAGTTCGGTGCGCGCCCAATTGGACTACCTGCGCTCCAGCCGTTGAGCGTCCCCTACCCTGGCGCGAGCAGACGCAAATGACCCCGACACGTCGGGGGTTTCGGGAACGTTTGTGTCTGCTCGCGCCAGGGGTGGGGTGGCGCGGGGAGCCAGAAGCTACCGGGCGCGCCGGGCCAGCCGTTCGGAATCGCAGATCAGCACGCTCTTGCCCTCGAGCCGGATCCAGCCGCGGTGGGCGAAGTCGGCCAGCGCCTTGTTGACGGTCTCCCGCGAGGCACCGACGAGTTGTGCGATCTCCTCCTGGGTCAGGTCGTGGGTGACCCGCATGGCACCGCCCTCCTGGGTGCCGAAGCGCTGTGCCAGCTGGAGCAGCTGCTTGGCCACCCGGCCCGGAACGTCGGTGAAGATCAGGTCGGCCAGGTTGTTGTTGGTGCGGCGCAGCCTTCGGGCCAGCACCCGCAGCAGCTGCTCGGCGATCTCGGGCCGGTCGGCGATCCACGCCTTGAGCGCGTCCCGGTCCATCGAGACCGCGCGCACCTCGGTGATCGTGGTGGCGCTCGACGTCCGAGGCCCCGGGTCGAAGATGGACAGTTCGCCGAACATATCCGACGGACCCATGATGGTCAGCAGGTTCTCCCGGCCGTCGGGCGATCGGCGGCCGATCTTCACCTTGCCGGAGGTGATGATGTAAAGCCGGTCGCCGGGCTCGCCCTCGGAGAACACGGTGTGGCCGCGGGGGAAATCCACCGGCTGAAGCTGTTTGGTGAGCGCGGTAACGGCCGTGGGATCGACCCCTTGGAAGATGCCGGCCCTCGCCAGGATCTCGTCCACGTTGTCCCTCTCAGCTCATCGGTGCACGGTTGCACGCACGAACCACCGCGGCGGCTTTACCCTTGTTCATGGTTAGCCGGTCTCGGTTACGCGCCAACGCTACACACGATTGGCCAGTCCGGAAGGCTGAAACAGCGGATTCGGGCGCGTGGGCAGGCCCGGCTCGTCCACCAGGAAAATGGGATCCAGCCGGGCCGCGGGCTCGGTGCCGGAGAACTCGTTCAGGGTCCGCTGAGCGGCCTTCTCCCTCGCGGCGCGAGCGGCCTGCTCAAGGCGAGTCACGAGCTGGCCCGCGCTCGGCCGTTCACCGTGGACGATGCGCTCCAGGCGCTGCAACCCGACTGTGCAGATCATCAGCAGCCCGGGGAAGAACACCACGACCAACCAGGACATAGCGAGGAAGTTAACCGTCACCAGGTCTCATCGGGATCACGAATTGCCACCGGTCTGTCGCCGGTCAGTACCCTGGCACCGTG
The DNA here is from genome assembly GCA_020439025.1 of Mycobacterium sp. Classification (GTDB taxonomy): domain Bacteria; phylum Actinomycetota; class Actinomycetes; order Mycobacteriales; family Mycobacteriaceae; genus Mycobacterium. Next base: position 3,319 of record JAGQTO010000210.1, on the reverse strand, counting down.
ACGGCGGGTTCCCCCAGGACGGTCTCGAAGTGGGACAACGAGACTCACCTCGGTCTGGTCCGTCGGGCCCGGAGGATGAATCGGGCGCTGGCCAAGGCCTTCCCGCACGTCTACTGCGAACTGGACTTCACCAATCCGCTGGAGCTCACGGTCGCCACCATCCTGTCGGCTCAGAGCACCGACAAGCGGGTCAACCTCACCACGCCGGCCCTGTTCGCCAGATACCGGACCGCGATGGACTACGCGCAGGCCGATCGCGGTGAACTCGAGCAGCTGATCCGGCCCACCGGGTTCTATCGGAACAAGGCCAACGCGCTGATGGGGCTGGGCCGGGAACTCGTCGAGCGCTTCGACGGCGAGGTGCCGCACACGATGGCCGAACTGGTGACGTTGCCCGGAATCGGACGCAAGACCGCCAACGTGGTGCTCGGCAACGCCTTCGGCATCCCCGGCATCACCGTCGACACCCACTTCGGCCGGCTGGTCCGGCGCTGGCGCTGGACCGCCGAGACCGATCCGGTCAAGGTCGAGCATGCCGTCGGCGAGCTCATCGAGCGGCGCGAGTGGACACTGCTGAGCCACCGCGTGATCTTCCACGGCCGGCGGGTTTGTCATGCCCGCAAGCCGGCCTGCGGGGTGTGCGTGCTGGCCAGGGACTGCCCGTCCTACGGGACCGGGCCCACTGAACCGCTCGTCGCCGCCGAATTGGTCCGCGGACCCGAGACCGGGCATCTGCTCGCCCTGGCCGGGCTGTAGGCAATGGGCACATCCACCCGCTGGACCGTCGGGGTACTCGCGGTGCTGACGGCGTTGACGGTCGCGCTGGCGCTGGAGTTCGCCGACGGTCCCGCCGAGCCGACCGGGCCGGCCGAACAGGTCTCGCGCACCCACCGGGAGGCCGACACACCGGAGGCGCTCGCCGGGCCCCGACGGCAAGCGGACCTGCCGCCCTGTCCGACCGGAGGCCCCGGTGACGGTCCGGCCGCCCTGCGCGGGGTCGTCGTCGAGTGCGCGGCGGACGGGGCGCAAGTCGATATGGCCAGGGCGCTGGCCGGCAGAGCCGTGGTGCTGAACCTGTGGGCCTACTGGTGCGGGCCCTGCGCCGATGAACTGCCGGCCATGGCGCAGTATCAGCGCCAGGCCGGGGACGCGGTGAGAGTGGTGACGGTGCATCAGGACGAGAACGAGACCGCAGCGCTGCTCAAATTGGCCGAGCTCGGTGTCCGGCTGCCCACCCTGCAGGACGGTCGGCGCAGTATCGCCGCCGCGCTCAACCTGCCCAACGTGATGCCCGCGACGGTGGTCATTCGCCCCGACGGCAGCGTCGCTCGAGTACTGCCACAACCCTTCGCCAGCGCCGATGAGATCGCCGCCGCCGTCGATTCCGCACTGCGATGACACCGGACACTGCGATGACACCGGACGGGGACAGCCGGTTTAGTGCGTCCGAGTTGTTGCGCCCGCAGGTGCGGCCGCCGTGGCTGGCGTCCCTGGTCGACAACGTCGAGCGGGTGCCGCATGCCTACCGCCGACGGGTTCCGAAAGAGATGCTGACGGCGCTGGAGGGGGCGCGAAGCCAGGCCGAGGCGGCCCGATCGGGGCGCGATGCCGCTGTACTGGTGCTTTTCTCAGGTCCGGATGCCGATCATCCAGTCGACCTGGTCCCCGAAGCCGCCGACCTGTTGCTTACCGTCCGGGCTGGATCCCTGCGCCACCACGCCGGTCAGGCCGCCTTTCCGGGCGGGGCCGCCGACCCGGGTGACCTCGGCCCGGTGTACACCGCGCTGCGCGAGGCCCGCGAGGAGACCGGCATCGACCCCGCCCGGCTGTACCCGTTGGCGACGCTGGAGCGGATGTTCATCCCGCCGTCGGGGTTTCACGTCGTTCCGGTTCTTGCCTACTCACCGGATCCTGGTCCGGTCGCCGTCGTCGACGAATCGGAGACGGCGGTGGTCGCGCGGGTGCCGCTTCGGGCGTTCGTCAATCCGGCGAACCGCATCATGGTCTGCCGCTCAGGCGCCGAACGGCGCTACGCCGGCCCGGCCTTCCTGCTCAACGAGATGTTGGTGTGGGGTTTCACCGGTCACGTAATCTCGGCGATGCTCGATGTCGCCGGCTGGGCGCAGGAGTGGGATACCGAGGACGTTCGGGAACTGGACGAGGCCATGGCCCTCGTCGGCAAGAACAGTGAGGAGCCGCTGTGACGAGTTCGCAATGGCTGGATATCGCCGTGATCGGCATTGCCTTGATCGCGGCGATATCCGGATGGCGATCGGGTGCACTCGGCTCGCTGATGTCGTTCGTCGGTGTGTTGTTGGGTGCCATCGCCGGGGTGATGCTCGCCCCGCATATCGTCGGTCACCTCTCCTCGCCGCGGGCCAGACTGTTCGCCGCGCTGTTTCTGATCCTTGCGCTGGTGGTGATCGGCGAAGTCGCCGGTGTGGTGCTCGGACGCGCGGTGCGCGGTTCGATCCGCAACGGCCCGATCCGGGTCCTGGACTCGGTCGTCGGAGTGGGCCTGCAACTGGTGGTGGTCCTGATCGCCGCGTGGCTGCTCGGAAGCCCGCTCACCTCGTCCAACCAGCCGAATTTGGCTGCCGCGGTGCAGGGCTCGCAGGTGGTCAGCGAGGTCGACAAGTTCGCCCCCGAGTGGCTGCGAACAGTTCCCAAGCGGATGTCGACGCTGCTGAGTACATCCGGGCTGCCCGACGCGCTCGAGCCGTTGGGCGGGACCCCGGTCCACGCCGTCGATCCCCCGGACGCCTCGCTGGCCGACAGTCTTGTGGTGGCCAAGTCCCGGCCCAGCGTGGTCAAGATTCGCGGGGTCGCACCCGCCTGTCAGAAGGTGCTGGAGGGAACCGGCTTCGTCATCGCGCCGAACCGGGTGATGTCCAACGCCCACGTGGTGGCCGGTTCGGAGAGTGTCACCGTGGAGGCCGAGGACGGCACCACTTACGACGCGACCGTGGTGTCCTACGATCCCGACGCCGACATCTCCATTCTGGACGTGCCGAACCTGCCGATCCAGCCGTTGCAGTTCGCCGAGGAGCCCGCCAAGACCGGCACCGATGCGGTGGTGCTCGGATTCCCCGGAGGCGGGGACTTCGCGGCCAGCCCGGCGCGGGTTCGGGAGGTCATCGAGTTGAGTGGACCTGATATCTACAAGACTTCGACGGTCAACCGCGAGGTCTACACCATCAGAGGCTCTGTGCGCCAGGGTAATTCCGGCGGTCCGATGATCAACCGGGCCGGACAGGTGATCGGCGTGGTGTTCGGCGCGGCCGTCGACGACAACGACACCGGCTTCGTCATGACCACC
>JAGQTO010000209.1 GCA_020439025.1 Mycobacterium sp. | reverse complement strand
GAGCCTTGATAGCCCACGTAGCACCAGGCGTCGCCGTTGACCAGACGGTGACCCTCAGGCAGGTCGCCGACGCCGTCGCGCGTGAAGGTCTGCGTTTCGGAGTAGACGTATTCGGCCTGCTGCTGCGGGCCCGCCACAGTCTGGTTGGTGCCGGGCGGGGGTAGTGGGCCATCCCCCCTGTCGCAACCTATGGTGCCGTCCGGCCCGATACCGCAGCCGTACTGCTGAGCGCGTGAGGAGTCGGCCTTGGGCCCACTGGCTCCGGCAGGAAAGAAGAAGGGCTTGAAGAAGATCCAGCCGGGATCGTCCGGACTGATGAAGTTCCCCTGCGCGATCGGCCAGGTTTCCGGGGGTTGGCCGGCACAGGAGTTCTCGACGCCGGTCTGCGGATCGCAGGTGTCGGGTTCGGCGGCAGCGCCGGGTGCCATGGCCACGGCGGTGGCGAAAATCATTCCCAGCACCGCGCGCGCCGAGGTCATCCATCGAGCCGCGATTCGGTATCCCACAGCCGCCCCCTTTTCGCTCCCCCGGAAAACGTACCGAAAAGTACGGGTCAGTGGTAACCCTTCACGTGACGTTCCCGCCCCGAAAAGGCCCTCCGGGGAGGCCCGGATAGTAGCGATCCGGCGGCTACCCTTCCCCTTGTCCAGGGCCAAAACTGGAACCAGGCCGCCACACGACACCAGATTCAGATGGTCGAACAGCGCTGAGGCCACCGGGCGGGTATGAGATAGCTGCATCTACGCAATGCCCTTCAACGTGGTCGAATTTGATCCGTTGGGGAATCTCAATCTCCCTCCGCAACAGTGTATTTCGCTTTCACGAACCTCTACGAACAGCTACCGAATCGGTACATACAGGCTTAGTAAGTCGGACACACCTCACTCCCTAATCAGCACCTCGTTGAGAATTCCGGCCAGCGCACGCCTCAGTAGTCGAAGCCGCGTGGGGCCTTCTAATCCGTTGCTTCCGAGCGCTTTGTGATTGCTCGTCTTTACTGATCGATTGCGGGGTCTCCGATCGCCGGCGCGTGGGTGGCAAGCAGGTCGTCGTAGGTCTCGCGGCGCACCACGAGGCGGGCGGTACCGTCGGCGACGAATACGATCGCCGGTTTAAGCGCTCCGTTGTAGTTGTTCGACATGGTGTAGGAGTAGGCGCCGGTGACGGCCAAGGCAAGCAGATCGCCCATCCGCGCCGGGGGAAGCGGGGCCTCGTCGACAAGCAGATCTCCCGATTCGCACTGGCGACCCACCACCTGGGCGGTCTCGGTCCAGGGCTCGTCGAGCCGGTTGGCCAGCAGCGCCTCGTAGCGCTGTCCGGTCAGGGCGATGTCGAGCTGGTCGGCCAGGCCGCCGTCGACCGCGACGAACGCCCGTCCCGTGTGCTTAACCGCAACGACGGTGTAGAGGGTGATACCAGCGCGCGCCACCAGCGACCTCCCGGGTTCGATGAGCAATCGAGCATCGGCTGGCAGGTAAGCGCGGGCGGCTTCGGTCACGGCATCGAGGTATTGCTCGACGGTGGGAGCGTGCTCAGCATAGGTGTAGGAGACGCCCAAGCCACCGCCCACGTCATAGGTTCCGAAAGTTCCGACGCTGCTGAGCCGTTCTACGGCGTCGGCGAACGAGTCGGTATCGAGGATCTGGGAGCCGATGTGGACGTGGACACCCTCGAACCGAAAGAGCGGGTGGGCTTGGATGCGCGCGATGGCCCCGGCCGCCTGATCGAACGGCAGCCCGAACTTGGACGTGTTGCCCCCGGTGGCCTGGGAGTGGTGGGTACGGGCGTCAATACCGGGAATTACCCGCAACATCACCGCTTGCGGCCGACGAAGTAATCGTTCCAAGCGGTCCAACTCGTCTTCGTTGTCGACGATGATGGTGCCCACCCCTGCTTCGAGAGCATGAGTCAGCTCGGCATCGGTCTTGGCGTTGCCGTGGAAGTACACCATGGCCGGATCGACGTCCGCGGCCAGCGCCAATCGGAATTCGCCGCCACCAGCAACGTCGATGGCTAGACCCTCTTCGACGGCGAGCCGGTACATCGCCACCGCGGGGAGTGATTTCGAGGCGAAGACCACTTGAGAATTGGGCCAGCGTCGCGTCAGTCCGGTGACGAAACGTCGGGCCTGGCGGCGCAGACCGACCTCGTCATAAATATGCAATGGGGTCCCGTACTCGGCAGCGAGTTCGTCTACCGCGACGCCGCCGATCGTCAGCACACCGGAGGCGTTCGCGGCCGATTCTTCAGGAAGGAGCCGCCACAACTCAGCCAGCCGTGTTCCCGGGCTGGCGGGACGGCTCATCTGCCCGCCGACGTTCGCGTCTCGCGTGAAGTTGTCCCTCATAGATGCCTCTCGCTGTGCCGTGCCCGGCAGATGGTTGGATCCGTGCAACATTAGGGCCCACCCGCCGCGGGCAAGTCGTCGGATATTCCCTACAGACCTGCTGGCCGGGGGAGGGCTTTGGCGACTCCCTCGTTATGTCAGCCGCGACCAAGTCCTTCAGGTGGCCGCGACTGAAGAGTGCCGCTACGGCGTTGAAGTCCGGCCGGCAAGCCTTCCGGGTGTGCGTCGAAGAAGCTCGTGTCTTACACAGCTTCGACCTGCGGGGTGGGTGCCCGCCTTACCCAATACGTCACAGTGACGTTTTGACCGTTCGCCCCGGCCGGTGGGGCAAACGCGGGGCCCCGGCGCTTGGCTTCCCAATTCGGGTCGGCGGAGCGCTGGATTCGGCAGCCTGGTTGGCTGCATCCGCAGTCGGATTGTCCGCCGCGTCAGGTAGTCGCGGATTCGGACGTCGCGGAGCCGGCAGCTCTCAGATGGTTGCGGACAACTCTCGAGTAGTCGCGGATCGGACAATCGGACAGTTCGGTACCCGGGCCGGCAGTTCACCCAGTTCAGTCGTTTGCCGATAAGCCACATTATGTCA
>JAGQTO010000208.1 GCA_020439025.1 Mycobacterium sp. | reverse complement strand
GACTGTTGTCCACTTCAGCGGCCGCGCTTGTCGATCGCCTCCTCGCATGGAAGCGATCACCCGATGACCTCTGTTCTTCCTTACGGACCCCCGCACCGGAGCCGCAACCATCCGCGGCTGCTGCATGGCCAGGACCCCGCCGCAACGATTGCCGCCACGGTGGGCAACACCCCGATTCTGCATATCACCACCCCGTTCACCGGTGGCGATCGAGGATTCTGGGCCAAACTCGAAGGCTTCAATCCGGGCGGGATCAAGGACCGCCCCGCGCTGCACATGGTGGAGCGGGCCCGCGCCCGCGGAGACCTTGCCCCCGGGTCACGGATCATCGAGTCCAGCAGCGGCACACTGGGTTTGGGCCTGGCCCTGGCCGCCAAGGTGTACGGGCACCCGGTCACCGTGGTCACCGACACCGGGCTGGAGCCGATCGTGGCCCGGATGCTGTCGGCCTACGGCGTCGTGGTCGACCAGGTCAGCGAGCCACACCCCGACGGCGGATGGCAGCAGGCCCGATGCGATCGGGTCGCACAGTTGCTTGCCGAGGACCCCGGCGCCTGGCATCCCGACCAGTACAACAACCCCGACAACGTCGACGCCTACCACGGACTCGCCCTGGAACTGCAGGCCCAACTGGGCCGCGTCGACGTTCTGGTGTGCTCGGTGGGCACCGGAGGGCACTCGGCGGGGGTGGCGCGGGTGCTGCGGGAGTCCAACCCCGGCATGGAGTTGATCGGGGTGGACACGGTCCGGTCCACGATTTTCGGGCAGCCGGCCGGGCCGCGGTTGATGCGCGGGCTGGGATCGAGCATCTATCCCCAGAATGTGGACTACGAGGCATTCACCGAGGTCCACTGGGTCGCCCCCGGCGAGGCGGTGTGGGCATCGCGGGAACTCGCGGCGGCTCAGTATGCGACCGGCGGGTGGAGTGTGGGCGCGGTCGGCCTGGTGGCCGGATGGGCGGCGCGAACCTACCCGGCCGGGACCACCATCGCCGCGATATTCCCCGACGGTCCGCAGCGCTATTTCGACACCGTCTTCAACGACGACTACTGCCGCGAGCATGGACTGCTGGATCAGCAGCCGCCGCCGTCGGAGCCGCTGACGGTTGCCGATCCCACCGAAACGGTCATCACTTCCTGGACCCGCTGCGCCACGGTGGTCGACCCGACCCGGGCGGTGCGCTGATGGGCGTGGTCGCTTCGTGGCGCAGTTTCGGCTGGCCGAGCCGGTTGCTGATGATCAACCAGTTCGGCATCAACCTCGGCTTCTACATGCTGATGCCCTACCTGGCCGGCTATCTGGCCGGGCCGCTGGGGTTGGCGGCGTGGGCGGTCGGCCTGGTGCTGGGTGTGCGCAACTTCTCCCAGCAGGGCATGTTCATCGTCGGCGGCACCCTGGCCGACCGGCTGGGCTGCAAACCGCTCATCGTGGCGGGCTGCCTGCTGCGCACCGCGGGCTTCGGGCTGCTGGTGTTCGCCCAATCACTACCCATGGTGCTGATCGCCTCGGCTGCAACGGGTTTCGCCGGGGCGCTGTTCAACCCGGCGGTGCGCGCCTACCTGGCCGCCGATTCCGGGGAGCGCCGCGTGGAGGCGTTCGCAGTGTTCAACGTCTTCTACCAGGCCGGCATCCTGGCCGGGCCGCTGGTCGGCCTGGCGTTCATGGCCGTGGACTTCCGGGCGACCGCCGCCGCGGCGGCCGCGGTGTTCGCGCTGCTGACCATCGCCCAGCTCTTCGCGCTGCCCCGCCGCGACCCCGACCCGGTCGAGGACCAGACCTCGATCTGGCAGGACTGGCGCGCCGTGCTGGCCAACCGCTCCTTCCTGCTGTTCGCCGCGGCGATGACCGGCTCCTACGTGCTGTCCTTCCAGGTCTATCTGGCCCTGCCTTTGCACGCCGCGGACCTTGCACCCCAGCACCAGGCGCTGCTGATCGCCGCGCTGTTCGTGGTGTCCGGCGTGGTGGCTGTGGCCGCACAACTGCGGGTCACCCGCTGGTTCTCCTCGCGCTGGGGAACCAGCCGCTCCCTGGTCATCGGCATGACCGTGGTGGCACTGTCCTTCACCCCGCTGATCCTGTTGCCCGACACCCGGTTCGGGACACCTGCTGGGATCGCGGCGCTGCTGCTGAGCACCGCCGTGCTGGCGATCGGTTCGGCCGCGGTGTTCCCCTTCGAAATGGACACCGTGGTGGGCCTGTCCGGCGGCCGACTGGTCGGCACCCATTACGGCTTCTACAGCACCATCGTCGGCGTCGGCATCCTGGCCGGCAACGTCGCCACCGGGGCGCTGATGCAAGCCGCCAGCCAGCACAGCCTGGGAGTACTCGTGTGGACGGCGCTGACCGGCATCGGACTGCTCTGCACCGCCGCACTGCACACCCTCGCCCGCAACGGCCACCTCCGGGAAGCCCACCTGGCAACGGCGAACCCATGACAAACAGCCCCGCACGGAAACGGGGTCCCGACGAGCAGAAACCCGCACGACACCGACTGGAGGAACTCATGTTCACACCCCCGCACCGCACCGCCGGAAAGCTCACCACGGCCCTGCAACAGCTACGGCGCAAAACCCGCGCTGTCGCGGTCATCGCCGCCGCCCCCGCCGTCGCCCTGTCATTGCTGGGCAGTGCACCCTTCATCGAGGACGACTCCACAACCAGATGCAGCGTCATGGCTCATCCGCCCGCCGTTCAGACAGACCCTGGCGCCGACAACCCCCTGACCCGACCGGGGCAGGTGGGCGGCCTGAACCAGCTACCGCCACCCAACAGCGACATGCCGATGGACTGCCCATCCATCGGCCACGGATAACCCTTTCAATTTCCGAAACGAGTCGCTCGGCACGCCGAGCGTCCGCGCACCACACCCAACACCCAACACCCAACACAACGGAGGTACCGATGTTCACTCCCTTGCGGCGCACAGCCGGAGTC
>JAGQTO010000207.1 GCA_020439025.1 Mycobacterium sp. | reverse complement strand
CCCTTGTCGCCTACAACGACCTGCGGAGCTTCGCCGGACTGGCCCCCACCACCCTCGACGACGTCAGCACCTGGGCCTTCGCCAACGGCCTGACCAACAACACCCAAGCCTGGGGCACCGACATCCAGGGCGTCGGACTGTACTACGCCATGCAGGGCGCCAAAGTCGGCTGGATCGCCGACGACAAATACGACCCACAGATCATCGCCGACATCGAACGCACCGCCCGACTCGGATCAGAAGCCGACGTCATGGCCATGGTCGCCGCCTACGGCCACGACGGCTTCGCCGACTACCTCACCGACAACGGCTACCAGACCGCGTTCATCGACACCCTGAAAATGGAACCCCACTACGCCGGCTGGATGCACGACCGCGCCCACGGCCGACTCGTCCTCGAAGGCGGCGCCACCGCCCACGACGTCAACCACCTCACCGTCCTCAGCCACGACCAGCTCCAACCCTTCATGAACGACACCTGGGACTGGCCCCAATGGCCCGCACTGGACGTCTCCGACAAACGCGTCATCGAGTACTTCCAAAGCATGGTCACCCTCGGAAACCCCCTGGGCGACAACCTCACCACACTGGACGCGGGGACGATCGCCGTCTAGTAGTCAAACTCCACGGTGACCGGCGCGTGGTCGGACCACCGCAGCGCGTACTCGGCCGGCTTCTCCACCCGTGCGGCGCGGGTCCGCCCGGCCAGTTCCGGGGTGGCCAGGTGGTAGTCGATGCGCCAGCCCGCGTCGTTGTCGAAGGCCTTACCGCGCCACGACCACCAGCTGTACGGGCCCGCCACGTCACCGTGAACCCGCCGCGCCACGTCGACCCAGCCCGACTCCATCAGCTCGGTGAGCCACTGCCGTTCGCCGGGCAGGAAACCGGACTTCTTGACGTTGGCCTTCCAGGCTTTGATGTCGTTCTCGGCGTGGGCGATATTCCAGTCTCCACACAGCACGGCATGGCCGCCGGACGCGGACAACTCGGCCATCCGCGTGCCGAGCGTGGCCATGAATCGCTCCTTCTCCACCTGCTTGTCGGTGCCGGCCTCCCCGGTGTGGACATAGACGCTGCCGACGGTGATCCCCCGGACATCGGCTTCGATATAGCGGCCGTGCTGGGCGAACTCCGTTGCCGTCAAACCGATCCGGACGTCCTCGAACGGCGTGCGGCTGAGGACGGCGACACCGCTGCGGCCCTTCAGATGCGGCTCGGCGGAGGCAAGGTGCCAGCCCCCGGAAAGCGCCGGGGCCAGCGCCTCGGCGAGCTGGACGTCATCGGCGCGGGTCTCCTGCAAACACACGACATCGGAGCTGCAGTTGCTCAGCCAGTGCAGCAGGCCCAGGTTGTACTCGGAGCGCTGCCGCACCGCCGCGCGCACCCCGTTGACATTGATGGTGGTGACAATCACGGCTGGCAACCTATCGTGGAGCCATGAGCCGGGAATCCATCCACCTCGGTTCGGGGGAACCGATCCTGCTGCTTCACCCATTCATGATGTCGTCCTACGTGTGGCACGACGTGGCGCCCCGGCTGGCCGAGACCGGCCGGTTCGAGGTGTTCGCGCCGACCATGGCCGGACACAACGGCGGACCGCATACCCGGTCGTGGTTCCTGGACACCCGCACCCTGGCCGACCATGTCGAGGCACAACTCGACGAGCTGGGCTGGGGCACGGCCCACATCGTCGGCAACTCGCTGGGCGGCTGGGTGGCCTTCGAACTGGAGCGACGGGGCCGGGCGCGGACATTGACGGCCATCGCCCCGGCCGGCGGCTGGCACCGCTGGTCGCCGGTCAAATACGAGATCGTGGGTAAGTTCGTCGCGGGCCTGCCGGTGTGGTTGACCGCGAAGGCGTTGGGACCGCGCGCGGCCCGGCTCCCGCTGGCCAAGGCGGCGGCGAGCGTGCCGATCAGCGCCACCCCGGCCGGGCTGTCCGACGCCGACATGCTCGAGGTGATCGACGACGTCACCCACTGCCGGGCCTACTACCAGCTGCTCATCAAGGCCCTGCTGTTGCCGGGGCTGATGGAACTGGCCGAGACCGGGACACCGACCAACCTGGTGGTCTGCGAGCGCGACCGGTTGCTGCAGCACCCACAATACACCAAGCACTTCCTGAAGAACATTCCCGATATCGACCGGGTCACCACACTGCACAATGTCGGGCACATCCCGATGTT
>JAGQTO010000206.1 GCA_020439025.1 Mycobacterium sp. | reverse complement strand
CTCTGAACAGCGAACCGAACCGTGCACCACACCACCCCACTCGTCCTGGCCCTCCTGGCGGTCTGCTACTCCGTGGTTTCCCAACGGGTGAACCGCTCCAGCATCGCTCCGGGACTGATCTTCATGCTCGCCGGAATGGCGTTGGGCCCGTTCGGCTTACACCTTCTTGAGGCGGGGCCCGGCACCGACGGGTACACCGTCCTGGCCCAGTTGGCCCTGACCGTGATCCTTTTCGTCCAGGCTGCCAAGATGCGGATCGGTCTGCACGGACCGGTGACGTTGCGACTGCTGATCATCGGAATACCGTTGTCGCTATTGCTGGGGACCCTGACCGCGGTGGTGCTGTTGCCGGTGCTGCCGTGGTGGGAGGCGGTGTGCCTGGCGGCGATCGTCGCGCCCACCGAGGTGGCGCTGATCGAGGCGTTGCTTGAGGACCGGCGGATACCCGAGACCGTCCGCCACTCGATGGCGGTCGAGAGCGGGTTCTACGACGGGTTCGCGCTGGCGGCACTGCTGATCGCACTGGCGTTGGCCTCGGCGCGCACCGACCCCAGCCGTGGCCACTGGGCCTGGTTCATCTTCAGTACCGAGGTGGCCTCGGTGTTCGTCGGCGGCTTGGTCGGCCTCGCCGGTGGAGCGCTCGTGCGATGGTCGCGGCACCACGGCTGGATGAGCGACACCTGGGCGCAGTTGGCCGCCCTCGCGCTGGCCTTCATCTGTTTCCAGTTCGGCGAGCGGATCGAGGGCAGCGGCTTCGTGGCGGCCTTCACCGGCGGCCTGGCCTTTTCCTTCATCTTCCGGCGCGACACCGAGGATCCGGTTCCCACCCAGTTCTCCGACGCGGCCGGCCAGTTGCTCGAACTCTCGGTGTTCGCGATGTTCGGCGCGTTCGCTGTGATCGACGGCTGGCTACGGGCCGACTGGCGGGTGGTGGTGTTCGCCGTTCTGGCGTTGTTCGGGGTGCGTGTCGTGTCGGTGCTGCTGGCTTTGGTGCGCACCGGACTGCCGATGCCCGATCGGGTCTTCATCGGCTGGTTCGGGCCGCGCGGTATCGGCACCGTGGTCCTCGGGCTGCTGGTGGTCAGCCGCGGCGAGATCCAGAACATCGAACTGATCAGCACCGTCGGGGTGGTGGCCGTGAGCCTCAGCCTGGTATTGCACAGCCTGTCGACGGCACCGGGCATCCGCCGGCTGGCCGCCGCCCGGGCGGGCTAGTCCTGATCCTTGACCTTCGCCATGGCCAGCACGTCGAGGCGGCGGTCGAGCTCGTCCTCGGAGAGCTTCTCACCGATCAGTCCACGGTCGATGACCGTCTGACGGATCGTCTTGTGCTCCTTGAGCGCTTGTTTGGCGACCGCGGCGGCCTCTTCGTAGCCGATCGCCGAGTTCAGCGGTGTCACGATCGACGGGGAGGACTCGGCCAGCCGGCGCAGCCGGTCCTCGTCGGCCACCAGTCCGTCGATGCAGCGCTCGGCGAACAACCGGGAGACGTTGGCCAGCAAGGTGAACGATTCCAGCAGGTTACGCGCCATCATCGGGATGTAGACGTTCAACTCGAACGCGCCCGAGAGCCCGCCGACGGTGATCGCGGCGTCGTTGCCGATCACCTGGGCGGCCACCTGGGTGACGGCCTCCGGGATCACCGGGTTGACCTTGCCCGGCATGATCGAGGAGCCGGGCTGCAGGTCGGGCAGGTGCAGTTCGGCCAGGCCGGTAAGCGGGCCGGAGCCCATCCAGCGAATGTCGTTGGCGATCTTGGTCAGCGACGCGGCGATGGTCTTGAGCGCGCCGGAGGCCTCGACCAGTCCGTCGCGGGCGGCCTGGGCCTCGAAGGAATTCTTGGCCGTGGTCAACTCGGCCAGCCCGGTCTGGGCGACCAGCACGGCGACGACCTTGGCCCCGAACCCCTCGGGTGCGTTGAGCCCGGTGCCGACGGCCGTGCCGCCGATGGCCAGTTCGCCCAGCCGGGGCAGTGACCCGCGCACCCTCTCGATGCCGGCCTCGATCTGGCGGGCATAGCCGCCGAATTCCTGGCCCAGGGTGACCGGGACGGCGTCCATCAGGTGGGTGCGGCCGGACTTGACCACGGTGCGCCACTGCCTGGCCTTGCTCTCCAGCGAGGCGTGCAACACCTCCAGGGCCGGAATCAGCTGGCGCACAGCGGCCTCGGTGGCGGCGATGTGGGTCGAGGTCGGGAAGGTGTCGTTGGAGGACTGCGACATGTTGACGTCGTCGTTGGGATGCACCGTCACGCCGTTGCGGGCGCAGATCGAGGCGATCACCTCGTTGGTGTTCATGTTGGAGCTGGTGCCCGAGCCGGTCTGGAACACGTCGATGGGGAACTGGTCGTCGTGTTGACCGTCGGCGATCTCGTTGGCGGCGGCGATGATGGCGTCGGCCTTCTCGGCCGGCAGCTTGCCCAGATCCTTGTTCACCTGGGCGCAGGCCGCCTTCAGCAGTGCCATGGCACGGATCTGGTTGCGGTCCAGGCCTCGGCCCGAGATCGGGAAGTTCTCCACGGCCCGCTGGGTCTGTGCGCGCCACAGGGCCTTGGCCGGAACCCGGACCTCGCCCATGGTGTCGTGTTCGATCCGGTATTCGCCGTCAGCCGGGGTGGAGGGGGTCATCGCTAGCCTTTCTTGCCGGGCAATTTGGGGAGGGGACAGCTAGGGGAGCGGGTGGGCGGCCGAACTGTCGCCGGTGAAGTCCACCGCGGAGTACTCGTTCAGTTTCGACAGCCGGTGGTAGGCGTCGATCATCCGGACGGTGCCGGACTTGGCGCGCATCACGATGGACTGGGTGGTGCAGCCGCCGCTGAAGTAGCGGACGCCCTTGAGCAGGTCGCCATCGGTGACGCCGGTGGCGCAGAAGAACACGTTCTCACCGGCCACCAGGTCGGTCGTGGTGAGAACCCGCCCGATGTCGTGGCCACGGTCGATGGCCTTCTGCCGCTCCTCGTCGTCCTTGGGCGCCAACTGAGCCTGGATCTCGCCGCCCATGCAGCGGATGGCCGCTGCGGTGATGATGCCCTCCGGGGTGCCGCCGATGCCGACGAGGAGGTCGGTCCCGGAATCCGGCCGGCAGGCCGAGATCGCCCCGGCCACGTCGCCGTCGGAGATCAGCCGGATCCGTGCGCCGGCCGCCCGTACCTCGGCCATCAGCTTCTCGTGACGGGGCCGGTCCAGGATGCACACGGTGATATCGGAGACCGACGCCTTGCGAACCTTGGCGATCCGCTGGATATTGGCCGCGATCGGCGAGGTGATGTCGATGAAGTCGGCGACGTCGGGTCCGGCCGCGATCTTGTTCATGTAGAAGACGGCGGACGGGTCGAACATGGCTCCGCGCTCAGCGACCGCCAGCACCGAGATCGCGTTCGGCATGCCCTTGGCCATCAGCGTCGTGCCGTCGATCGGGTCGACGGCGAAGTCGCACTCCGGGCCGTCGCCGTTGCCCACTTCCTCGCCGTTGTAGAGCATCGGCGCGTTGTCCTTCTCGCCCTCGCCGATGACCACGATCCCGCACATCGACACCGAGTTGACCAGCTGGCGCATCGCGTCGACGGCGGCTCCGTCGCCGCCCTCCTTGTCGCCGCGGCCCACCCAGCGGCCGGCCGCCATGGCGCCGGCCTCGGTGACCCGGACCAACTCCAGGGCGAGGTTGCGGTCGGGTGCTTCGCGGCGGCGGACTTCAGACATAGCCAAGATTGTCCCAGAGCCGCCGCGCGGGTCCGGACCTGGGATACTGGGCGCCGTGACCAGCCACGAGCCCAGCCGAGAACCCGGCCGAGAACCTGGGGTCTCGGGTCCGGCCCCCAGACCGCCCAAGCCCCGATTGCTGCAGGACGGCCGCGACATGTTCTGGTCGCTGGCACCCCTGGTCGCGGCGTGCGTGGTGTTGGCCGGAGTGCTCGGGATGTGCTCGTTTCGTCCGGCAGGCCCGACCGATAGTGCGGCCCCCAGCTACGACGCCGCGGGTGCCCTGCAGGCCGACGCGAACGACGTACCCTTCCCGGTCCGGCTGCCGGCACTGCCGGAGGGCTGGCATGCCAATTCCGGTACCCGCGCCGGAATCGAGGCGGGCCGCACCGATCCCGCGACCGGCACCAAGCAGAACGCCGTGACCAGCCGGGTGGGCTACATCGCCCCGTCGAAGATGTACGTCAGCCTCACCCAGAGCAATGCCGACGAGACCGCCCTGGTCTCCTCCATCCAGAAGGAGGTGTACCCGACCGGGGTGCAGGACGTCGACGGTGTCCGCTGGATCGTCTACCAGGGCGGTGAGGGCACCGAGCCGGTCTGGACCACGAGGTTGGAGAAACCCGGCGGACCGGTGCAGTTGGCGATCTCCGGAGCCGGCAGTGCTGAGGACTTCCGCGCGCTG
The DNA here is from genome assembly GCA_020439025.1 of Mycobacterium sp. Taxonomy (GTDB): domain Bacteria; phylum Actinomycetota; class Actinomycetes; order Mycobacteriales; family Mycobacteriaceae; genus Mycobacterium. The sequence continues at coordinate 2,340 of JAGQTO010000206.1, read as the reverse complement.
GCCGCCGCCACCGAGTCCCAGGCTCCTCTTGTTCCGAACCGATAGGACAGCCAGATGAAAGCACCCGCAGCGGATCTCACGGGTTGGTCCTGCGCGCCGTTCAGCGCCGCCGGCTTCACCCATGACGTCTATCGCAAGGGGTCCGGACCGGGCGTTGTGCTGATCCCGGAGATGCCCGGCGTGCACCCCGGTGTGCTCGCTCTCGGAAACCATCTGGTGGACAACGGCTTCACGGTGGCCATCCCGTCGCTGTTCGGCACCCCGGGGGCCCCGGCACGCGGGGTGGGCCTGGTCCCGAATCTGGTGCGTGGCTGCGTGGCAAGGGAATTCGCGGCCTTCGCCCTCAACAAGGAGCGGCCGGTGACCCACTACCTGCGGGCGCTGGCGCGCGACCTCAACGCCGCGACGCCGGGCAAGGGTGTCGGAGTGATCGGACAGTGCTTCACCGGTGGTTTCGCGCTGGCCGTCGCGGTGGACGACAGCGTGCTGGCTCCGGTGCTCAGCCAGCCCTCGGTACCGATCGCGCTGACCCCGGCCGCCAGACGCGACCCCGGACTCTCCGAGCGCGAGATGAGCGTCATCGAGGAGCGGGCCTCCGAGGAGGGGCTGTGCGCGCTGGCGCTGAGATTCTCCGGCGACCCCATGGCCCCGGCGGAGCGGTTCAAGACGCTCAAGGACCGGCTCGGCGACGCCTTCGAGGTCATCGAGATCGACTCCTCGCCCGGAAACGCCGGCGGCTTCGGCCGGATCGCGCATTCGGTGCTGACCGAGGAGGTCCGGGAGGTCGAGGGACACCCCGCCTACGAGGCCCGCAAGCGGGTCGTGGAATTCCTCAAGGAGCGCTTGGCGTAGCGGTCTCCGCCCCGGGTTCGGCGGGCTGATCCGGTTCCTCGGCCGCTCGCCCTTCGGCACCCTCAGGCAGCTTTTTCTCCGCCGGCTTTTTCTGGGCACGGGCCTTTCGGCCCCGGCCGAACAGTTTCTTGCGATCCTCGGGCACCCCGGGCTGCTCCATCTCCACGCCCTTGTACACATCGAGGTACACCGCGATCGTGGTGACGATGAGGATCATCAGGACCGGCCCCAGGATGATCCCGAAGAACCCGAACATCGCGATGCCGGAGAACACCGACAGCAGCATGAGCGCCGGATCCAGGCGTGCCTCCTTGGGTACCAGGATCGGTCGCAGGACATTGTCGATATTGGTGATGGCCAGGATGTGGAACAGCACCACGAACAGCCCGCCGGCGATGTTGCCGAAGAACATCATCCCGATGCCGAACGGGATCGTCACGATGCCGCTTCCCAGCGGGATGATCGACAGCGCTATCAGGAGGAGTGCCATGACGAAGAAGGCCTGGTGGAAACCGGCGATATAGATCGACGCTGCGCCGAGAAAGCCCTGGATCGCCGCAATGATGAACTGGCCCTTGACCGTTCCCTTGACCATGGCGCCCATCTTCGCCAGGTACAGGTCGGTGACTTCCTCGCCCAGCGGGTTGAGGCGGCGGACCAGGGTGATCAACTCGGTCTTGTTGACCAGCAGTGAGATCAGAACGTAGAGGAAGATGATCGCCGAGGTGATGAACCCGATCGCCCCGCCGGCAGCGCCGCTGAGCGTCCGCAGCAGCCACTCGCCGACCGTCCGGGCCACCTTGCCGAAGTTGTCGCGCAACGCGTCCAGGTTGATGCCCGGGGTCTTGAACGGAAGCTTGGCCAACAGTTGATTGGCCATGGTGATGGCCTTGTCGCCGAGTGCGTTGAGGTCGGCGGTCTGGGCCCACTCACCCACGTTCATGAGCATGTGCGAGATCTGGACCGTGGCCAGTGAGATCACCAGGGTGACCGGGATGACGACGGTGGCCAGTGCGGCCAGCACGGTCAGCGTGGTGGCCAGACCGCCGTGGATTTTGGCGTTCAGCCGGTTGTACAGCGGGCTGAAAAGGTAGGCGACGATCGCTGCTATCACCAGCAGCAGGAAGTAGCGGCGCAGGAAATAGGCGCCGAACAGAAGTGCGATACCGGTGACGATCGCCAGTGCGCGCTTCTGGCTCGGGGTGAACTGCGTCTTCACCCGATCTACTGTCCCATCAGCTTGCTCAGGTGTTGGTGGATATCGGGATAGCGCTTGAGGTGCGCGCCGCCGTTGAGGTCCAGAACCTCACCGGTCATCCAGGCAGACTGCGGCGAGCAGAGGAAGGCGACGGCCGCAGCGACGTCCTCGGGCGTGCCGGCCCGGCCCAGAGCTGTGTTCTCCACGTAGTCCTCGACGACGCCGGGGATGGCGGCCGCGGCCTCGGTGAGCGGAGTGTGGACGAACCCGGGCGCCACTGCGTTGACCCG
>JAGQTO010000205.1 GCA_020439025.1 Mycobacterium sp. | reverse complement strand
ATATAGGAGACACGCCCTAGCCGATGCCCGCTTCCGACCCGATATGTCCTGCCGGCACCGCTTTCGCCGCCGCCGTCGACACCGTCCGCAGCGGTCATCAAAGCGTCGCCGACGCCGCCGCCGCTCTGGCCGGCAGGCTGACCGACGAGGAGCTGCTCTGGCTGCTCGACGGCGACCTGACGATGCTGCGGGGTATCGCGGGAATGTCGCAGCGCTACAACAGCGTTCCGTTCCCCGCCGGACGTATCGACCGACTCGGCGTCCCCGGCATCCGTTTCACCGACGGCCCGCGCGGGGTCACGCTCGGCACCTCGACGGCGTTCCCGGTGGCCCTGGCCCGGGCCGCCACGTGGGATCCCGAGTTGGAGTGCGCCGTCGCCGACGCCATCGGGGCCGAGGCCAGAGCCCAGGGCGCGAACCTGTGGGCGGGCATCTGCGTGAACCTTGCCCCCGCCCCCGGCTGGGGCCGCACGCAGGAGTCCTACGGCGAGGACCCCCTGCTCCTGGGGGCGATGGGAGCCGCGGCCGTACGGGGGGCAAACCCATGGGTGATGACCTGCGTGAAGCATTTCGCACTGAACTCCATGGAGGAGGCGAGGTTCCGGGTCGACGTCCGGGTCGATGATGATGTGCTGCGCGAGGTGTATCTGCCGCACTTCCGCGCCGTAGTGGAGGCCGGCGCGGATTGCGTGATGAGCGCCTACAACTCCGTCAACGGGACCTGGGCGGGGCAAAACCGGCACCTGCTCACCGACATCCTGCGCGGGGACTGGGGCTTCGGCGGATTCGTGATGACCGACTTCATCTGGGGGCTGCGCGATCCCGTCGGATCGGTCGGCGCGGGACAGGATCTGGAGATGCCCTTTCGCCAGCAGCGCGCGGCCGCCCTGCCGGCCGCCCTGGTCGCCGGGACTCTGTCCCGCGGCGATGTCGAGCGGGCCGCGCGCCGGCACCTGTCGGCCCAGATGCGACTGGCCTTGCGCGCCCGGCCCACGCCACCCATGCAGGTCGTGGCATCGGCCCGACACCGGCGCCTGGCCCGGGAAGTTGCGAGCAGGGGGGCGGTGCTGCTGCGCAACCGCTACGGTGACGGCGTACCGGCGCTTCCGTTGGACGGCGAGTCGGTGGCACGGGTCGTCTTGCTCGGCCCGCTGGCCGACCAGCCCAACCAGGGCGACGTGGGCTCATCCATGGTGACTCCGCCTTCATCGGCCACCATCCTCGAAGGGCTGCGGGAACGGTTGGGCGACAGACTGATCCACGTCGCGGGCAGCGACCCGGCGACCGGCGCCGCCGCAGCGCGCGGCGCTGATGCGGCGGTGGTCGTGGTGGGCCTGTCCTCGGAGGACGAGGGTGAGTCACTGATCGGGGTGGACGTCGAGTCGACACAGTTGCTCGGCGGCATCGCCCGATTCCGGCCGTTCGCGGCGACATTGGTCAAAGTGGCCGCCCGGGTGGCGAAACAGAAGAAGTTCGGCGGTGACCGGCGTGATCTTCGACTGCACACCGATGACGTCGCGCTCATCGTGGCGGTGGCCGCCGCCAATCCCCGAACCATCGTTGTGGTGATCGGCGGGGGAACCATCGTGCTCGACCCCTGGGACGGCCAGGTCGCCGCAGTACTGCTGGCCTGGTATCCCGGCATGGAGGGCGGCCGCGCCGTCGCCGACGTTCTGCTCGGGGATGCCGATCCGTCCGGGCGTCTGCCGATGGCGATCCCGCACCGCCGGGCGGACCTGCCGGTGGTGGACTGGGACGCGAGCACCGTCACCTACGGCCGGTGGTGGGGTCAGCGCAAGCTCGACCGCGATGGCACCCCGGCCGCCTATCCGCTCGGATTCGGTTTGGGCTACACCTCTTTCACTATCACCGATCTGGTTGTCGGACGTGTCGACGGCGAGCGCTTCGGGGCGTCGGTCACCGTCACCAACACCGGGCCGCGGCCCGGGCGGCACGTCGTGCAGGTCTATGCGCTGCTCCCCACCGATACCGGGCGCGTAGCCCACCACCTCCTCGGCTTCCGCTCTGTGGCTGTGGATCCCGGCCTATCGGAACAGGTGGTCGTCGACTGCTCCCTCCGACCGGTGCAGCGTTGGGCCGGTGGCCGTTTCGTCCTCGACGACCGCGCGATCACCATCCGGGCAGCCTCCCACGCCGGTGATCCGGCGGCTCTCGACGGCGTCCTCAGCCCGAATGGAGCGCGCTGAGATGGCCGCCCCGCACCGCCGGAACCTGGAATTCGCCTGCGCAGTCATCGCGATCGGCCTGCTGGCCGGGCTGGCCGGCGCCGCCACCACCTGGCTGCTGCACGTCATCGAGCACCTCACCTACCACTACAAGTTCGGCAGCCTGCTCGACGGCGTGACCGGCGCTAGCCGGATCCGGCGCGCCCTCGGCCCGGCGATCGGCGGGGCATTGGCCGGGCTGGGATGGTGGCTGCTGCGGCGCCGCACCCGGATTCCGCCGCTGTCGGAGGCCATCGCCAGCGGGAGGCGGCTGCCACTGCGAGCGCTGTCCCTCGACGCGGCCTTGCAGATTCTTGTGGTCGGCACCGGGGCCTCGCTGGGCCGGGAAGGTGCGCCGCGTCAGGTCGCCGCGGCCCTCGGTGATCGCGGAACGTCGCGATGGGCACTGACCGCGGAGGACCGGCAGATCCTGTTGAGCTGCGCGGCCGGCGCCGGGCTGGCCGCGGTCTACAGCGTTCCGCTTGGTGGGGCGCTGTTCGCGATCCAGATCCTGTTGCGGCAGTGGAGCCTTCGCATCGCCGGGACAGCGCTGATCACCTCCAGCCTGGCCGTCGCGGTGGCCGCGCCGATCACCCACCTCGAGGTGCCGCTGCACTGGCCTGAAGCGAACGTGTCCTACCTGCTCACCGGCCTTGCCATTGCGCTGGCTCCGGTGGCCGTTGCGGTCGGCATCGCATTCAACCGATTGATGAACGTCGCCCGTGCCCGTCGGGTGGGTGACTCGTGGCTGTTGATCCCGGCCATCGCCACGGCCGGGCTGGCGGTCGGCCTGTGCTCGCGTTACCTGCCGGAACTGCCCGGCAACGGCAAGAGCGTCCTGACGGTCAGCATCAGCAGTGGGCTGACGTTCACCTCCGCGGCGGCCGTGCTGGTCCTCAAGCCTCTGCTCACCGCGTTTTTCCTGCGCACCGGGGCCGTCGGGGGGATGTTGACGCCGGCACTGGCGACTGGGGCGGCGATGGGATCGCTGGTGGCCTTTTCGATCAACACCTGGACGCCGTTGCAGGTCAGCGTGCCGGCGGTGTCCCTCGCCGCTGCCGCGGCGGTGCTCGCCGTTACTCAGGGTGCCTGGCTGTGGTCGGCGCTGTTCGTCTGGGAGCTGGCCCGGCCGCCGCTCTGGCTGCTGATCGTGTTCGGCGCCGCCGCGCTGGCGGCCCAGCTACTCGCGAAGCTGGTGACGCGGCTCGAGGACGAGCCACCCAGCGCACCCTTCAACGCTGGAACGGGCCCTCTTCCAGAGCGTCGAGAATCCGTCTGAGCCGCGCTACCTCGTCGGGATCGATGCTGACCGAGTCGAGTGACTCGCCAAGCGCCGGATTCAGGTACCGCATCCGGCTCGCGCGGAGCGTCCGGGCCGAACTGTGAAATGCGCTGGCACCGGTGAACGTCGCGATCTCGAGGACATTGGTGGCCCTCAGGCCGGATCCCGCCATGATCGTGATCCGGTCGCCGGCCGCGTCGACCAGCGCCTTGATGACCTCCTTGCCCTCCTCGACGTTCGGATGCAGACCGCTGGTGAGGATCCTGGTACATCCCAGACCGATGACCGCCTCAAGCGCCGCCAGCGGATCCCTGACCCGGTCGAAGGCACGGTGGAAGGTGACCTGCATCGATCCGGCGTGGTCGATCAGCTCGGCGCAGCGCTGAACGTCGATGCCGCCGTCATCGCCCAGCATGCCGATCACCACGCCGTCGCACCCCAACCCCGCACACTGCTTGACGTCGGCGAGCATGGCCTCGAATTCGACTGCCGAGTAGAGGAAGTCGCCGCCCCGCGGCCGGATGATCGGAAACAGCTGGACGGAGGTGCTGCGTCTGGCGGCGGCGATCATGCCGTAGGACGGTGTGGTTCCCCCCTCGTGGGGATTGGCGCACAGTTCGATGCGATCGGCGCCTCGTTCCTGCGCGATCCGGCACGACGCGAGATCGAAGGCGATGACTTCTAACTCCATGCCGGCAAATTCCTTATGGGCCAACATCGCGCGTTTCGCCGGCTACCGCACCACCAGCACCGGACATTCGGCGTGATGGACGAGGCTCTGGCTGACCGTGCCGAGGATCGCGTCAGCGAGCTTGCCGCGGCCGTGGCTGCCCACCACCACCAACTGCGCCTCCCGGGACAGATCGGTGAGGCCTTTGGCCGGGCTGACGTCCTGAAAGACTTTGTTCACGTGGGCGTTCGGGTACTTGGCGGCCAACGGTGCGACCAACTCGTCCATCCGTTGGCGCTGCTGGGACTCCAGCATCTTCAACAACTGCCAATCCATGTTTCCCTCGCCGCCCAGGTCGCCCATGCCGACCGCCGTACCGATCTCCCACATGTGCACGACGGTCAACGGCGCGTGCAGCGTGCGGGCGATGTCGAACGCCTCGGTCAGCGCGCGGTCCGACCTATCGGATTCGTCGATGCCGACGACGACGGGCAACGGCTTTCCGGTCCGTTTGGCCAGCGGGGGTCGCCAGACCACGACCGGGCATTCGGCACGGTGCACGATCCGCAGAGCCTGACCGCCCAATACGCGATGATCTGAGGCCCCTGCGCCCACCACCACGAGCCTGGCCGAGGGCACGGCCTCGGCCAACGCGGCCGCGACAGCGCCCTTGACGGCCATCGTTCGGATCGCAAGATCAGGATGCTTGGCGCGCACAGCGTTCTCTGCCGCGGCGAGCACGCTGTCGCCGTCCGAGACCGCTCCGAGTTCGGCGGGTGCGCCGGCGCCGAGGAAGTGGAAGTCCAGCTTCGGAACCGCATGCACCAGCGTCAGCGGCAACCCCGCCCGGGCGGCGAACTCCGCGGCCCACCGGGCGGCCCCGAGTGCGGCGTCGGATCCGTCGCTACCCGCGACGACGGCCGGTTGGTCAGCTGCGGTGTTCATGCCGGTGCTCATACCTCGGACCCTATTCGGTCCGGATCGAGAATCCCGAGGCGATCAGTTGACCGTGATGTGAACGTGGTCGAAGTGTGCCGCCACCCGCCACATGGTGTACGAGACGCCGAACCGTGCTGCCTGACTCTGGATGTCGGCGTTGATGGCATCCCCGAGCCCCATATCGGAGCCGATCATGACGTCCAGCGCGCGGCCGCTCGGGTGATCCGGAAGCGGATCGGACCGCACGCCGCCGATGGACCGCACACCGGGATAGGTGGTCATGATGTACTGCAGCAGCCGTCGCGCGTTGGGGACCAGACCGTTCACCCCGACCGTGGGCATGGGGGCCACAATGCCCATTGCCGCCAGCACCGCCGACGGCTGGGCGGTCAGCGCGGCCTCGTCGGCGACGGCCGCGAGTTGCGCCTTCAGCTCGGATTGTTGTTTCTGCAAGTCCGCTCGGACCGTGGCGGCAGAATCGGCAGCGATCCTGGCCTCAGCCGCGGACTTCGCCGATGCGGCCTCGACAACCTGGATGTCTGCGATCGCCTGGCGGAAGTCCCGCATCTGCCCGGAGGCCTGCACGGCCATCACCCGCTGAACAGAGAGCTTGTCGATCAGCCGTGTGGGCGATGAGGACGTGAGGATCGCAGTGGGGGCGTCGGCACGTCCACCCATGTAGACCGCAGCGGCGATCCTGTCGACACCGCGCTGGTAGTCGGCCAATCGCACCTTGGCCGTCTCCAGAGCGGCCAAGTCCTCGACCTGCTTGGCGTCGGCCTCGGCCAGCACCCGCATCTTGTTGTCGAAATCCGCCTGAGCCGCGTTGATGGTCTGGGTGAGCTGCTCGACCTTCTTGTTCAGCTCGTTGAGTTTGGTCAGCAGGTCCTGGGACGGCTCGGCAGAAGCCGTGCCACCCCACCCGGCGGCGAGCATTGCGAATGCAAGAGCAACTCCGGCGAAACGGCTGCGGAAACCTGACTTTGCGACAACCGGGGCGTGAAACTTCAAAACTGCGAGTCCTTTGCCTACCATCGGCGACTTCTCCACCGATCTACCTGTCGATCTACGTTAGGTCTCGATCAGGTTACGAAACGGTCTCACCGTTGTCCAACGATGAGATTAGGAATCAGCTGTGAACTCGTGGCTCGGTGGCCACACCCAGCTGCAGTCGGCATCGGCCGACCCGCGACGCTAACCCGTGACAGCGCGGAATTCCAACTCGCCGAGGTCGCGGTTACACATCAACGCCGGTAAACCGGGTTTTGGCCTCGACCTCACAGCGGCCCGCCCGTATCCAGATCCGCCTGGTGACAGACTTGACGACATGGCGCCGGCGACGTATCACCACGGCAATCTGCGCGAAGCACTGCTGGAGCACGCAGTGGAGTTGGCCCGCGGAGGGGGACCCGACGCCGTCGTGCTCCGCGATGTCCAACGGGCCGCCGGGGTCAGCAACTCCGCGGCCTACCGTCATTACTCCGACCGGCAGGCCCTGCTGACCGCGGTTCAGATCCACGGAATGACCCTGCTCGGCGAGTCCATGGTGGAGGCACTGGCCGCACTGCCCCCGCGTGACCGCAAGGACCTCCGGGCGCTGGCCCGACTGCGCGCCACCGGGCAGGCCTACGTCGATTTCGCCCTGGCCGAACCGGGCCTTTTCCGGACGGCCTTCGCCCCGGGCGGCCTGCACCACACCGATGAGAACGTCTCGCCGGATCGGCATCCGTTCCGGATACTCAGCGCCTGCATCGACGATCTCGTCGCCACCGGCGTCCTCTCCCCCGACCGTCGCGATGGGCTCGACGAAGCCGCATGGGC
>JAGQTO010000204.1 GCA_020439025.1 Mycobacterium sp. | reverse complement strand
GATGTCCACCGGGCACTGCTCGACGCACGCGCCACAGGTGGTGCACGACCAGAGCACGTCGGGGTCGATCACGCCGAGCGCCTCGGCATCACCGACCAGCGGCCGGGTGGCCTGCAGCGGGGAGTTCTCCGGCACTCGGCCGAAACCGGACTCGGGCACGTGGTGCTCGTCGTCGGCGTGGGTCATCTCCAAGCCGCCCTCGGTGTCGACGAGGGCGTCGGCGGTCGGGTTCTTATCACCGAAGATGTAGGGCGCCTTGGCGAACAGGTGGTCGCGCAGGTCCATGATGAGCAGCTTCGGAGACAGCGGTTTGCCGGTGTTCCAGGCCGGGCACTGCGACTGGCAGCGACCGCACTCGGTGCACGTGGTGAGGTCCAGGTAGCCCTTCCAAGTGAAGTCCTCGATCTTGCCGTGTCCGAACACGGCGTCCTCGGCGGGATCCTCGAAGTTGATGTAGATGCCCTTGGACTCCATCGGCAGCAGCGGGCCCAGCGCGTTGGGCAGCCGCTTGAAGGTGACGTTCAGCGGAGCCAGGCCGATGTGCAGGTGCTTGGAGTGCAGCACGATCAGCAGGAACACCAGCATGACGCCGATGTGCAGCAGCAGGGCCACCGTCTCGATGATCTCGTTGGTGTGCATCCCCAGCGGTCGCAGCAGCGAGCCCATCGCGTGGGAGAAGAACGCCGCCTTGTCATAGGGCAGGTTCCCGACTGCGACCGCGGCGCCGCGGAACAGCGCGTAGGTCCAGATGACGTTGAAGATCATGAACAGGATCAGCCAGGCGCCACCGTTGTGCGAGCCGTAGAACCGCGACGCGCGGCCGTGTTCCTTGGGTTCGGCGCGCATGCGGATGATGGCGAAGACGATCACGCCGAGCAGCACCGCCACCGCGAAGAAGTCCTGCAGGAAGCCGAGGATCGCCCACTTGCCGACGAACGGGATGTGGAACTTCGGGTCGAAGAGCACACCGTAGGCCTCGAGGTAGACCGTGGCGAGGATGAAGAAGCCCCACATGGTGAAGAAGTGCGCCGTGCCGGGTATCGACCAGCGCAGCAGACGGGTCTGCCCGAACACCTCTTTGATCTGGTTGGCGATCCGTTCACCGAGATGGTTCTTGCGGCCGCGCTCGTCGGCGGTGGGCTGACCTGAGCTGATGAGCTTGGTCAGCCACAGGATCCGCTTGACGGCCAGGACCCCGACGATGGCGGTCATGGTGAGGCCGATGATCAGCCGGATGAGCGTCTGGGTGTCCACGACGTCCCTCTCCAGTTCGGTTGCCGCGAGCGGCGACTTGGCTGTCGTTACCAGTGGGTAACGGGTGCTTGTTGAGGTTCCATCGTCGCATCTTCGGCCCGCCGCGCGCGAGCGAGGTCGGGATTTTCCGGCCCGACCGGCGGTCGGTGTGCGCCCCGGCGGGCTACTCCACCGGGGCGGGTTTGGTCTCCGGAAGCGGCGCGTCGGGAATGACCGCCTGCGTCGTGACTGCGGGCTCAACCGTGACGGTCGGCTGCGGCGCGGCGGTGGTCGGTTCGGGTGCGGCGGTGGTCGGCTCCGGTGCCGCGGTCGTGGTGGGCGCCGCGGTGGTGGTCGGTGCGGCGGTGGTCGTCGGTGCCGCGGTGGTGGTCGGCGGTGCCGTCGTCGTGGTGGTCCGGGTCGTCGTGGGCGTCGTCGTTGTCGTCGTCGGCGTCGTCGTTGTGGTGGTGGTCGTCGTCGGGGTCGTGGTGGTCGTGGTCGTCGTGGTGGTGGTCGTCGTCGGGGTCGTTGTCGTCGTGGTGGCGGTCGACTCGGTGGTGGTCGGGGTGATGGTGGAAACGGTGGTCTCTCCGTTGCCCCCGGTGACGGTGACGGTTTGCGGCACGGCCGGGTTCGGCGCGGAGCTGCCTGGGCTCTCGCCGGGCTTGGTCACCCTGGTGGTGGTCGTGGTGGGGCCGCTCTCGACAGCGGTCAACGTTATCGCCAATCCGCCGACGGCCAGGGCCGCCAGTGCGGCGGCCAGCCCGAAGATCAGGGGAGGGCGGCGGTACCAGGGCAGCTCGGTGGCCACGACCACCGTTTCCCCGTCATCGGCCGCGAACATCTCCTGCGGCGCCGGCCCGGTCGGGGGAGGGGCCGAGTAGTCCTCCCCGGCGTAGGGGACGGGCTCGCCCGCGGCGTCGTCGTCCTGCGACCAAGCCAGCGCGCGGAACGTCGCCGACGGGGAGCCGTCGGAGGCCGATTCGGTGGCGGCTTGTCCGGCGGCCCCGGACGCCCACGCCGCGGGGGCCAGATTGGTCGGCGCGTCGGCGGCCGAGGTCGCCATCGAGGTCGGCGCCTCGGCGGCGGAGGTCGCCATCGAGGTGGGCGCCTCGGGAAGCACGCCCCGCGCAGCCAGGGTGGCGGCGCCCGCCGCCGCCGCGGTACCGGGCTCCGGGGTGCTGATCACCGGAACGCGCAGCGTCTCGGAAAGACGCGAGCGAATCGCCGGAATCGCCGCCCCGCCGCCGACGATCGCGACCGCAGCCAAGCGCGCCACAGGAATCCGGTTGCGCTCCAGTGCATCGGCCAGGGCGTCGAGGAAACCGGCGAGCGGATCGGCGATCGCGGCGTCGAGGTCGGCAAGACGGATCCGGACCTCGGAACGATGGCCGGGCAGATCGACCGGGATCAGGGTGTCGGTGTCGGCCGACAGGCGTTCCTTGGCCAGCCGGCATTCCTCGCGCAGCCGGGTCAGCGCGCCCACCGGGGCGGTGCTGTCGGGTTCGCCGTGGCCAACGGCGTGAAGGTCGGCCAGCACCCGGTCCAGCAGTGCCTGGTCGATCTGATCGCCGGAGAAGTCCCGGAATCGGACCGTCTCGCCGATCGCCGCCAGGCTCGCCCCCGCGTCGGCGAGGGTGATCGAGGTGCCGCCGGCGCCGAAGTCGCACAGCACCACAACTCCGCTGCCGGGCAGCCCGGGATCGGCCTGCAGGGCGGCCAGTGCGGCCGCGGCGTCCGAGACGATCGTCGGGGGAACCCCGCCGGGTGACAGCGTGCTGCTGTGCCGCAGGGCACCCCGCAACGAGCCGAGGGTGGCCGGCCCCCAATAAGCGGGTGCGGCCACCACCACCGGACCCGGCGGTGTGCCGTCGTCGACCGACCGGGCGACCGCCTCCAGCGCCGCGGCCACCAGGTTCTCGCCCCGATGGGACGACCCGTCTGCGGCCACCAGCGCGACCGGGTCGCCGACCCGTTCGACGAAGCCGCGCAGCACCAGTCCCGCCTCGGTCAGGTCGGGGCTGGTGAGTTCGGGGTTCTCGGAGGGGACACCGACCTCGGCGGGCCGGCCGTCCCACAGCGTCACCACGGAGCGGCGGATCACGGGACGGCGGCCTGGGCGGGCTGCCACGAGGTTCGTCGTCCCGATCGACAGACCCAGCGCTTGGCTCACGTGGCATTCCCTTTCCGGCGGCGGCTATCCACGATAGCCGCGCCGAGCTCCATGACCGGGCAGGCCATGCGGGTCATCGGAGGGGCCGGCGCCGCGGGCGAGCGGCGCTCACCCGTCGCCCGGAGGTTCCAAAAGGGTCGGTTTGAGCGTCGGCAGCGTCGGGAACCACGGCCTTTTGGTGGTGGTCTCGGTGACGGTGGTCACCGACGTGGTGATCGAGGTGGTTGTCGAGGGCGTCGGGGCCTCGGTGGTGGTCGGGGTGGAGGAAGTGGGCGGCACCGTCGAGGTGATCGTCGTGGTCTCCGGTGGGGGGGCCGCGGTGGTCTGGCCTGTGGGTGCGGGTGCCGGCGCGTCGGACTCCGTCGGGCCGGGCGTCGAGGAGGTCGCGGAGCTCGAACTGCTCGACGTGCCGGCCGGGCTGTTGGAGGTGCCCGCGCCGGTGAATTTCACCACCGCGTAGACCAGCAGTGCCAGCACCACGGCGGTCAGCACACCGAGGCCGACCAGAGCAGCAGGCCGCTGGTACCAGGGCGGCGGCGTCGGGGCCGGGTACTGG
>JAGQTO010000203.1:3909-4483 GCA_020439025.1 Mycobacterium sp. | reverse complement strand
GCGGGGCTTCGAGCGGTTCTACGGATTCCTCGGCGGAGAGACCGACCAGTGGTACCCCGAACTCGTCTACGACAACCACCCGGTCGAGGCCCCGGCCACCCCGGAACAGGGCTATCACCTCTCCAAAGACCTCGCCGACAAGGCGATCGAGTTCATTCGCGACTCCACCCAGGCCGCCCCGGGCAAGCCGTGGTTCACCTACCTGTGTCCGGGAGCCGGGCATGCGCCGCATCACGTGTTCAAGGAGTGGTCCGATCGCTACGCGGGCGCCTTCGACATGGGCTACGAGCGCTATCGCGACATCGTTCTGGAGAACCAGAAGAAGCTCGGGATCGTGCCCCCCGAAACGGAGCTGTCGCCGGTCAACCCCTACCTGGATGTCAAGGGTCCCAAGGGTGAACCATGGCCCCTGCAGGACACCGTGCGGCCCTGGGACTCGTTGTCCGACGAGGAGAAGCGCCTCTTCGCCCGGATGGCGGAGGTCTTCGCCGGGTTCCTGTCCTACACCGACGCCCAGATCGGCCGGGTCCTGGACTATCTGGAGGAATCAGGTCAGCTCGACAACACGCTTATC
>JAGQTO010000203.1:0-3722 GCA_020439025.1 Mycobacterium sp. | reverse complement strand
CACCCCGTACAAGCTCTACAAGCGCTACGCCTCCCACGAGGGCGGCATCGCCGACACCGCGATCGTCTCCTGGCCGGCCGGCATCGCCGCCCGCGGCGAGGTTCGGGACAACTACGTCAACGTCTGCGATATCGCCCCCACTGTCTACGACCTCTTGGGCATCGACCCGCCCGACACCGTCAAGGGCATCGCCCAGAAGCCGCTCGACGGGGTGAGTTTCGCAGCGGCCCTTGCCGATCCGAGTGCCGAGACCGGAAAGGACGTCCAGTTCTACACCATGCTCGGCACCCGCGGGATCTGGCATCAGGGCTGGTTCGCGAACACGGTGCATGCGGCATCCCCCTCGGGCTGGTCGAACTTCGACAAAGATCGCTGGGAGCTCTATCACGTCGAGAACGACCGCAGTCAGTGCCACGACCTCGCCGCCGAGCAGCCGGAAAAGCTGGCCGAGATGCAGGCGCTGTGGTTCGCCGAAGCGGAGAAGTACAACGGTTTGCCGCTGGCCGACCTGAGCGTGTTCGAGATGATCGGGCGGTGGCGGCCGACGGTGGGCGGTGACCGGACCAGTTACACCTACTACCCGAATACCGCTCCGGTGTCGGTGGGGGCGTGCGTGAACATCGCCGGCCGCTCCTTCTCGGTGCTGGCGGAGGTGAGCGTCCACAGTGCCGATGTCAGCGGCGTCCTGCTCAAACAGGGCGCCGGGCACGGTGGCTACGTTCTGTTCGTCGAGGACGGGCGGCTTGCGTTCGTCTACAACTTCTTCGGTGAATCCGAGCAGCGGGTGATCGCGCCAGATCCGGTGCCGCTCGGCGATCACATCCTCGGGGTCGGCTACGCGCGGACCGGGACACTGGAGGGCACGCATACCCCGATCGGCGTGGTCACTCTCTACGTCGACGGTGCCGCGGTGGCGACCCTTCCCGACGTCAAGGCGCACCCGTTCATCTTCGGGCTGGCGGGCGGGGGAGTCGAGGTGGGCCGCAACCTCGGTCAGCCGGTGTCTGCGGCCTACACCGCCCCGTTCCCGTTCACCGGCGGGACCATTGCCAAAGCGGTGGTCGACGTGTCGGGCGCCCCGTACGTCGACCTCGAGCGTGAGTTGGCGGTCGCCTTCGCCCGCGACTGAAGCTTTCTCGTCGAGTGAGTGACCACGCAGACGGTTTTTGAGAAGCGCTGTGCGTGGCTCCTCACTCACCGCGGCCTAGGCTCAAGAGTGTGCTGACCGACCTCGTCGAACTACCCGGTGGTTCGTTCCGGATGGGCTCGACGAGCTTCTATCCCGAGGAAGCCCCGATCCACACCGTGACCGTGGCGCCGTTCGCGATCGAGCGCCATCCGGTGACCAACGCCCAGTTCGCCGAGTTCGTGCGGGACACCGGGTACGTCACCGTCGCCGAACGGCCGCTGGACCCGGCGCTGTATCCCGGGGTGGCCCCCGGGGATCTGCTGCCCGGTGCTTTGGTCTTCCGCGCCACCGCGGGCCCGGTGAATCTGGAGGACTGGCGGCAGTGGTGGGACTGGGCGCCCGGAGCGTACTGGCGCCGTCCCTTCGGCGAGGGCAGCGACATCGCCGGTAAAGACGATCACCCCGTCGTTCAGGTCGCCTACCCCGATGCCGGGGCCTACGCCGCCTGGGCCGGGCGCCGGCTGCCGACCGAGGCCGAGTTCGAGTACGCCGCGCGCGGCGGGGCGTCGAGCACCTACCCGTGGGGCGAGGACCCGCAACCGGGCGGGACGCTGATGGCCAACACCTGGCAGGGCCGCTTTCCGTACCGCAACGACGGCGCCCGGGGCAACGGAACCGCGCGCTGGACCGGCACCTCGCCGGTGGGCACCTTCCCGCCGAACGGCTACGGCCTGGTCGACATGATCGGCAACGTCTGGGAGTGGACGACCACCAAGTATTCGGGCCACCACCAGATGCAGCCGTCGAACTCCTGCTGCCCCAAGTCCGCCGAACCCGACCCGTCGCTGATCCAGACCCTCAAGGGCGGCTCGCACCTGTGCGCCCCGGAGTACTGCCACCGCTATCGGCCCGCCGCGCGCTCGCCGCAGTCCCAGGACAGTTCCACCACCCACATCGGCTTCCGCTGCGTGGCCTGACGGGTAGCTTTTCCCGCCGAGCAGACGTAAACGTCCCCGACACGCCGTGGATTACTGGGACGTTTACGTCTGCTCGCGGGGTAGGGGCGGGGTCTGGGCGGGAGGGGGAGAGCGCGGATTTGGCTGACGGCGGGCCTGTCACCTAGTATCGGGGGGTTGCCTCGGGCAGACCTCGGCCGGCGTTCAGTCGGCCCCGCGTGCCCTGGGGTGACGAAGACCGCGCACGTCAGGTTCCCTTCGGCCTGCCCAGGGAAGCTTCGGCGTGCACAACCGAGGGAGATCTGGTGATTCAGCAGGAATCGCGGCTCAAGGTTGCCGACAACACCGGTGCCAAGGAGATCTTGTGCATCCGCGTGCTGGGCGGCTCGTCGCGGCGCTACGCCGGCATCGGCGACATCATCGTGGCCACCGTCAAGGATGCGATCCCGGGCGGCAACGTCAAGCGCGGCGATGTCGTCAAGGCCGTGGTGGTGCGCACCGTCAAGGAGCGTCGCCGGCCGGACGGCAGCTACATCAAGTTCGACGAGAACGCCGCGGTGATCATCAAGGCCGACAATGACCCGCGCGGGACCCGCATCTTCGGCCCGGTCGGCCGTGAGCTGCGCGAGAAGCGCTTCATGAAAATCGTCTCGCTGGCCCCGGAGGTGCTGTAGATGAAGGTCCACAAGGGCGACACCGTTCTGGTCATCGCCGGCAAGGACAAGGGCGCCAAGGGCAAGGTTTTGAAGGCCTACCCCGAGCGCAACCGGGTCCTCGTCGAGGGCGTCAACCGGATCAAGAAGCACACCGCGCAGTCGGCCAACGAGCGTGGGGCCTCCTCGGGCGGCATCGTCACCCAGGAGGCTCCGATCCACGTCTCCAACGTGATGGTCGTCGACTCCGACGGCACGCCGACCCGCATCGGCTACCGGGTGGACGAGGAGTCCGGCAAGCGGGTCCGTATTTCCAAGCGCAACGGCAAGGACATCAGCTCATGACAACCGCCGAGAAGGTTCAGCCGCGCCTGAAGGCGCGCTACCGCAGCGAGATTCGCGACGCGCTGAACAAAGAGTTCAACTACGCCAACGTGATGCAGATCCCCGGTGTGGTGAAGGTCGTCGTCAACATGGGTGTCGGCGACGCCGCCCGGGACGCCAAGCTCATCAACGGCGCGGTCAACGACCTGGCGCTGATCACCGGTCAGAAGCCGGAGATCCGCAAGGCCACCAAGTCGATCGCCCAGTTCAAGCTGCGCGAGGGCATGCCGATCGGCGCCCGGGTCACCCTGCGCGGCGACCGGATGTGGGAGTTCCTCGACCGACTGGTCTCCATCGCGCTGCCGCGTATCCGCGACTTCCGCGGGCTGAGCCCCAAGCAGTTCGACGGCCACGGCAACTACACCTTCGGCCTGGCCGAGCAGTCGGTGTTCCACGAGATCGACGTGGACTCGATCGACCGGCCCCGCGGTATGGACATCACCGTCGTCACCTCGGCGACGAACGACGACGAAGGCCGGGCGCTGTTGCGGGCGCTGGGCTTCCCGTTCAAGGAGAACTGAGCACATGGCAAAGAAGGCTCTGGTCAACAAGGCCAAGAAGAAGCCGAAGTTCGCGGTGCGGGCCTACACCCGCTGCAAC
>JAGQTO010000202.1:10822-19491 GCA_020439025.1 Mycobacterium sp. | reverse complement strand
CCCTGGAACAACGCCGGCACCGGCCACTCCGCGCTGTGCGAACTGAACTACACCCCGCAGAAGCCCGACGGCACCATCGACATCGCCAAGGCGATCAACGTCAACGAGCAGTTCCAGGTCACCCGCCAGTTCTGGGCCTACGCCCACGAGAACGGCATCCTGCGCGACGTCCGCGGCTTCCTCAATCCCATTCCGCACGTCAGCTTCGTCGAGGGCGCCGAGAACGTCGACTACCTGCGCCGCCGCTACGAGACGCTGGTCCGCAACCCGCTGTTCGCCTCGATGGAGTTCATCGACAGCGAGGATGAGTTCGCCCGCCGGTTGCCGCTGATGGCCGCCGGCCGGGACTTCTCCACTCCGGTGGCGCTGAACTGGACCGCTGCCGGCACCGATGTCGACTTCGGGTCGCTGTCGCGCCAGCTGCTGGCCTTCGGCGTAGAGCAGGGCATGGACACCATGTTCGGGCACGAGGTCCGCGATCTCGACCAGGAGTCCGACGGCAGCTGGACGGTCAAGGTGGTCAACCGCCGGACCGGCGAAAAGGTCCGGCTGAGAAGCAAATTCGTCTTCGTCGGCGCCGGCGGCGGGGCGCTGCCGCTGCTGCAGAAGTCGGGCATCAGCGAGGTCAGGGGCTTCGGTGGCTTTCCGGTCAGCGGCGAGTGGTTGCGCACCAGCAAGGCGGACCTCACCAGTGCCCACCACGCCAAGGTCTATGGGCTGCCGCCGATGGGCGCTCCGCCGATGTCCATGCCGCACCTGGACACCCGGGTGATCAACGGAAAGGACTGGCTGCTGTTCGGGCCGTTCGCGGGCTGGTCGCCGAAGTTCCTCAAGAACGGCAAGGTCACCGACCTGCCGCTGTCGGTGAAACCGAACAACCTGGCCTCCATGATCGGTGTCGGGCTGACCGAATTGCCGCTGCTGAAGTACCTGATCGGCGAGCTGCTGCAGTCACCGGAGGACCGCGTCGACACGTTGCGCAAGTTCGCCCCCACCGCGGTGAGCAATGACTGGGAGATCGATATCGCCGGCCAGCGGGTGCAGGTGATCCGCCGGGACTCCAAGAAGCTCGGCGTGCTCGAGTTCGGCACCACCGTGCTGGCGGCTGCCGACGGTTCGATCGCCGGGCTGCTCGGCGCCTCACCGGGTGCCTCGACCGCGGTGCCGGCCATGCTCGAGGTGATGCAGCGCTGCTTCGATGATCGCTACCCGGGCTGGGAGCCCAAACTCAAGGAAATGGTGCCCTCGCTGGGCTCCAAGCTGTCCACCGAGCCGCGGCTGTTCCAGGAGGTCTGGGACCACGGCACCAGGGTGCTCGGCCTGGACGGCCGCACGGGCGCGGTGTGACCCTTCCGCTGCACCGGAGCTGGGCGGAGGATCTGGACGCGGCGACCCTCTACGCGCTGCTTCAGCTGCGGGTCGAGATTTTCGTCGTCGAGCAGACCTGCCCGTATCTCGAACTCGACGGACTCGACCTGCAGCCGCGGACCCGGCACTTCTGGCTGCAGAACGAGGGCGGCGAGGTGATCTCGACGCTGCGGCTGCTGCAGGAGGACGCCGGGTTCCGTATCGGCCGGGTGTGCACCCGGGCCGCTGAGCGCGGTCACGGTCATACCGCCCGGCTGATGCGGGCCGCGCTGGCCGATGTGGGCGACCGGCCCTGCCGGATCAGCGCACAGACCTACCTGGCCGAGATGTACGGCCGCCTCGGGTTCACCCCGGACGGCGCGGAGTTTCTCGAGGACGGCATCCCGCACGTGCCGATGGTGCGGGGGGCGTGAACATGAGGGTGTCCTATCCGTTCAGCGCGATCGTGGGACACGACCGGCTGCGGCTGGCACTGGTGCTGTGCGCGGTGCGCCCGGAGATCGGCGGGGTGCTGATCCGTGGGGAGAAGGGCACCGCCAAATCGACCGCAGTGCGCGCCCTGGCCGACGTCCTGGCCCAGGCCGACCCCGGCGCACGGCTGGTGGAGCTGCCGGTCGGCGCCACCGAGGACCGGGTGGTCGGATCCCTGGACCTGCAGAAGGTGCTGCGCGACGGCGAGCACGTGTTCTCCCCGGGCCTGCTGGCACGCGCCCACGGCGGGGTGCTTTACGTCGACGAGGTCAACCTGCTGCCCGACCACCTGGTCGACATCCTGCTGGACGCCGCCGCGATGGGCCGGGTCTACGTCGAGCGCGACGGGGTGTCGCACAGCTGGGAGTCCCGGTTCGTGCTGATCGGCACGATGAACCCGGAGGAGGGCGAGCTGCGCCCGCAGCTGCTTGACCGGTTCGGCCTCGCGGTGGACGTGGCGGCCTCGCGGGACGTCGCGGTGCGGAGCGAGGTGATCCGGGCACGGCTGGCCTACGAGGCCGACCCGGCCGCCTTCGCCGCACGGCACGCCGCCGCGGACGGCGAACTGGCCCGGCGGATCGCCGTCGCCCGGGACCGTGTCGACCAGGTGGTCCTGCCCGACGGAGAGCTGAACCGGATCGCGGCGTTGTGCGCCGCGTTCGACGTCGACGGCATGCGGGCCGACCTCGTGGTGGCCCGCACGGCGGTGGCGCACGCCGCCTGGCGGGGGGCCGACGCGGTGGCCGCCGAGGACGTGCGGGTGGCCGCCGAACTGGCCCTGCCGCACCGGCACCGGCGTGACCCGTTCGACGATCCGGGGATCGACCCCGCTCGGCTCGACGAGGCGATGTCGGCCGCCGATGAGGTGTCCGGACCCGACGAGGACCCCGATCCGCCGGGTGGCGGTCAGGACGCCGACGCACCTTCCCAGGGCGACGGCCGGGCCCCGGGCGCCGGTTCGTCGACGCGGCCGGCCGCCCCGCCCGCGCCGAGCTTCCGGACCCGCGCCTTGCGGGTGCCCGGTGTCGGGGAGGGTGCCGCGGGTCGTCGCTCACCGGCACGCAACGCCGCGGGCGCGACGGTGCGGGCGGCGCGAACCGGCGAAGAGGGCCACGGTGTGCACCTGTTCGCGACGGTGCTCACGGCGGCCGAGCGCAGCGCTGGCCCCGGGCCCGTGCGGCCCGCCGCCGAGGATCTGCGCCGCGCGCTGCGGGTCGGCCGGGAGGGCAACCTGGTGGTCTTCGTCGTCGATGCCTCGGGGTCGATGGCCGCCCGGGACCGGATGGCGGCGGTCACCGGCGCGGCGCTGTCCCTGCTGCGCGATGCCTACCAGCGCCGGGACAAGGTCGCCGTGGTGACCTTCCGGGCCGACGAAGCGCGGCTGGTGCTGCCGCCGACCACCTCGGCGAATATCGCGGCGCGGCGCCTGGACGGCCTTGACACCGGCGGCACCACGCCGCTGGCCGAGGGGCTGCTGGCCGCCCGCGACGTCGTGGTACGCGAGCGGGCCCGTGACCGGTCGCGGCGGCCGCTGGTGGTGGTGCTCACCGACGGGCGCGCGACCGGCGGTCCGGATGCATTGCGCCACAGCCATATCGCGGCAGCCCGGCTGGTCGCCGAGGACACCGCCGCCGTGGTGGTCGACTGTGAGACCTCCTACGTCAGGCTGGGACTGGCCGCCGATCTGGCCGGGCACCTGCGCGCCCCGGTGCTGCGGCTCGAGCAGCTGCGTGCCGACGTTCTGGCCCGGGCCGTGCGCGGGGCCGCCTGATGCCGCAGGGCAGGCCGGCGGCGGTTCCGGCCGACGGCATGACCACCCGCCAGCGGCGCAACGCCCCCGTTCTCGCCGTCCACACCGGCGCCGGCAAGGGCAAGTCCACCGCCGCCTTCGGGATGGCGTTGCGGGCGTGGAACGCCGGGATGTCGGTCGCGGTGTTCCAGTTCGTCAAGAGCGCCAAGTGGAGAGTGGGGGAGGAGTCGGCGTTCGCCGACCTGGGCCGCCGACATGCCGAACTGGGCGTCGGCGGGCCGGTGGAGTGGCACAAGATGGGCTCGGGCTGGTCGTGGTCCCGCAAGCCCGGCTCCGAGGTCGAGCACGCCGAGGCCGCCGCGCAGGGATGGGCCGAGATCGCCAGCCGGCTCGGCGATCAGCGGCACGACTTCTACGTCCTCGACGAGTTCACCTACCCGCTGAAATGGGGGTGGGTCGACGTGGCGGAGGTGGTCGACGTGCTCGTCGCACGGCCGGGAACCCAGCACGTCGTCATCACCGGCCGGGACGCTCCCCAGCGTCTCATCGACGCCGCCGATCTGGTCACCGAGATGACCAAGGTCAAGCATCCGATGGACGCCGGGCGCAAGGGCCAGCGCGGAATCGAGTGGTGAGCGCGCCCGCCGTCGTCATCGCCGCGCCGGCATCCGGCAGCGGAAAGACAACCGTCGCAACGGGATTGATGGGGGCGCTGCGCCAGGCCGGCCACCGGGTGGCGCCGTTCAAGGTCGGCCCGGACTTCATCGACCCCGGCTACCACGGCCTCGCGGCGGGACGGCCGGGACGCAACCTGGACCCCGTCCTGGTGCCGGAGGAGCTGATCGGGCCGCTCTACCGGCACGGATCCCGCGGTGCCGACATCGCCGTGGTCGAGGGTGTGA
Organism: Mycobacterium sp.; assembly: GCA_020439025.1. Taxonomy (GTDB): domain Bacteria; phylum Actinomycetota; class Actinomycetes; order Mycobacteriales; family Mycobacteriaceae; genus Mycobacterium. The sequence goes on along the minus strand of JAGQTO010000202.1, from coordinate 15,000 downwards.
TGGGCCTGTTCGACGGCCGCATCGACGAACGGTTCACGCTGCCCGCTCGGGGGTCCACCGCGCAGGTGGCCGGGCTGCTGGGCGCCCCGGTGCTGCTGGTGGTCGACGGCCGGGGCCAGAGTCAGACGATCGCGGCCGTGCTGCACGGTTTCTCCACCGTGACCCGCGATGCGCGGATCGGCGGGGTGATCCTCAACCGGGTGGGCTCGGCGCGGCACGAACAGGTGCTGCGGCAGGCCTGCGAATCCGTCGGCGTGCCGGTGCTCGGCGCGGTGCCCCGCCGCGACGAACTGTCGGTGCCGTCGCGCCACCTGGGCCTGGTCACCGCCACCGAGCACGGGGATCGGGCGCAAGCCGCGGTCGCGGCGATGACCGAGCTGGTCGCCCGCCATGTGGACGTGGACGCCGTGTGGTCCCTGGCCCATTCGGCGGTGAGCGCCCGGCCGTGGTCCCCGGAGGAGGCGGTGGGGGAGCCGGTCACGGGCTCACCAGTGGTGGCGATGGCCGCCGGCAGCGCCTTCACCTTCGGTTACGCCGAGCACACCGAACTGCTGGCGGCCGCCGGCGCCGAAGTGCGGAATTTCGACCCGCTGTCGCAGACCCTCCCGGAGCGGACCGCGGCGCTGGTGCTCCCGGGCGGTTTCCCCGAGCAGTATCCCGAACAGCTGTCGGCCAATGCCGAAGTGCGCGAACAGATCCGGGTGCTGGCGGCTGCCGTCCCAGTACACGCCGAGTGCGGCGGGTTGACCTACTTGATGGACGATCTCGACGGCCATCGGATGTGCGGGGTCCTCGCGGGGTCGGCGACCTTCAGCCCGCGGTTGACCCTGGGGTACCGCGACGCGGTGGCCGCCGCCGATTCGCCGCTGTTCCGGTGCGGCGAGCGGGTCAGCGGCCACGAGTTCCACCGCACCCGCGTCGAATTCGCCGCGGCCGTGGCGCCGGTCTGGCTGATGCGCCAGACCGGAGCAGGGGCCGACGGGGTGCTCCAGGACGGGGTGCTCCGGAACGGGGTCCACGCCTCCTATCTGCACACCCACCCCGCGGCGCACCCCGGCGCGATCCGGCGGTTCGTCGAGCAGGCCGCCGGGCGGCGCTGATCACGCCGACCGGGAACCGGCTCCATGCATCCCGCGGTATATGGGTCGGGGCCGGCCTCGCCGTCGGGGCCGTTCATTAGGCTCGCCCGGTGACCGATAACGCCTACCTGGTCGGGCTGCGGCTGGCCGGCAAGAAGGTCGTCGTGGTCGGCGGCGGCACGGTGGCGGCCCGCCGGGTTCCGGTCCTGATCGCCCACGGCGCCGACGTGCACGTCATCGCCCGTATGGCCACTCCGGCGGTGGAGGCCCTCGCCGAGCAGGAACCCGGAATCACCCTGCAGGTGCGCGACTATCGCGACGGCGACCTGGAGGGGGCCTGGTACGCCATCGCCGCCACCGACGATCCAGCGGTCAACGCCGAGATCGTGGCGGAGGCCGAACGCCGGCACCTGTTCTGCGTCCGCGCCGACGCCGGCCGGGACGGCACCGCCGTCACCCCGGCCTCCTTCGATTACGAGGGTCTGAGCATCGGCGTGCTCGCCAGCGGGGAGCACCGGCGCTCGGCGGCGGTCCGCTCGGCCGTCCGGGAGGCGTTCCAGCAGGGGCGCATCGCTCCCGACGTGGTGGCCAGCACCGCCTCCGACGTGGTCCCGGGCGGGGTGGCCCTGGTCGGCGGCGGCCCCGGCGACCCCGAACTGATCACGGTGCGGGGCCGGCGGCTGCTCGCCCACGCCGACGTGGTGGTCGCCGACCGGCTGGCTCCGCCCCAGCTACTGGCCGAACTGCCGCCGCATGTCGAGGTCATCGACGCGGCCAAGATCCCCTACGGCCGCGCCATGGCCCAGGAGGCCATCAATGACGTGCTGATCGACCGGGCCAGGGCCGGGAAGTTCGTGGTGCGACTCAAGGGTGGCGACCCGTTCGTATTCGCCCGGGGGTATGAGGAAGTTCTCGCCTGCACCGAAGCTGGGATCCCGGTCACAGTCGTTCCCGGCATCACCAGCGCCATCGCGGTGCCCGCACTGGCCGGGGTCCCGGTCACCCACCGGGCGGTCAACCACGAGTTCGTCGTGGTCAGCGGCCATATTTCACCCGGGGATCCGGAATCGCTGATCGACTGGGACGCATTGGCCCGACTGTCCGGAACCCTGGTCCTGCTGATGGCCGTCGAACGTATCGAACTGTTCGCCGACGTGCTGATCAAGGGTGGCCGGCCTGCGCAAACGCCGGTGCTGGTTGTCCAGCACGGGACCACCTCCGCGCAGCGGACCCTCCGCGGGACCCTCGCTGACGTGGCCGAACGCGTTCGCGCGGAGGGTATTCGCCCCCCGGCGATCATCGTCATCGGCGCGGTCGCCGCGTTCGAGACGGGATCGAGACTTTAAAGTCTTCTTAATTTTGCGGTAGGGTGAGCCGCTATGACGGCACTCAACGATGCTGAGCGCACGGCGCCCTTCGAAAGGGTGAACCGGGCGGACGGTTATCGGGACGCCGCGGACTCCGCGTTGGTCCCGGCGCGCTCGCGCTCGGCGGCCCTGCAGAAGATGGGCACGCCCCCGTGGCTGCCCTCGGGACGGTTCCTGGCCGCGGTCTTCGCCATCGGCGGTATGCAACTGCTGGCCACCATGGACAGCACGGTCGCGATCGTGGCCCTTCCGAAGATCCAGGACGAGCTCGGATTGTCCGACGCCGGTCGCAGCTGGGTGATCACCGCCTATGTGCTGACCTTCGGCGGCCTTATGCTGCTCGGAGGTCGGCTGGGCGACACCATCGGCCGCAAGCGGACCTTCATCGTCGGCGTGGCGCTCTTCGTCATCGCCTCGGTGCTCTGCGGGATCGCCTGGGACGAGGCCACCTTGGTCATCGCCCGGCTGCTGCAGGGCGTCGGTGCGGCGATCGCCTCGCCCACCGGCCTCGCCCTGGTCGCCACGACCTTCGCCAAGGGTCCGGCACGTAACGCCGCGACCGCCGTGTTCGCCGCCATGACCGGGCTCGGTTCGGTGATGGGCCTGGTCGTCGGCGGCGCGCTGACCGAACTGTCCTGGCGGCTGGCGTTCCTGGTCAACGTCCCGATCGGCCTGCTGGTGATCTACCTGGCCCACGCCACCCTGCGCGAGACCCACCGCGAGCGGCTGAAGCTGGATGCCGCCGGCGCGCTGCTGGCCACGGTGGCCTGTACCGCTGCGGTCTTCGGTTTTGCTTCGGCTCCGGAAAAGGGCTGGACGTCCCCGTCCACCCTCGGCGCCGGCCTGGCCGCGGTCCTGGCCTTCGCGGCCTTCGTCATCGTCGAGCGCACCGCGGTGAACCCGGTCGTGCCCTTCGGCTTGTTCCGGGACCGCAACCGGCTGGCCACCTTCGCGGCGATCTTCATGGCCGGCGGGGTGATGTTCACCCTGACCGTGCTGATCGGGCTGTACGTGCAGGACATCCTGGGCTACAGCGCACTGCGCGCCGGAATCGGTTTCATCCCGTTCGTGATCGCCCTGGGCGTCGGACTGGGCGCGTCGTCGCAGCTGGTTTCCCACTTCGCGCCCCGGGTGCTGGTGCTGGCCGGCGGAGTGCTGGTGCTCGCCGCCATGCTGTACGGCTCGACGCTGGACGCCGGCATCCCGTACTTCCCGAACCTGGTCGTCCCCATCGTGGTCGGGGGCTTCGGAATCGGGATGATCGTCGTCCCGCTGACCGTCTCGGCCATCGCAGGGGTGGGCTTCGACCAGATCGGCCCGGTATCGGCGATCGCCCTGATGCTGCAGAACCTGGGCGGTCCGGTCGTGCTGGCCGTCATCCAGGCCGTCATTACCTCCCGCACGCTGTACCTGGGCGGCACCACCGGCCCGGTCAAGCGGATGAACCCCGAGCAGCTGCACGCCCTGGACCAGGGCTATAGCTACGGACTGCTGTGGGTGGCCGGGGTGGCCGTCATCGTGGGTGTGGTGGCGCTGTTCATCGGGTACACCGCCAAGCAGGTCGCGCACGCCCAGGAAGTCAAAGAGGCGATCGACGCGGGGGAACTGTAGTTCGCGGCGCGCGGCCGAGATGGGTGCCCACGTCGCGGGCACTTTCTGCGGCACACCCGGGACTATCCGCACTGTGGAGGTCAAACCGCGGTGGTGACCTGGGTAGGGTAGCTACCCATGG
>JAGQTO010000202.1:0-10641 GCA_020439025.1 Mycobacterium sp. | reverse complement strand
ATCACCGCCTACGTGCTGACTTTCGGCGGTCTGCTGCTGCTCGGCGGCAGGGTCGGCGACGCGATCGGCCACAAGCGGGCCTTCATCTCCGGGGTCGGGGTATTCACCATCGCCTCCATGGCCTGCGGTCTGGCCACCGACGGCCCGCTGCTGATCGCCGCCCGGGCGGTCCAGGGGATCGGAGCCGCGGTGGCCGCCCCGACGGGTCTGGCGCTGATCGCGACCACCTACGCCGTCGGCCACGCCCGCAACCAGGCCATGGCGATGTCGGCGGCCATGCAGGGCCTCGGCTCGGTGCTGGGCCTCGTGGTCGGCGGCGCCCTGACCGTCATCTCCTGGCGGCTGGCCTTCCTGATCAACTTCCCGATCGGGGTGATGATCATCTGGATCGCCCTGACCCGGCTCGAGGAAACCCGCCATGAGCGTCTCAAACTCGATGTGACCGGCGCCCTGCTGGCCACGCTGGGATGCACCGCCGCGGTCCTGGTGTTCACTCAGGGCCCGGCGCGCGGCTGGTCGGACCCGTGGGTGATCGGTGCGGGCGTCCTTGCGGTGGCCCTGGGCATCGCCTTCCTCGTGGTGGAACGCTCCGCTGACCACCCCCTCGTGCCGTTGTGGCTGTTCCGCAACCGCAACCGGGTGGCGACGTTCGTATCGCTGTTCCTGGCCGGCGGGGTGCTGCTGACGCTGACCGTGATGATCGGTCTCTATGTCCAAGACGTCCTCGGCTACTCCGCCCTGCACGCCGGCATCGGGTTCATCCCGTTCGCCTTGGCTCTGGGCCTGGGCAACGTGATCACCGCGCGGCTGGCTCCGCATATCGCGCCGCGCTGGCTCATCATCGGCGGGGGACTGTTCGTGCTGGGGGCGATGCTCTTCGGATCCACCCTTACCCGCACCATCCCGTACTTCCCGGATCTGCTGTTGCCGATCGTCGTCGGTGGGTTCGGCATCGGGATCATTTCGGTGGTCCTCCCGCTGTGTGCACTGGCCAACGTCGGTCCGCGCGAGATCGGGCCGATCAGCGCGCTCACCCTGATGGCGCAGAGCCTCGGCGGACCGCTGGTGCTGGTGATCATCCAAGCGGTGCAGATCTCGCGCACGCTCTATCTGGGCGGCACCACCGGGCCGGTCGCTGACATGACCCCCGCCCAGCTGGATGCCCTCGATGCCGGTTACACCTACTCGCTGCTGTGGGTCGCCGCGGTCGCCGTGCTGGTCGGTGCCAGCGCCCTGTTCATCGGGTACTCGGCCAAGCAGATCGCCGCCGCCCAGCACACCCGCGAGGCGGTCGAGGCCGGAGAACTGTGATGGGGGCCACCACGATCCTGAAGGCCGCTTCGGTCATCACGATGAACCCGGCCCAGCCGCGGGCCGAGGCGGTCGCGGTGAACGCCGGCTCCGGGACGATTCTCGAGGTGGGCTCATTGGACCAGTGCCGGGCGGCCGCACCGGATGCCCCGGTCCGGGATCTCGGCACGCAGGTGCTGATGCCGGGCTTCATCCAGGCCCACGACCATCCGGTTCCCGCCGCGGTGCTCTGCCAGCAGCCCGCGCACTGGATCGCCCCGTTCGTGGGTTTTCCCAGCTGGGCCGATGTTGAAGCGCTGTTCGCCAAGCTGCGGGCCCAGACCCCGGCTGGACAGCCGCTGCTGTTCAACGGCCTGGACCGGCTGCTGCTGTCGATCCCCATGCCTGACCGCACCAGCCTGGACCGCTACTTCCCGGACCACCCGGTGCTGATCTTCGACATCACCGGCCACGCCCTGTACTTCAACTCCCGGGCCACCGTCCTGTTCGGCTGGTCCGACGCCACCCCGCCGGCCGACACCCCCGATGCCCGCTGGACCCGCCGGCCGGACGGGACCGCCGCCGGGGTCGGGTTCGAGACCCAGGCGACGTTGATGGCGATGTCGGCCTTCCTGCCCGGCGTCGTGCCGTCGCCGTTGGTCAACTTGGGCGCGTGGTATTCGACCCTGGCGAGCAACGGTTTCACCGCGGTGGGGGATTTGGGTTTCATCAGCAAGCTGCGGGCGCCGATGGAGGCGCTGGCGGGGCTGCCGGGGTGCCCGGTCCGCTACAGCCTGTACCAGACCACCTACGACCCCGGTGCGCGATCGGAGTTGGACTTCGGGGAGTTGTCGCCGATGATCCAGCGGGTCGGCTACAAGATCTGGATGGACGGCAGCCCGTCAATCGGGACGGCCTCGATCAGCGTGCCGTACCTGGATTCCGAGCGTGCCCGCATCGCCGACGTTCCGGTGGGCACCGTCCCGGGGCTCTCGGTGCTCAACTACACCCCCGAACAGTTCCTGTCGCTGGTCGCGGAATTCGCCGGCCGCGACGTGCAGATCGCCACCCACATCAACGGCGATGCCGGGATCGACGTCGTTCTCGACGGGTATGAGCGGGCGCTGGGCCGGCTGGGTCTGTCCGGGACCGATCATCGGTGGCGGGTGGAACATTTCGCCACGCCCACCCGCGAGCAGTGCGCTCGGGCCGGGGCGTTGGGTGTGACCGCCTCGATGTCGCCGTTCCAGTCGCTGTACTGGGGCGATCTGTACGACGGGGTGATCTTCGAGCCGACCTATGGCGCCCGCTGGCAGCCCTACCGGGATGCCTACGACGGCGGGGTGCGGCCCACCTTCCACAACGACGGCTATCTGTCGCCTCCGCTGCCGTGGCTGAACATTCAGAACGCGGTCACCCGGCGGAGCGCCTCGGGCACGGTGCACGCCCCCGATCAGGCTCTGACCCTCGACGAGGCCTTGGCCGCCCACACCATCAACGCTGCCTGGCAGCAGAAGCGCGACCACGAAATCGGATCCGTCGAAGTCGGCAAGCTCGCCGATCTCGTCGTGCTCAACACCGACCCCTACAGCGTCGAACCGTCCCGACTGCAGGACACCATGGCGGTCACCGGTACCTGGTTCGCGGGCCAAGAGGTCGACCTCGAGGCCTTCATGGACTCGGTGCGGGCCATCTCCCACCGCTTCGACCTGGCACTGCTAGGCGGTTCGCAACCGCACCAGTGCTGAAGGCCGGCCCCGCCGTTCCCGCCGACCGTCTAATCGAGGGCGACCAGCGGCGGCATCGGTCCCGAGCCGAACGGATTGGATCCCGGCTGCGCCCACTGGGCGTCGTTCTTCCAGCCCTGCGGAATATTGGCGGACGCGTTCCGGCTCGGTGCGGGCTTGAAGACCTTCGGCGGCGCGGCCGGGTTCGAGCAAGCCGAACCCTGGCAGTCCTCCAGCGACGACTCGTCGGCGGCGGCCACGGGCGCAAACGCAAGTGCGGCCGCGACGGCACCGGCCAGAGCGACGGAGGCAGCGAGAGCAGGCATGGTTGTCGATCCTTTCCTCGGATGGGCGACTCGATGTCGCCCGCTGAGATCGAGGCTAGGAACGCCACCCGCCGAGGTCACGGACTTCATAGAGAAGACATATAAATGATTCGCGATCTCGCAATCGTGAATAGGGAGTTCAGACCTCGATGGGCGGGTGAAGCCGCTCGATCGTGTACTGCCGATTTCGCCGAGCCGACCAACTGCTGGCGGCCAGGGACAACGCGAGGACACCGCCGAGGACGGCGATGGCTATCGGCAGCCGCTCGTCGATCCCGCCGTTGATGAGCTGACGCAACCCGTTGACCGCGTGCGCCGTTGAACTCGAACCGCAGCTTGGCCTGGGTCGGATCGCCGCCGGACGGCGAGGTGACGGCCTTGCTGAACCCGGACGGGATGGTGATGGTGAAGTAGTACCGGCCGTCGGCGAGCCCCTTGGCGGCGTCCTGCTCGGAGACCTCACTCAGCAGCAGCTGACCCGAATCCAGCAGCGAACTGGCCACCTGGTCACCCGCGTGCACCGGCTTGCCGTCCACGACGGCCCGCTTGTCGGCGTTGACCAGCGCCACCGGCATCTTGTCGATCGCGCCGAAGGGATTCCAGAACGCCCACAGGTACATCGCGCCGTAGAGCAGCGGCATCAGGATGAAGGTCAGCAGCGCGATCCGCGGCAGGACCCCGGAGGAGTACGGCTTGAGGGCGGTTCCGAACGACATTCCGGCGAGCATGGTCAGCCATCACCTTTCCCGGGATCGGACAGTTCGGCGCGATTGGTGTTCGGTACCGCGATCTGGGAGCGCGCGGGGTGGCTATCCGCCCCGTTGACGGTGGCCGTGACCACCGTCTGGCTGCGGCCGATGTCGATGAGGCGCTCGAAGAGCAGGTCGCGGTTGGCATCGCCTGGTCGGCTTTCGGGATGAGCCGATACCAGTTGGCGTTCCACCGCACCTGTTCGGTGATGAGGTTGGCAACCGTGACCGATTCCGGCACGGTGTCGAGTTCGTCGACGCCGGCCAGTGCAGAGCGCTCGAAGATGTCCTTCGCCCGGCGGGCGCCGAGCACCGTCAGCTCGCCGGAGGTGGGTTTCATCCGCCCCGCCAGGGTCATCATCGGGGCGGTACGACCGGGTCCGGCCGGGCACACCAGCACGTTGAGGCCACAGGTGGGGATCTTCAGGTCGACCGGGCCGTACGCCGGGCACCACGGCCCCCGCACCCGGATCCCGATGGCCAGCACCGCGGGTTCGGAATCCGTCAGCTCCGTTTACGCGGGCCGTTCGTCGGCCTGTTGGGATGACACGGCACTCCTCGGATGTCCCCGGCTGGATATTGCGGTTCGGGTCTCGCCCTGCCATGTCAACATGCGCATCTGCATTGCGGGTCTCCCGCGCGGATTTCGCGACTGAGGTGCCGTCCGGGCCCGCGGCGCGGACGGCCCGGCGGGCCTTCGCTCGGGATGGCTAAGCTGCCCGCTGTGATCACCCGCATGTCCGAGCTGTTCCTACGCACGTTGCGCGACGACCCGGCCGACGCCGAAGTACCCAGCCACAAGCTGCTCATCCGGGCCGGCTACATCCGGCCGGTCGGGCCCGGCCTCTACAGCTGGCTGCCGCTGGGCCTGCGGGTGCTGCGCAGGATCGAGAACATCGTGCGCGAGGAGATGGTCGCCATCGGCGGCCAGGAGATCCTGTTCCCGGCGCTGCTGCCGCGGGCCCCCTACGAGACGACCAACCGCTGGACGGAGTACGGCGACGGGGTGTTCCGGCTCAAGGACCGCCGGATGAACGACTATCTGCTCGGGCCCACCCACGAGGAACTCTTCACCCTCACGGTCAAGGGCGAGTACAGCTCCTACAAGGATTTTCCGCTGCTGCTGTTCCAGATCCAGACCAAGTACCGCGACGAGGCCCGGCCCCGGGCCGGCATCCTGCGCGGCCGCGAATTCATCATGAAGGACTCGTACTCCTTCGACGTCGACGACAACGGGCTGCGTGAGGTGTACATGGCCCATCGCGACGCCTACCAGGCGATGTTCGCCCGGATGGCGATCCGCTACGTGATCGTCTCGGCCGTCTCCGGCGCCATGGGTGGCAGCGCCTCCGAGGAGTTCCTGGCCGAGAGCGAGATCGGCGAGGACACCTTCGTGAGATGCGTGGAGTCCGGTTACGCAGCCAACGTCGAGGCGGTCACCACCCCGGTGCCCGACCCGCTGCCGCTCGACGGCCTGGCCGAGCCGGTGGTGCACGACACCGGTGACACGCCGACCATCGCCACCCTGGTCGACTGGGCCAATGCCGCTGGGCTACCGGAGTTCGCCGGCCGCGAGGTCACCGCCGCGGACACCCTCAAGAACGTTCTGCTCAAGGTTCGCGTGCCCGGCGGGGACTGGGAACTTCTGGGCATCGGCGTTCCGGGGGACCGCGAGGTCGACGACAAGCGCCTGGGCGCCGCGCTCGACCCGGCCGAGTACGCATTGCTCGACGACGCCGACTTCGCCCGGTATCCGTTCCTGAACAAGGGATACATCGGACCGAAGGCGTTGCTGGACAACGGTGTTCGCTATCTGGTCGATCCGCGGGTCGCGGTCGGCACGGCCTGGATCACCGGTGCCGACGAACCCGGCAGGCATGTGGTGGGTCTGGTCGCGGGTCGTGACTTCACCCCCGACGGCACGATCGAGGCCGCTGAGGTGCGCGACGGGGACCTTGCTCCGGACGGGGCGGGTCGGCTGGTCAGCGCCCGCGGTATCGAGATCGGCCACATCTTCCAGCTGGGCCGCAAGTACACCGACGCTTTCTCCGTCGATGTACTCGGGGAGGACGGCAAGCCCGTCCGGCTCACCATGGGCTCCTACGGGGTCGGGGTGTCGCGGCTGGTCGCGGTGATCGCCGAGCAGCACCACGATCACCTGGGCTTGCGCTGGCCGGCCTCGGTGTCGCCGTTCGACGTGCACGTGGTGATCGCCAACAAGGACCCCGACGCCCGCGCCGGTGCGGAGGTGCTGGCCGCCGAATTGGACGCCATGGGCGCCGAGGTGCTCTTCGACGACCGCACCGCCTCGCCCGGAGTCAAGTTCAAGGACGCCGAGCTGCTGGGCGTGCCGTGGATCGTGGTGGTGGGCCGGGGGTGGGCCGACGGCATCGTGGAATTGCGTGACCGCTTCACCGGCCAGACCCGGGAGATCGCCGCGCTGACGGCGGCCGCAGATATCGCCGCCGTGCTGGCCGAGGGCGCCGCCTAGCGGACCGGGCTAGCGGCCCTGGCGGATCCCCCGATCGGGGGAGACCGATGTCCCCCCGAGAACAACCCGTTCGGTGGACGGTCCCCGCCCGGCTGGTCGGACATGCTTGATTCACCGGCCGATACGGGCCCGGCAACTAAGCAGAACGGGGAATCGCATCGTGAACCACAACTTCGCTCGCCGCATCAACAGCGCCCTCGCCGGGTTCGTCGTGGCCGCCGGTGTCTTCGCCGGCAGCATGAGTGTCGAGGCTCCGGCGGGCGACGCAAACCCGATCCACCCGGCCCAGACCCCGATCGTCTGATCGGCGCCGCAACGGCCGCCGGCCCGCTCCCGCTATTCGCTTCCGCCGGGGAAGGCCTGGGTCAGCGGCCAGGCGCCGAGCACCTGACGCCAGCGAGCGGCCAGCACCGCACACTGGGTCAGCGCGGTGGCGGCGAATTCGCGGTCCTGTTCCGAGCCGGTCTGCTCCAGCACCGCCCGCCACGCCACCGCGCAGTCGTTCTCCATCCGGGCGGCGAGTTTGGCGGCGCTGGTCGGCGAGTCCACCACCATCGGCAATTGGTAGCCGACCGCCGGCAGCGGCACCGTGATCGACTGTTCAGTCATCAGGGCCACGGCCCTCTCCCGCCGGTCGCGATGCTCCGCGAGCGCCGCGGACACCAGTTCGTTGCGGATGGGCAGGCTATGTGCCGAAACCAGCCCGTAGCCGTAGATCGCGGCATGCTCGGCGGCGACCGCGTCGAACCACGCCGCCGGGCCGCCGCCCTCCGGCCGGTCCGGATCCGGTCGGGCCGACGGGCTGGGTTCGGGTGAAGTCGGTGATGTCACCGGGTCCCCCTGCCTTGGGTCCCACTGCTCGTGTTCTTCCTGCTGTGGGGAGGCGGCGGGGGCGGAATCCCCACCGTGAACGACGCGGTGCAGGCCGCCGAGATGGAACCCATCAGTCCAGCCCGATATCCGGACAACGTGGGCACCAGCTTCGCGGCGCTCTCGGCTGAGGTACGCAGTGCCTTGATGACATCCTGGACGGTGGGCGGGGGAGCGGACGCCGGTGCCGCCGCGGCGGGCGTGGTGGTCTCGGGGCTCGAGGTGGGCGTCGGCTTGCCGGCTGCCCGCGCCAACTCCTCGACCAGGGCGGCGGCATGCCGGGCGCGCTCGTCGGCCACCACGCGCAGGGCCGGTGCCAGGGCGGGAACCGCCGCCAGGGCTGCGGCGGAGGCCAGGGCGCTGTCTTTGCGGGCGGCCTCCAGCTGGGCTTCGAGCGGGTCGGGCGGGGGCGGGCCGCTGGGCCCGCAGGCCGTGGCGGCGGCGCCGAGAAGGGCCAGCGTCAGAAGGCCGCGTGCCGAACCGGCCAGCGCGCGGCGGCGGCTCAGCATCGGCGCGCCGCTCGGATCGGCGCCGGGACGGGGGTCGGGCACCCCAACATCCTGCCATTGGCATCGCGGTGGCTGGCGTATCGTGAGGGACCGATCGGAAACAACTCAAGATGAGGAGCTCGCCGTGACGCAGCGGCCCGCGGGATTGCCCTCGCCGGAGCGGGTTATCGAGCTCCTCGAGGACGAGTTCGCCAGCGCCGGCTACGAGATCGAGGACGTCGTGGTCGACGGGCGCAGTAGGCCGCCCCGGATTCGGGTGGTCGCCGACGGCGACACGCCCCTGGACCTCGACGCGGTGGCGGAGCTGTCTCGAATCGCCTCGGCCCTGCTGGACACCCTTGAGACCGGGTCGGTCCCCTTCGTGCTTGAGGTCAGTTCCCCGGGTGTGGAACGGCCGCTGACGTCCGAGAAGCATTTTCGCCGAGCCCGCGGCCGACGGGTCAGGCTCACCCTGACCGACGGCTCGGACCTCGCCGGGCGGATCGGTGCCACCGAAGACGGCACCGTCGACCTGGTGGTCCGGGCCGGTGGCGCCTGGACCGTTCGGCGAATCCCGCTGCCGGACATCCGAGAGGCCGTCGTCCAGGTCGAGTTCTCCGCGCCCGGCGCCGAGGAACTCGAGCTGGCCGGGGGCCCGCCCCACACAACCGAACAGGAGGCCGGGACATGAACATCGATATGGCCGCATTGCACGCGATCGAGATCGATCGTGGAATCTCGGTGGACGAGTTGCTCGAGACCATCAAGTCCGCGCTGCTGACCGCCTACCGGCACACCGACGGCCACCAGCCCGACGCCCGCATCGAGATCGACCGCAAGAGCGGATCGGTCCAGGTCGTCGCCCGGGAGACCGACGACGAGGGCAACCTCATCAGCGAGTGGGACGACACCCCGGAGGGCTTCGGCCGCGTCGCCGCGACCACCGCGCGCCAGGTCATGCTCCAGCGGTTCCGCGACGCCGAGAACGAGCGGGTCTACGGCGAGTTCTCCGCCCGCGAGGGCGACATCGTCGCCGGCGTGGTGCAGCGCGATGCCCGCGAGAATGCCCGCGGCAACGTCGTGGTGCGCCTGGGCAGCGAGACCAAGGGTTCTGACGGCATGATCCGCCCGGCCGAGCAGGTTCCGGGTGAGAGCTACGAGCACGGGCAGCGGTTGCGCTGCTATGTCGTCGGGGTGACCCGCGGTACGCGCGAGCCGCGGATTGAACTGTCCCGCACCCATCCCAACCTCGTCCGGAAGCTTTTTTCGCTGGAGGTCCCGGAGATCGCCGAGGGCTCGGTGGAGATTGTGGCGGTGGCCCGCGAGGCCGGCCACCGCTCGAAGATCGCGGTGCGCTCCAAGGTGTCCGGCCTCAATGCCAAGGGCGCCTGCATCGGCCCGATGGGCCAGCGGGTGCGCAACGTCATGAGCGAATTGTCCGGGGAGAAGATCGACATCATCGACTTCGACGAGGAACCGGCCCGGTTCGTCGCCAACGCGCTGTCCCCGGCCAAGGTGGTGTCGGTGACCGTCATCGACGCCGCCACCCGCGCGGCCCGGGTTGTCGTGCCGGACTTCCAGCTGTCCCTGGCCATCGGCAAGGAGGGGCAGAACGCCCGGCTGGCGGCTCGGCTGACGGGCTGGCGCATCGACATCCGCAGCGACGCCGCCGGGTCTGATGCCGGGCCTTCGGCGGGGGCCGGCTCGTCGCCCTCGGCCGGGGAGGGCGCCGGCCGGGTCTCCAGTTCCTCGCCGTCGAGCGTCACCGTCAGCTCGGCGGGCCCGTCCATCGTCGGCACCGCCAGCACGGCGTCGCCGCCGGAAACCGCCTCGGGGTGCGAGGAGACCACCTCGACCGCCAGGGCTGACTCGGCGGAGTCGCCGCCGCTGCCCGCCCCACCGTCCGCTCCGCTGCAGGAGCCGGCGATCAACGCCGTCACCGCCAGGATCAGGCCGGTCGTGCGGGCCCGGCCGCCCCCACCACGTTCGCTGCTGTTCATCGTGTCCCCCACGGAATCGACACCCTCCGGCGCCGTCGAATCGGCCACATCCTTGCCCACTCCGACCCGGTCACCCAACCCCACCATCACAGCGCGGCCTCCGGTGGAGCGCGCCCGATACCCTCGCTCCCGACACCAGGGGAGGTGCCATGAGGAACGAGCTGGCCGGGCGTGTGCAGCGGGGCGAGATCCATCCGCGCGAGTTGGTGGCCGAGGCGCTGCGGCGCATCGAGGCCGGCGACGGCCCGCTGAATTCGGTGACGGACCTGCGCGCCGAGGAGGCCCTGGCCGACGCCGAGACGATCGACCGGTCCGGACCGTTGGCCGGTCTGCCGGTGCTGGTGAAAGACCTGAGCGACGTGGCCGGGATGCGCACCACCAAGGGCAGCACGTGGTTGGCCGACGCGGCCCCGGCGTCCTCCGACGACCTGATCGTTCAACGGCTGCGGACGGCCGGGGCCATCGTGGTCGGCAAGTCCAACACCCCGGCGTTCGCCCACACCGGGTTCACCACCAACCGGGTGTTTGGCACCACGACCAACCCGTGGAACGTCGAGCCCCCGCCCGGCGGGTCCAGCGGCGGCTCGGCGGCGGCGCTCAGCGCCGGGCTGGTGCCGCTGGCCACCACCTCGGACGGGGGAGGCTCGGTGCGGATCCCCGCCTCGGCCTGCGGGCTGGTCGGCTACAAGCCGCCCTATGG
>JAGQTO010000201.1:12023-21135 GCA_020439025.1 Mycobacterium sp. | reverse complement strand
GGCCTTGGCCAGCACCAGATAGGCCAGCATCGCGCCGGCGACGAACAGGGTGGCACCCGAGACCACGAAGACCGCGGCGAAGCGCCGCTCGTTGCGATAGAGGCCGGGGGTGATGAAGGCCCACAGCTGGTGCAGCCAGATCGGGCAGGCCAGCACGATCCCGGCGGTCAAACCGACTTTGAGACGGAGCATGAACTGGTCGAACGGTGCGGTGGCCAGCAGCCGGCATCCCCCGTCGGGGGTGATCTCCGCCCGCGCCGAGGAGGGCAGCGCGCAGTAGGGATGGCGCAGCCACTCGCCGAGGCTTTCCACCCCGAAGAACGAGTGGGTGTACCAGAGGAACCCGATGATGGTGGTGAGCGCCACCGCGCCCACCGAGATCAGAAGCCGGGTTCGCAGCTCCCGAACGTGGTCGACCAGCGACATGGTGCCGTCCGGGTTGACCCGGCTGCGCCGCTGGCGCGGGTCGAGACGGGACAGGAACTTGGGCGTGCGCACGGCCTTCTACCTAGCGGCGCCCTGGCGCCGTCGTGTGCTTGCCGGCTCAGGCCGGGCGGGTGTCGGTCGGGTTGGGCGCCGGAGCCTCGACCCGCTCGGAGTGAACGGGGGTGGGCGCGGGGGCGGCCTCAGCGGCCGGCGGCTGCGGAACGGCCGGGGTGGCAGGCTTCTGCTCGACCTGCAACTCCTTGACCTCGGACTTGAAAATCCGCATCGACTTGCCCAGTGACCGCGCGGCGTCCGGGAGCCGCTTGGACCCGAACAGAATGACGACCACGAGAAGCAGGATTATCCAGTGCCACGGTTGCAGAGCACCCATTCGCTCACCTCCAGACGATGACCCGATGCTACCCGGCCCCGCCACGGGCGGGCGCCGCGACTCAGCTGTCGAGGGCCGCGTAGGCCTTGAGCGCCTCGCTGGCGGCCCGGCGGACCTGCCGGGCCAGCGATTCCGGCGCCAGCACTTCGACGCCCGCGCCGAGGCCGAGCAGCTGACGGGCCATCCACTCCTCGGCCGCGTAGGTCATCTCGGCCTCGCAGTAGCCGTCCGGCAGTTCCCGCAGCACCCGCATCGGGAAGTACTCAAGTATCCAGGCGGTGCCCGGGGCGATCCGCACGGTCGCCGACGGCAGCGACGGATCGGCGTCGAAGATGGCGGTGTTCGCGGAGGCCCCGGCCGCCGGGTTCGGCGGCGCCGACGGTTCGTCGAGCACCGTTGCCTCGACGATGCGGTCGAAGCGGAACAACCGCACCCCTTCGGCCACCCGGCACCAGGCCTCCAGATAGCTGTGCTCACCGACCAGCACCACCCGGATCGGGTCGACCACCCGCGCCGAGATGGTGTCGCGGGATGCCGAGTAGTACTCGATGGAGACCGCCCGACCCTCGCGGACCGCTTCGCGCACCGTTGCGGCCGCCTCGGCCTCGATCGGAGCGGGCTCGTCCTCGGCGGCCACTTCGAGATCGCCGACGACGGTTCCGGCCGCGGCTTCGATCTTGGCGATCGCGCTGCGGGCGGCGGCGGGATCGACCACACCCGGGATGTCGGCCAGTGCCCGCAAGGCCACCAGCAGGGCCGTGGCCTCCGTCGAGGTCAGTCGGAGCGGCTCGTCCATCCCGGCCGAGAAGGTCACGGTGATCGTGTCCCCGGACAGCTCGAAGTCGATCAGGTCGCCGGGGCTGTACCCGGGCAGTCCGCAGATCCACAGTTGGTTGATGTCCTGACGCAACTGCTTGACGCTGACCCCCAGGTCGGCGGCGGCCTCGGCGTAGGTGATCCGCGGGTTGGCCTGGAAGTAGGGGACCATATTGAGCAGCCTGACCAGGCGGACGGCGACCGGTGTCATGAGATCGGTCATCGGTTCGCTCCCGCCTGTGCGGTCAATCGGCCCAGGACGTCGTCGCGCAGGGAGTCCGGCTCGAGAACCAGCGCGTCGGCACCGTATCCGGCCGCTTCCCGGGCGAGCCAGTCCATCGCGTCCACCTCGAGCTCGATCACATCGCCCTCGCGGCCCCCGATCACCCGTCGGCCCACGACCCGTCCCGCCCGGCGCAGGGCGGTGCCGCGACCGTCGGCGACCCAGATCGTGGCCCGCCCCCCGCGGATGGCCTCACCGATCCCCCGTTCGACGAGCGCCCTGATGTCCACACCGTCGGGGCGCCTCACCTCTCCGGGCGGCCCGTCGGCCTGCACATCGGTGATCCGGGACAGCCGGAAGATGCGGGTGTCGTCGCGGTCGCGGTCGTGGCCCACCAGGTACCAGCGGCCGCGGGCCGTGACGACACCCCAGGGTTCGACGTTGCGCTCCAGGTAGGCGCCGACCGGGCTGGGTCGATGCTGGAACCGCACCGTCCGGCGCGCGTCGATGGCCGAGAGCAACGTTCCCAGCACGACATCGGAGCCCCGCAGGCCGGCCGGCCCCGCACCGGTTCTTATCGTCACCTCGTCGACGGGGTCGACGTCCACTCCGGCGGCCCGAAGTTTGAGCAGCGCGTTCTGCGCGACCCTGATCCGCTCCGGGGACTCCCAGAGCTTGGTCGCCACGCCGACGGCGGCCGCCTCGTCCGGGGTCAGGTCGATGTCGGGAAGCGCGTAGGCCCCGCGCTTGATGCGGTAGCCCTCGGTCGGCTCGAAGGCCGACGCCCTCCCGGTCTCCAGCGGGATTCCCAGGTCGCGCAGTTCCCCCTTGTCCCTCTCGAACATCCGGGAGAACGCCTCATCGGTGGGGCACTGTCCGTAGCCGATGACATTGGCCCGAATCCGCTCGGCGGTCAGGTAGCCGCTGGTGGACAGCAGGGCGATGACGAGGTTCATCATCCGCTCGACTTTGCTGATCTTGGTGGGCGCCACGCTGGCCAACCTTAGCGGCAGTCCGGCCGCCGGCAGTGCATGTCCGATGCGGCGCAGTCGCATCAGATGCGGCGCAGTCAGATGCAGCGCTCGTCACATGCTCGCGATGAGCCGCTTCACCCGCTCGTCGCTGGACCGGAACGGGTCTTTGCACAACACGGTGCGCTGGGCCTGATCGTTGAGCTTGAGGTGGACCCAGTCGACGGTGAAGTCCCGCCCGGCCTCCTGGGCGGCGCTGATGAACTCCCCGCGGAGTTTGGCCCGAGTGGTCTGCGGCGGAGTGTTCACGGCCGCATCGATCTCCTCGTCGGTCGTGACCCGGGCCGCAAGTCCTTTGCGCTGCAGCAGATCGAACACGCCGCGACCACGTTTGATGTCGTGGTAGGCCAGATCCAACTGGCTGATCTTGGGGTGGGACAGCTCCATTGAGTAGCGGTCCTGGTAGCGCTGGAACAGCTTCCGCTTGATCACCCAGTCGATCTCGGTGTCGACCTTGGCGAAGTCCTGGCTCTCCACCGCGTCGAGCTGGCGGCCCCAGAGGTCGACGACCTGCTCGAGCTGGGTGTTGGGATCGCGGGACTGCAGATAGTCCACCGCCCGGGAGTGGTACTCGCGTTGGATGTCCAGCGCACTGGCCTGCCGGCCGCCGGCCAGCCGCACCGGTCTGCGCCCGGTCAGGTCGTGGCTGACCTCGCGGATCGCCCGAATCGGGTTGTCCAGGGAGAAGTCGCGGAACGGCACGCCCGACTCGATCATCTCCAGCACCAGCGCGGCGGAGCCGACCTTGAGCATGGTCGTGGTCTCGCTCATGTTCGAGTCGCCGACGATCACGTGCAGCCGGCGGTATTTCTCGGCGTCGGCGTGCGGCTCGTCGCGGGTGTTGATGATCGGGCGGGACCGGGTGGTGGCGCTGGACACCCCCTCCCAGATGTGCTCGGCACGCTGGGACAGGCAGAACGTCGCGGCCTTCGGGGTCTGCAGGACCTTGCCGGCACCGCAGATCAGCTGCCGGGTGACCAGGAAGGGCAGCAGCACATCGGAGATGCGGGAGAACTCCCCGGCCCGCACGATCAGGTAGTTCTCGTGGCAGCCGTAGGAGTTACCGGCCGAGTCGGTGTTGTTCTTGAACAGGTAGATGTCCCCGCCGATGCCCTCGTCGGCCAGCCGCTGCTCGGCGTCGATCAGCAGGTCCTCCAGCACCCGCTCGCCGGCGCGGTCGTGGGTGACGAGTTGGGCGAGGTTGTCGCACTCGGCAGTGGCGTACTCCGGGTGGGATCCGACGTCGAGGTAGAGCCGTGCGCCGTTGCGAAGGAACACGTTGGAACTGCGACCCCAGGACACCACGCGGCGGAACAGGTAGCGGGCGACCTCGTCCGGGCTGAGCCGCCGGTGACCGTGAAAGGTGCAGGTGACACCGAACTCGGTTTCGATGCCCATGATTCTGCGCTGCACGCAGACGAGCCTACTGGTTGCCGCCGACGTCCGGCGGGCAAGCCGTGCCGGATGACGCACCCAGCGCCGCCGGCGGCGGTCCGGATAGCAACCCCGGGGAGCCCGGGCACAGCACCGCGAGCAAAGGTCCGTCATTCGGCGTGGTCTTCACTCCGGTGCGCCCGGAGTTCATTAGGCTGGCGCGTGTGACTCCGATGACCCTCGGCCGCAAGATCTGGATTGCGCTGGGCGTGCTCTCCGCTGTTGTCGTGGTGTTTCTCAGCTGGCGGGTTCCCGAGCCGGAGTCGCCCCGCACGGCACCCGTGCAGCGGATCGACAACCTCTCGCACATGAAGGCCGTGCCGCGGGAACTGGTCGCGCCGCCGCCGAACTACGGCGCCCGCTGAAAATCAGGTTTCCGGGTCCCCGGCCGACGGCCCATCAGCAACGGCCTCCGATTCGGCACCGGCCAATAGGGCCTCCAGCTCCGCGCCGGTGATTCGCCGGAACGCCCGACGCGGCCGGCCGGCGTCGAGAATCGCCACCTCCAGCGTCGACGGCCCCAGCACCCGCGGCTCGGCGGCGGGGGTGGCGCCACCGGTCACCGAGGCGATACCGGTCCGCAGCGCCTCGACGGAGATGCGCACGGCCTCCTCGAGCGGGGCGTTCTCGGAATAGGTGTCCTTCAGCGCGCTGATGATCGGTTCGGTGGTCCCGCCCATCACCACGAAGTGCGGTTCGTCGGCAATGGAGCCGTCGTAGGTGATCCGGTAGAGCTCCGGCGGCTTGCTCTCGCCATAGTGGGCGACCTCGGCGACGCAGAGCTCTACTTCATACGGTTTGGCCTGCTCGGTGAAGATGGTGCCGAGGGTCTGGGCATAGACGTTGGCCAATTGCCGCCCGGTCACGTCGCGGCGGTCATAGGCGTAGCCGCGGGTGTCGGCGTACTGGATCCCACCGCGGCGCAGGCTGTCGAACTCGTTGAACCGGCCGACCGCCGCGAACCCGACCCGGTCGTAGATCTCGCTGACCTTCTGCAGTGAGCGCGACGGGTTCTCAGCGACGAAGAGCACGCCGTCGGCGTAGGCCAGGGCGACGACGCTGCGCCCCCGGGCAATGCCCTTGCGCGCGAGCTCGGAACGCTCGCGCATCGCCTGTTCCGGCGAGATGAAATACGGGAAGCTCACGAATCAGCCCTGGGCGCTTGATTACTCGGCCCGTGACCGGGGCCGAACTCGTCGGTGCGGGAACGGATTTCGATGACCTCCCGGGCCAGGCGCGCGATGCGCTCCTCGGCTACTTCATGTGCCCCGCCGGCGTCGATGGCCACCGCGGTCGGGTAGATGCCACGCACCAGGTCGGGCCCGCCGGTCGCCGAGTCGTCGTCGGCGGCGTCGTAGAGCGCCTCGACGGCGACTTTCAGGGCCGAATCGGCGTCGGCGACCCCCGGATACAGTTTCTTCATCGAGGCCTTGGCGAACAGCGAACCGGATCCGACCGCCTGGTAGCCCTCATCCTCGACGTGCCAGCCGCCGGCGGCGTCGAACGAGACGATGCGCCCGGCGGCCTCCGGATCGGGGTCGTCGCGGTCATAGCCGACCAGCAGGGGTAGCGCGACGAATCCCTGCAGGGCGGCGCCGAGATTGCCGCGCACCATGATCGCGAGCCTGTTGACCTTGCCCGGGAACGTCATCGCGACACCCTCGAGCTTCTCGTAATGCTCGAGTTCCACCGCGTACAACCGAGCGAACTCGACCGCCAGCGCCGCGGTTCCGGCGATGCCGGTGGCGGTGTAGTCGTCGGTGATGTAGACCTTCTGAACGTCGCGGCCCGCGATCATATTGCCCTGGGTGGAGCGCCGGTCCCCGGCGATCAGGACACCGCCCGGGTATCGCAACGCCACGATGGTGGTCCCGTGGGGCAGCGCGTCGCCGACCGCCGCCCCAGTGCCGTCACTTCCCGGTGTGGGCAGCAGTTCAGGCGCCTGCCGGCGAAGGAAGTCGGAGAACGAGGACAGATCGACCACGTGGGCCGGACTGTTCAGTGGCGGGTTGACGGTGAGGCGCTGAAGGGACGACGGCTGTTGGGAAAACCAGGTCACTGTCCGCCCTTCTGGACATATGCCCGCACGAAGTCCTCGGCGTTCTCCTCGAGGACGTCGTCGATTTCGTCGAGCAGGTCGTCGGTCTCGGCGGCCAGTTTCTCGCGACGCTCCTGACCACCTGCGCCGTTACCGGTGGGGTCGTCGTCCTCGCCGCCACCGCCGCCGCGCTTGGTTTGTTCCTGAGCCATCGCTGCCTCCTGCTCTCATCGGGGGCCGTGTTTTCGACAACGACTGAAGTTTCGTCAACGGGCGAGCCACCGGCCTCCACAGTACCGTCCGGATACCGCCCGATCGCCGTTAACCGTCCTCAGTTCGTGAGTTGGTCCACCAGTTCGGCGGCACTGTCCACCGAGTCCAGCAGCTCCCCGACGTGAGCTTTGCTGCCGCGCAGCGGTTCCAGCGTGGGGATCCGGACCAGCGAGTCCCCGCCGAGGTCGAAGATGACCGAATCCCAGCTCGCCGCGGCGATGTCCGCGCCGAAGCGGCGAAGGCACTCGCCGCGGAAATAGGCTCGGGTGTCCGTCGGCGGGTTGTCGACGGCGTCGAGCACCTGCTGCTCGGTCACCAGCCGTTTCATCGACCCGCGCGCGACCAGCCGGTTGTACAGCCCCTTGTCCAGCCGCACGTCGGAATACTGCAGATCGACCAACTGCAGGCGGGGTGCCGACCAGCTCAGATTCTCCCGATTCCGGAAGCCGTCGAGGAGCCGCAGTTTGGCCGGCCAGTCGAGCAACTCCGCACACTCCATCGGATCGCGCTCCAGCAAATCCAGGACGTGCGCCCAGGTCTCGACGACGTGGGACGCCCGTGGATCGGGGTCCCGGGCCTCCACCAGTTTCGCCACCCGGTCGAGGTAGATGCGTTGCAGCGCCAGGGCGGTCAGTTCGCGGCCGTCGGCCAGCGCCACGGTGGCGCGCAGCGAGGGGTCCCGGCTGATGACGTGGACGGCGTGCACCGGCCGGGCCAGCGCCAGATCTCCGAGATCGATACCGTGCTGGAGCCCCTCCTCGATGAGGTCGAGGACCAGGGCGGTGGTGCCCACCTTCAGGTAGGTTGAGGTCTCGGCCAGGTTCGCGTCGCCGATGATCACATGCAGCCGGCGGTACTTGTCGGCGTCGGCATGCGGCTCGTCGCGGGTGTTGATGATGCCGCGTTTGAGCGTGGTCTCCAGACCCACCTCGACCTCGATGTAGTCGGCCCGCTGGGAGAGCTGGAAGCCCGGCTCGTCACCGGAGGGACCGATGCCGACGCGGCCGGAACCGGTCACGACCTGGCGGGACACCATGAACGGCGTCAGGCCCGCGATGACCGAGGTGAACGGGGTCTGGCGGCTCATCAGGTAGTTCTCGTGGGTTCCGTAGGAGGCACCCTTGCCGTCCACGTTGTTCTTGTACAGCTGCAGTTTGGCCGCCCCAGGAACGCTGGCGACGTGGCGGGCAGCGGCCTCCATCACCCGTTCACCGGCTTTGTCCCAGATCACCGCGTCCATCGGGTCGGTGACCTCGGGGGCGGAGTATTCCGGGTGGGCGTGGTCGACGTAGAGGCGCGCGCCATTGGTCAGGATCATGTTGGCCGCGCCGACCTCGTCGGCGTCCACCACCGGGGGCGGCCCGGAGGCCCGGCTCAGGTCGAAGCCGCGGGCATCGCGCAGCGGCGACTCGACTTCGTAGTCCCAGCGGGTGCGCTTGGCCCGCTGGATCCCGGCGGCCGCCGCGTAGGCCAGTACGGCCTGGGTCGAGGTCAGGATCGGGTTGGCGGTCGGGTCCGAGGGAGAGGAGATTCCGTATTCCACCTCGGTGCCGATGATCCGCTGCATGCTGGTAAGACTAGCCGGGTCCGTTGGCGCCCACCGACGGTCAGGGTGTCGCACTTGGCTGGCGAAATCGGCGTCGGACGGGGGTTCGCCGGCCCTGAGCAGCCCCGCAGCGGCGGTTCCGGCGTGGCGGCCCCGGTACATGCGGAACGGGGATCGGAGAACCCCCGCGGCGTAGGGTGATCGACATGCCCGCGGGAAGCGATGTCTTCGGAAAACGTTACGGCGAAGTATTACTGGTTCGGATGGGCGATTCCGGCCCGGAAGCGACCGTCTACAACACGTTTCCGCTCAACGACTGCCCTGCCGAATTGTGGGACGCTCTCGACGCCCAAGCCCTGGCCGAGGAGAACGGTGCGGCGGCCGCGCTGCTCAACGGGCCGCGCTACTGGCTGATGAGCAGCATCGAGAAGGACGCCGGGGAGGTTCAGGAGACCGCGAGCTTCGGCGGGATCGACATGATCCGGCAGGCGACGGTGAAACTGTCGTCCATGAACCCCGCTCCCTATTCGGTCAACGTGGTCGACCGCCGGGCACGGTTCACCTTCGACGCCGGGCGGCCGGTGTTCGAACTGCTCGACCCCGACGGCCGACGCTGGGTGATGCAGACCTGGAGCCAGACCGTCGACAAATCGCTGACACTGGAGGATCTTCACGGTCTCGGTTCCCGCTTGTCGCTGCCCGACGGCTGGCGCTTCCAGACCCGGACCCTGGACACACCACTGGTGATCGACACCACCGCGCGCGACGCGCACGTGCTCGGGGACGATTTCGCCAACAGCTATTCGCTTCAGGACTGAGCTCCCCCCGCGTCCCCTCTCCCCGCGAGCAGACGCAAAAGACCCCGACTCGCCGCGCGTGTCGGGGTCTTTTGCGTCTGCTCGCGGGGAGTACTAGAGGTACTGCCCCAGGTTCG
>JAGQTO010000201.1:0-11933 GCA_020439025.1 Mycobacterium sp. | reverse complement strand
GTCGTCGGGGTTGGTGGTGTTGGGTAGATCCTCGTTCTCGGCGAACTCGTCGACGATCGAATCCAGCAGGTGCTGGATCCGCAGGCCGCGCTGGCCGGTGTCCAGCACCGACTTGATGGCGTACTTCTTGGCCCGGTCGACGACGTTCTGGATCATCGCCCCGGAGTTGAAGTCCTTGAAGTACATAACCTCTTTGTCGCCGTTGGCGTAGGTCACCTCGAGGAACCGATTGTCGTCGATCTCGGCGTACATCCGGTCGACGACCTTCTCGATCATCGCCTTGACGCACAGCGACCGGTCACCGCTGAACTCTGCGAGGTCGTCAGCGTTGACCGGAAGCTCGTCGGTGAGGTATTTGCTGAAGATGTCCTGGGCGGCCTCGGCGTCCGGGCGTTCGATCTTGATCTTCACATCGAGACGGCCGGGCCGCAGGATGGCCGGGTCGATCATGTCCTCGCGGTTCGAGGCCCCGATGACAATGACGTTCTCCAGGCCCTCCACGCCGTCGATCTCGCTGAGCAGCTGCGGCACGACCGTGGTCTCGACGTCAGAGCTCACGCCGGTGCCACGGGTGCGGAAAATCGAGTCCATCTCGTCGAAGAACACGATGACCGGCGTTCCCTCGGAGGCCTTCTCGCGGGCCCGCTGGAAGATCAGCCGGATATGTCGTTCGGTCTCCCCGACGAACTTGTTCAGCAGTTCGGGGCCCTTGATGTTGAGGAAGTAGGACTTGGCCTCGCGGGCGTCGTCGCCGCGCACCTCGGCCATCTTCTTGGCCAGCGAGTTGGCCACCGCCTTCGCGATCAGCGTCTTGCCGCAGCCGGGCGGACCGTAGAGCAGCACCCCCTTGGGCGGGCGCAACGAGTACTCGCGATAAAGCTCCTTATGCAGGAACGGCAGCTCGACGGCGTCGCGGATCTGCTCGATCTGGCGGGTAAGCCCGCCGATGTCGCTGTAGGAGACGTCGGGCACCTCCTCGAGCACCAGATCCTCGACCTCGGCCTTGGGGATCCGCTCGAAGGCGTAGCCGGCCTTGGTGTCGACCAGCAGCGAGTCGCCGGGGCGCAGCTTGCGGGGCCGCAGATCGTCGTCGATGGCCCCTTCCAGCTCACGGGCAACCTCGGGGGCCATGTCCTCGACGGCCACCAGCGGCTCGGCGAGCCAGACGATCCGCTCCTCGTCGGCGTGCCCGACCACCAGGGCCCGGTGCCCGTCCGCGAGCACCTCACGCAGGGTGCTGATCTCCCCGACCGCCTCGAAGGTGCCCGCCTCCACCACGGTCAGCGCCTCGTTGAGCCGGAGCGTCTGGCCCTTTTTCAGCGTCGTGACCTCGATATTGGGAGAGCAGGTCAGGCGCATCTTGCGCCCGGAGGTGAAGACGTCGACGGTGTCGTCGTCGTGGGCGCCGAGCATAACCCCGTAACCGCTCGGCGGCTGGCCCAGCCGGTCGACCTCCTCTCGCAGGGCCAGCAACTGTTGACGGGCCTCCTTGAGGGTGTCCATGAGCTTGGCGTTACGGGCCGCGAGCGAGTCGATCCGGGCCTCGAGCTGCTGTATCTCGCGCGGTGAGCGCTGTCCGCCGGAGGCGTTCTGCAGCTGCTCGCGCAGGATGGACGCCTCCCTGCGCAACTGCTCCAACTCCGCGGCGTCCCCGTCGCCAGAACGATGTGAATCAGTCATAACGGCTCCTTACCCCGCACCGCATATGGCCCGGCGGATACCTCAACGCTACCGGCGATTGAACCATCCCGGGCGTTGGGACAAGCGCTCGGCCGATATCGACACCAGTCCGTCACTGTTAACCTTCTGGATGAGTCGGTCCGATAGAAAGGACAGTCGTGACCCAAAAATTCCTCGCAACGTGCATGGCAGTGGCCGCGATCGCCGGTGGGGCCGCAGCGGGCGTGACGGCGGCGGCGTCGATGCCCCTGCCCGCGACCCCGGCGATCCAGCCGGTCGTCTTCGGCGCCCCGATGCCCCTGGACCCCGCGGCCGGGATGCCGACCGCCGACCAACTCAACGGCGTTCTCTACGGACTGGCCGACCCGAACGTCCCGTTCTCGAGCAAGGCCTACCTGGTTGAGGGCGGGATCGGCCGGCTGGAAGCCCGCACCGCCGACGCCCTGATGCGCAGCGCGGTCGCCAAGGGCCAGATGCCGTTGAGCTTCTCCATCGCCGGGATCAACCCGGCCGGTCCCGGTGCCGCCACCGCGGACGTGACCGCCTCGGGGCCGGGCATGCCCCCGACAACCCAGTCCATCACTTTCGTCGACCAGGGCGGGTGGAAGCTGTCCCGCGCCTCCGCATCGAGCGTTCTGGCGATCTTCGGCGGCTGATCCGTCCGCTTCCGGGGATGCGACGCGCACTGATCGGGATGCTGCGCTTGGTCCGGACGGCGGGCGCCGCCACCGCCGTGGCGGCGTTCGGCGTTTCCGGGTGTGCAGCCGACCGGGCGGCTCCACCCTCGGCCCCGACTGAGGTCCTCGCGCAGCCAGCGCGGCCGCCGGCTGCGCCCACGCCCGCCGACAGCGGGCCGTTGCCGGCACCGGAGGTTCTGGCCGACATCCTCTATCGGCTGGCGGACCCGGGCATTCCCGGCAACGAAAAGCTGCCACTGGTGCAGGACGCCGCGGGTCCCGACGCGGCCGCATTGGATACCTTCGCCACCGCACTGCGTGACAACGGGTTTTCCCCGATGACCATCACCGCATCCGACATCGGTTGGTCACCGGAGCAACCCGGTGATGTACTGGCCACGGTCGAGTTCGCCGCCGCCGACACGGATGATCCGGAAGGGTTCAGCTTCCCGATGGGTTTCCGCCGCACCGACGCCGGCTGGCAGCTGACCCGCGAGACCGCGGAGGAACTGTTCGCGATCGGCGGTCCTTCCGCCGGGGCTCCCGCCCAGGCTCCCCCGCCCTGACCGGCATGTGGATCGGCTGGCTGGAGTTCGACGTGCTGCTCGGCGACGTCCATTCCCTCAAGCAGAAGCGCTCGGTGGTGCGGCCGATCATCGCGGAGTTGCAGCGCCGGTTCAGCGTCTCGGCCGCCGAGACCGGGTGGCTGGACCTGCACCGGCGAGCCGGAATCGGGGTGGCCGTGGTGGCCGCCGACCGCGCGCATGTGGTGGAGGTGCTCGACGCTGCCGAACGGATGGTCGCCGGAAGGCCTGAGATCGAGCTGCTTTCGGTCCGTCGGGATCTGCGCCGCAGCGACGACTAGTAGCAACCACTCGGCCCGAGCTGCGGGCGATCGCGCGCCCCATTATCTTGGCGGTGGCGAGGACCTGTGGCTCAGACGCTCAGCCGCGTGGGCCAGCGCGTTGAACTCGTAATTGCCCACCATGATGTGCGCGCTGTTGGGGCCGAACAGATCTGGCGGCCGGCTTGGGAGCCGCCTCCTCCGAACCGCCGGTCGCCGTATCGGTGTTGCCCTCAGGAAGGGTCTGGCCATCTGCGGCGCTCCCAGCTGAGGTGCCGGTGTTGTCCCCGACAGCCCCCCTGGCAATCGAGGCATCCAGGCCGGCCGCCGGTTCAGCGGACGCCGAAAGGACGGACGCGCCCGCCAGCGCTGACGGAGCCGTGGGGTTGACGATGTCCTGGCTGGTGCCGCCGGTCACGCCGGACACCAAGGACCGCACACTCGGGATGAACGGAGTCTCGGGGGTCCCGGTCGCGACACCGCGACCTACGGTCAACTCGACCACATTCCCGACGAACCCATTCGGCCCAAGCAGCCCCTGAGCCACCGCGTCGAAGGCAAGTTCTACGTCCGGCAGGTCCCTGATCGCATCGCCGAACGTCGTCACCAACGAGTTGCCCAGGTAGACGGCGCTAGCGACGGCCTGCTGAACAAGTGCCACACCCACGGCGGGCAGCAGGGGCAGCGCGCGGGTGACCCTCGTGGTGAGGTTGGTGAGAATGTACGTTGCGGCGCTCACAGCCGCCCCGACGCCATCGGTGATCGGAGTGACGATCGTGTCGAGAATCGCCTGGAAATCCAGCGTACGACCGGCCACCAGGTCTGCGACGATCTGGACCGCGGCGAAGGGAATGGCGAATGCCGCGGCACCCACACCGCCGACCAATCCGGACAGGCCCAAGACCGCAGCGTCGAGGTAGCCCGACAAATTAGTGGCCACCGCGGACGTCAACGGGAATCCGCCGACCGTCGTCGTCGTCACCGCGTCGAAGGGCGGAGGAGCAGGCTGCGTGCCAGCCGTGTCCTCGAAGATCTTGGTGGTGTAAGACCAGCCGCCGAACAGTTGCGGCATCCAGCCCAGCGGAGCCGTCGCGCCTTGGCCGATCACGTACAGGGTGGGAATGGGCGGGATGGGACGCGGGTTCTGCGGGATCACCTGGAGCACCTGGCCCTGCAAGTACGGGAAGGCCGCGGTGTCCGTGGCGAACAGGTAGTTGGTGCCGAGATTCAGGCTGGCGACGAGCTCGGAGACCGGATTCACCCACGTCAACTGCACGTCGGCGGTCACCCTACGTAGCGATTCGGCGGTTTCCGGCTGAACAACCGGGACCACCGCGATAGCCGCGGCACCGGCGAAGGCCACCCCGGTAGCCAGCTGTGAGCGGATCGAGATTTCCATTATTTGTCTTCCCTTGCCTGAGAAATTCCCGACCCCGCCCGAACGTTGGCCCCACGGCGAGTTTCGGCCGGCTTGGCTGCTCGGGTCACCGTCGCTGCGGCTGCGGCGCGCTTCGTCGTTGATCGGGCGGGTGCCGTACCAACGGCGGCCGAATCGCCGGGAGACAGCAGGTCTTGGACTCTCGGCTGCTTGGGCAGCTCGACTGTGGGAGCCTCAGCTGCCGACCCCAACTCGCTGACGGTCGTCCGCGCCACCGCAGCCGCGGCCCGCGTCGTCGCCGACGCCTGCAGAGTCGCCACGGAACTGGTGCCGGTCAGGTTCTTCAGCCACGTCGGGTCGTTGCGGCTGTAGCCGAAGTCGACGATAGGTTTCAGCACCGAGTTCAGTACGTCAATGGCGGCCTGCGGCACGCCCATCGCGTGCAACGGATACAGCAGCGGTAGCTCCGGAGTGGGAACGAGATAGGTGATCGTCTTACCGCCCTCGGCGTTCACTTCCTCGGAGACGTTCTTGGCGGGCACCGCGTCGAGGCTGTTGAGGATCGAATCCCAATGGATCTCGCCATAGTTTTCGACGGCGGGACTGCCGAGCCAAGCATTCGCGACGGCAAGCAGATTCCACGGACGGTCCGGCCAGTCCGACAGCCCGTCGTACTCACCCGTGACCACGATCACGTTATAAGGGGTCACCGGGATCGGTTGAACCGTGTAGTCGACGAGGGGCAGATTCGGGCCAGTCAGCGACGCGATTGCCGGGAGCAGTCCGCGCTCTCCGTCACCGACGACGACGAAGGTGATCTCCTGCGGTGTCGCGGGGGGGTTGGGATCGTTGTCCAGCCTCCGCATGACCTCGTTGATCACGAAGGTGCTGGCCGACAGACCGACCGCGACCTCGGGGCCATTGGTGGTGCCGATCAGCGCGTACAGGTCGTCGGACGCTACCTTCACCGAGTCCCCGAGGGTTCCCAGGTAGCCGGGCCACTCGATGTTGACGAAGATATTCCCGGGGACGTCGTAGCGGTGGCCGAGGACAGCTCTCATCACGTTCTGGTCCACAGTCTCCCAGCCCGCACCGCCGGTCACGAAGATGGTCGCCGGTGGTGCGGGCGGATCGAATAGCGTGCTGGCCGCGGTGGGTGCCCAAGTGACGCTGGCGGCATTGGCCGTCCCGGCGACGCCGGCCACGCTGGGCGCGATCACCACCGCAGCTGCAACCGGAAACGCCGTGAATAAGCTGACGAGCCTGTGCATGGTTGAGGTTCCCTCCCCGACATTTGCCGCACCCGTCGCGGCGAACCTGAGAAAATCTTAGCAAAATTTCCGGTCGGTTCCGCTCCCAGAGCCCAAGGTGCTGCCCGGGACGGCGGCAGCGGTGGCGCACCGCGTGGGACACCTCATACAGGCGACCCCGGCGATCGGCGACTGAGGCGGTCGGGTATCCGGCGGCGAAGGCCCCTATCCGGCGCGCCCCTTCCGGCGCAGCGGCGTCGGGGTGACCGTTCCCGGGGCCAGCCGGCGGGCGGAGATGAGAAACGCGGTGTGCCCGCGCATATTGTGCTGGGGCCGGACCGCCAGCCCCACGACGTTCCAACCTCGCTGCAGTGACTCCCAGGACCGCGGTTCGGTCCAGCACTGCTGCTCGCGCAGCGCCTCCACGGTCCTGGAGAGCTGGGTGACGGTCGCGACGTAAACGATCAGCACCCCGCCCGGCACCAGCAGCCGCGCCACGGCGTCGAGGACGTCCCAGGGGGCCAGCATGTCCAGCACCACGCGGTCGACGGAGGCCTCGCCGAGTCCCGAGTCGGCGGCCTCGTTGACGTCGGCGACCACCAGATCCCAGTTCTCGGGCTCGGCGCCGAAGAACGTCGCGACATTGCGCCGTGCGTGCTCGGCGTGGTCGTCGCGCACCTCGTAGGAGATCACCCGGCCAGACGGTCCGACCGCCCGCAGCAGCGAGCAGGTGAGTGCTCCGGAGCCGGCGCCGGCCTCGAGCACCCGGGCGCCGGGGAAAACGTCGCCCTCGTGGATGATCTGCGCGGCGTCCTTGGGGTAGATCACCTGTGCACCCCGCGGCATCGACATGACGTAGTCGATCAGCAGCGGGCGCAACACCAGGAACTCGTCGCCGCCGGAAGCCTTGACCACGCTCCCCTCCGGAGAGCCGATCACCGAATCGTGACTGACGATCCCTCGATGGGTGTGGAACTCGCCCCCCGGGGTGAGGATCATCGTGTAGTGCCGCCCCTTGGCGTCGGTCAACTGCACCCGATCGCCGACGCCGAAGGGGCCTGTCCTGCGAGGGGCATCCGGCTGGTCGGTCACAGCCGATCAGCCTGCCACACCGGGTTCCCGGCCGAAGCGTGGATCAGCTGTGCCGGTCTGTCGCTGCTGGGGTTGCTCGCCACGGCGATCTGATCACCCGGTCGAGCAACAGGATCAACCCCGTCGCACCCGCGGCTGCGGCGAAGACGAGTAACGAAGTCCCTACGTCATTCAGCAGCGAGGGCGCGACGATCATCACGATCGCGAGACTGAGCATCAGCATGCCGCTGAGCAGCTTGAGCGTTCGACCTTGTCTCTCCTGAAGTTTGGTGGCACGCATGGTGGCGACCGCCACCCCGAAAATCACCAGTTCGTCGAGCTGGTAAATCAGCATGTAGAGCCCCAGCAGCGCACCGAAGGCGACCGGTGAGACGTCGCGGTCGGCCACGATGTTCGTCCACAGCACCGGGAACCCGGCCGTGCAGGCGAGCTCGACGAACGACACGCCCGCCGCCAGGATCACCGTGGACGCGACCAGGGCCGGCAGCGATTGCGCCGATGCCAGCACGCGGCGCATCCGGTCATAGATTCCGGGCTTGCTGGTCTCCGGAATGCTCAGTGAGACGCCCCTTTTGAACCAGAAGAAATCCTTGATGTTGATCACCGCGAAGGCCGCGGCGAGAATCGCGACGAGGATGCGGACCGCGGGGGCGAAGCGCAGCACCGCGAAGACGGTGAACAGGCCGCCGATGAACAGTGCGTAGACCAGGCCGGTGACGAAGATGAAGACCAAACCGGTGACCGCGGTTGTGCGCCGGGAGCCGGTGCGCAGCGTCAGAGCCAGCAGGATCGACAGGACCCACAGCGAGCAGGGGTTGATCCCGTCGACCGCGGCGATCAGGACCGTGCTGAGCACGAGCGACTGACCGGCGGCGTCGACCTCACCGAGCAGCGGAAGGTCGACGACCTCATGCGGCGGCGAACCGCTCCGGGGAACGATATCGGCGCCCGCGTCGGGACATCCCTCCACCAGACACCGGGACACGGCCCGCTCGAGAACGCGGGGTGTGATGAGCTCGGAGAAACCAACCCAGTGTTGGGTGCCCAGGAAGAAGGTGGGGACGCCGGTCGGTTCGATCCCGAATGCGGTGGCCATCGCGGCGAACCGGCGCTGGTTGTCCACACTCCCCCGCACCTCGAAGGAGCGGATCTCCAGGTCCGGATGGCGTTGGGCGAGCTCGGCGAGTGTCAGCTTGGCAGCCGCGCAATGCGGGCAACCCTCAGCCCAGAAGAAGTAGAGCACCACCCGTTCCGGCGGATCGGCCACCGACTGGGCAGTTGGGCCGAGCGGGGCCAGCAGCGCGGCGAGCGCCAGCAGAACCGCGAGCAGGTAGCGGTGGTTCACGCCCCGTTGCAAACCCCGGAATCTCGGATGACGTTTCCGTAGACGTTCATGGTGGCGTTGTTGGCGTTGATCTGTCCGGCTGGCACCTGCCGAGCGATCTTGTCGCTGATCTGGGTGAACTGGAACCAGAGGTGGTAGAACGAGTCACCGTTGTATAGCGGCGAGTACTCGCTCCGGTCGGGGTAGTTGGTGATGTAGAGGGTGTGCACCCTCGGATCCAGGAACGCGGCCGACTGGTCCATGTTGGCCCGCACCAGATTGGCCGCCGCGAGGACCCCCGGGGCCGACCAGTTATCGCCCTGATCGCGCAGGAAATTCTGAAAACCCCAGGACTGACTGTTCAGGGTGTCGTACTGGGCGTTGAACCACTGGCAGGCGTCGCGTTCGGCGATGATCTGCTCGGGGGTGACCCTGCTCTGCCACAGGTTGTAGGGGAAGACCGTGTAGTTCGGCGCCCAGTTCGAGGGGTACGGCACGAACACGGGCAGCGAGGGGGCGGCGTCATCGGCATGGGCTGCGCCCGCCAGTGCCGTCGAGGCCCCGATGACGGCGCACGCCACAGCCGCGCCCAGGCGCCGCAGAAATGTCTTTCGTTCCGGCATCCGACGATTATCGACGCCGGCCGCGGATGCGGGTTGGCAATTGGCCAATTCGGGACGAGCCGGCGTCAGGTCAGGCTCGTCTCAGGGCAGGCTCGTCTTAGAGCAGGCTCGTCGCGTAGGCGACCGCGATGCCGGCCGCCGCAGCGAACGCGTCCTCGGCCAGCGCGACCGGCCGGTCCCGACCGCCATTGGCGGCGACCAAGCGGGTGCGGACCGCGAAACCGCCCACGGTGCCCAATACGGCACCGATCATTCCCGCGCCCAGGCTGCCCCAGCGGTAACCCCATGCGGTGCCGAGCACTGCACCGGCGAAGGCACCGGTGGCCAGCCGCGCCAGGAACTGCGGTGCACTCTTTCGACTCGGCATGGTGGGCATCTGATCGCTGACGAGTTCGGCGACGGCCAGCACGGTCAGGATCGCGACCGTGACCCAGTGGCCCATCCACGAGGCCCATGTGCCGTCCAGATTGATCCACTGCAGCACCGCCGCCCAGGCGATGACGGCCGGTGCGGTGAAGGCGCGCAGGCCAGCCACCACGCCGATGAGCAGGGCCAGCAGCAAGACGAGCGCATGCGTCATGGGTGTCCTCCGGTCCTAGGCGATCATCGGGACGCTAGCACGGCGGCGGGCCGCGGCCGGGCCGGTCAGAAGCGGCAGAACCTCACGTCCGAGGCCAGGATCGCCTTGGCGCCGATTCCGGCCAGGGCATCCATGATGGCGTTGACGTCGCGCCGGGGCACCAGCGCGCGCACCGCCACCCAGTCCGGGTCGGCCAGTGGCGCGATGGTCGGGGATTCCAGGCCGGGGGTGATCCCGGTGGCCTCGGCCAGCACCTCACGCGGACAGTCGTAGTCCAGCATCAGGTACTGCTGACCGAAGACGACGCCCTGAACCCTGGCGGCCAACTGGTCGCGGGCGGAACGGTTGTCGGCCCGGGCACCGGCGCCCGAGGTCCCGTCACGCTCGATGAGCACCGCCTCCGAATCGCAGAGCGTGTCGCCGAACGGGACCAGACCGTGCAGGCGCAGCGTGCGCCCGGAGCCGACTACGTCGGCGATGGCGTCGGCGACCCCGAGTTGCACCGAGATCTCGACCGCACCGTCGAGCCGGATCACCGTCGCGTCAATTCCCCTGGCTGCGAGGTCCTTTCGCACCAGATTGGGATAGGCCGTCGCGATCCTTCTCCCGGCCAGATCGGCGACGGTCCAGGACCTCCCGGCGGGCGCGGCGTACCGGAAGCTCGACGATCCGAAGCCCAGCGCCAGACGCTCCCGGACCGGAGCCCCCGACTCGGCGGCCAGGTCCCGGCCGGTGATCCCGGCGTCGAGGTCACCGGATCCGACATAGATCGCGATGTCCTTGGGGCGCAGGAAAAAGAACTCGACTCCGTTGGTCGGGTCGATGACGGTCAGATCCTTGGGATCACTGCGGCGCCGGTACCCGGCCTCAGAAAGGATCTCGGCGGCCGATTCCGACAGTGCCCCCTTGTTGGGGACGGCGACACGCAACATGGCGACCCCTACAGTTTCCGGTAGACGTCGTCGAGGCCCAGCCCGCGGGCGATCATCAGCACCTGCGTCCAGTACAGCAGCTGGCTGATCTCCTCGGCCAGAGCGTCGTCGGTCTCGTGCTCGGCGGCCAGCCACACCTCCCCGGCCTCCTCGAGGATCTTCTTCCCCAGCCCATGCACACCTCCGTCGAGTGCGGCCACCGTCGCACTGCCCGCCGGACGGACGCGCGCCCGCTCACCGAGCTCGGCGAACAACTCCTCGAAGGTCTTCACGGCACCGGATTGTTCCATGTGGGCCGGGCCGCCGTCGCGGCGGTTTCCCCGCGGCGCTGCGGAATTATCCGCAGTGCTACCGCTCGGGTCCGCTGCCCAACACGGCGCACAGCTGTTCGAGCATCCGGTCGGCGCTACGAACATCACCGCGGGCGAGTTGGAACGCCGTTCCCCACACCAGCCCCAACAGCATGTCGGTGAGCCCGTCGGGGTCGGCGCCGACCTCGCCGCGGCGCGCCGCCGAGCCCACCGCACCGCGGATAAAGCCCTCGACCAGCGTCGCCGCCTGACCGCCGGCGGCCGGAACGTGGTGGGCGTCCATCGCCGCCTGAACCAGGAAAGCGGCCACCGGTGAGTCGGCATCCGGATCGCGCAGGGCCTCCCTGACGAAAGTCAGGATCTGCCCGGAAAGGTTGGGCATCCGCCCGGCCCGGTCGACGGCGTCGAGCACCGCCTCGCCGACCCGGCCCACCACCTCTGCGTAGAGTTCGGCCTTGCTGCTGAAGTAGTTGTTGATCGCCGGCCTGGTCAGGCCCACCTCGGCGGCGATGGCCTGGAACGTGGCGGCCTCGTAACCGGACTCAGCGAACACCAGCTGGGCGGCGGCCAGAATCCGCTCCCGGGTGACCGCGGAGTCACTCGAGGGTGGCCGGCCCCGACGCCTGGCAGGGGCCAACGCGGTCTGGGTCATGAAAAAACTCCCGGCGTGTCGTCGGCGCGTCTCGGGCGGGAATTCCCCGGTTTATGACTGCCCAAACGCGGCCGGACCGTTTCTAGGCCATCTGGCTCTATGCCATCTGGTCCGCGGTCATGTCCTCGAGGGCGACCCCCTTGGTCTCGTGCACCCACTTCCAGACGAACAGCAGCGACAGCACCGCGCACAGCGCATAGAAGCCGTAGGCCAGCCCCAGCACGTCGCGCAGCCCCGGGAAGGTCACCGTGATCAGCCAGTTGGCCGCCCACTGCCCGGCTGCGGCCAGACCCAGCGCCGCGGCGCGGATCCGGTTGGGGAACATCTCGCCGAGCAGCACCCACACCACCGGTCCCCAGGACATCCCAAAGGCCACCACGAACAGGTTGGCGGCCACTAGGGCGATCGGTCCGGCGGCACCGTGCAATTGCGGGGCGCCGTTGACCTGCTCGGCGGTACCGAATATGACCGCCATAGTGGCCAGCGTTGTCGCCATCCCGGCCGAACCGATCAGCAGCAGCGGTTTACGGCCGATCTTGTCGATCAAGGCGATGGCGATCAACGTCGTCGCGATGTTGACGATCGAGGTG
>JAGQTO010000200.1:11312-14790 GCA_020439025.1 Mycobacterium sp. | reverse complement strand
CGACGTCGAAGGCCTGCCGGTCAACCGGTTCGCGGGATAGCGTTGGGGGAGAGGACCCCTGGCCGACTGACTCCACTCCCGAGCGCTTCGCAGTGTTCGCGCGCCGAATAGCCTCGGCGAGTTCGATTTTCGTGGCCGCTGGTCCATGGTTGCCGCCGACGGGCTGGCTTGGGCTGGTTGCCTTTTGTCCACCTCGTAGCGACAGGGGCATTCCGGTCTGAGGTTGTCTCGTAGGTTGTCGCTCGAAGGTGGGCAATTGCAGTGGTGGGTCTGAGGCAGGGTGGTGGCCGATGGCTCTGGGGCCAGGCATCTGAGGACGCGGGCGGGTAAGGACGCCTACCTGGGCTCCCCGGCCAGCCGGGTCTCCCGGCGGTGGGCTTGCTCGGCGGGGTCGGGCACCGGCACGGCCGCGATGAGCCGGGCCGTGTAGGGCTGCGCCGGGTTTTTCAGCACGTTCCGCGCGGGACCGCACTCCACCAGACGGCCCGACTGCATTACCGCGATGCGGTCGGACAATTCCTCCACCACGGCCAGGTCATGACTGATGAACAGGCAGGCGAAACCGTGTTCGGCCTGCAGTTCCCGCAGCAATTTCAGCACCCGCGCTTGCACGCTGACATCCAGCGCCGAGGTTGGCTCGTCGGCGATCACCAGCGCCGGGTTCAACGCCAGCGCCCGGGCTATCCCGACCCGCTGGCGCTGTCCGCCGGAGAGTTGGTGCGGGTAGCGGTTGCGCAGCCCGCGGGCCAGTTGGACCTGGTCAAGCAGTTCGTCGACGCGGGCGCCGCGCTGGGCCGCCGACATTCCGGTGTGCAGGGCCAGCGGCTCGGCGATGGCCTGACCCACCGGCCAGCGCGGGTTGAGCGAGGATCCCGGGTCCTGGAACACCACACCGACTTTCGTACGCGGACCGCGCAACCGCCGCTGGGATAGCCGGGTGATGTCGGTGCCGGCCAGTGCAACCGAACCCGAGGTCAGCTTGACCAGACCGACCGCGGCCTTGCCCAGCGTGGACTTGCCCGAA
Source organism: Mycobacterium sp. (assembly GCA_020439025.1). Lineage (GTDB taxonomy): Bacteria > Actinomycetota > Actinomycetes > Mycobacteriales > Mycobacteriaceae > Mycobacterium. The sequence continues at coordinate 13,766 of JAGQTO010000200.1, read as the reverse complement.
CCGGACTCTCCGACCAGTCCGACGACCTCCCCGGCGCCCACCTGCAGACTGACCGCGTCGACCGCGCGGAAGGTGCTCTTGGACCCGGACGGGAACTCGATGGTGGCCTCCCGCAGCGACAGGGCGGGCACCTGCGGTTCGGGTGTGGGCTCGACGGTCTCGGACACGCTGAGTCGACCGGCCCCCAGGTGCGGCACCGCACTCAACAGAGCTCGGGTATAGGGCTGGCGCGGATCAGCGAAAAGGTCTGCAGCCGAGGCGGATTCGACCACTGCGCCGTCCTTCATCACCATGACCCGGTCGGCGAGGTCGGCTACCACGCCCATATCGTGGGTGATCAGCAGGATCGCGGCGTCGACCCGCGCCCGCAGATCCCGGATCAGGTCGAGGATCTCGGCCTGAACGGTGACGTCGAGGGCCGTCGTCGGTTCGTCGGCGATCAGCAACACCGGGTCGCACGCCAGGGCCTGGGCGATCATCGCGCGCTGGCGCTGACCGCCGGAGAGCTGGTGGGGGTAGTAGTCCACCCGCGTCGCGGGCTCCGGCATGTCGACGAGTTCGAGTAGTTCCACGGCGCGGGCCCGCGCCTCCACGGCGGAGACATCCCGGTGCATCCGGACCGCCTCGCAGATCTGCCAGCCGATCGTGTAGACGGGATTGAAGGCCGTCATCGGCTCCTGGAAGATCACGCCGACCTTCCCGCCGCGCACATCGGTCAGGGTCGAATCGCTCGCCCCGGCCAACTCGACACCGGCCAGCCGGATACTGCCGCTCATCCGGGCGTTGCCGGCCAGCAGACCCGGGACCGCCATCGCCAGCGTCGACTTTCCCGAGCCCGATTCGCCCACCAGGGCGAGCACCTCGCCGGGCGCCAGGTCCAGGTCGACACCTCGTACCGCGGGAATCCACGAATTGGCGACCGAGAACTCGACGTTCAGGTCGCGGATTTGCAGCAGTTCGCCGGTCATCGCCTACCGCCGCTTCGGGTCGAGGGCGTCGCGCAGTGCGTCGCCGAGCAGGATGAAGCCCAGCACTGTCACCGACAGGAACAGCGCGGGAAAGAACAGCAGGTGCGGCGAGGAGCCGATCAGCGACTGCGCGACGTTGATCTGCAGGCCCCAGGAGATCTCCGGAGCCTGTAGTCCGATCCCCAGATAGGTCAGCGCGGCTTCGGCGGAGATGAAGGTTCCCACCGCGATGGTCGCGTAGATCAGAACCGGCGCGAGGGCGTTGGGCAGGATGTGACGCAGCAGGATCCGCCCCGAGGAGGCTCCCAGCGCCTGGGCGGCCAGCACATAATCCGACCCGCGGATCGACACCACCGAGGAGCGGACCAGACGCATCGCGGTCATCCAGCCGAACACCACCAGCGCCAGCGATACCGTCCACACCGAACGCTGGGCCGAGACGGTCAGCAGGATCAATGCGCCCAGGAACAGCGGGATGCCGAAGAAGATATCGGTGATCCGGGCCAGCACCGAGTCGGCCCACCCGCCGAAATAGCCTGCCAGTGAACCGATCAGCACCCCGATGGCCAGCACGCCGATCACCGTCAGCACTCCGATAGCCAGGGAGGTCTGCGCCCCGTAGACCACATTGGCGTAGTAGTCGCAGCCCTGCAGGTCCATGCCGAACCAGTGTTCCCGGCTCGGCGGCCGCCGCGAGAGCGACAGGTCGCAGTCGGTGGGGTCCACCCCGCGGGCGAACAGTGCAGGGAACAGCGCCATGGTGACCATCGCCACCATCACCGTCAGGCCGAGCAGGAACAGCGGGTTGGTGCGCAGATACCGCCAGGCATCACCCCACACGCTGGCCTGCCCGACCAGTGGCGCGAGTTCGTCGCCCTCGGCGTCGAGGTGCTCAGCCGGTTCAGTCATAGCGGATCCTCGGGTCGATCACCGCGTACAGCACGTCGGCGACCAGGTTGAAGAAGATGTAGAAGAACACCATCAGGGTGACGATGCCGACCACCACGGGACCCTGCTGGGCGCGCACCGCGTCGAAGATCGCCCGGCCCAAGCCGGGCAGGTTGAACACCGACTCGGTGACGATTGCCCCGCCGAGCAGCGAACCGATGTCGGCGCCGATGAAGGTGACGACGGGGATCAGGCTGTTGCGGAAGGCGTGTCGCAGCACGATCCGGGTCCGGCCGACCCCCTTGGCCCGGGCGGTGCGGATGTAGTCCGCCGATAGCGACTCCAGCATGGCCGATCGGGTCAGCCGCGCCACATAGGCCATCGACAGCGAGGCCAGCACAAGTCCGGGCAGCAGGTAGCTCACCCAGCCGTCGGCGATCCCGGCGATGGGGAACCAGCCCAGCTTGAACCCGAACAGGTACTGGGCCAGGAAGCCCAGCACGAACACAGGGATCGACACCAGCATCGTCGTGGAGACCAGAACCAGGTTGTCGAAGAACGAGTTTCGCCGCAACGAGGCCAGAATTCCCGCGGTGAC
>JAGQTO010000200.1:2936-11266 GCA_020439025.1 Mycobacterium sp. | reverse complement strand
TGGCCGATGGTCTCCAGCACCGGCCGTCCGGAGAAGTCGCTGCCGAAGTCCCCGTGCAGAAGGCCCCAGATGTACTTGCCGTACTGGACGAGGAACGGGTCGTCGAGGTTGTAGTCGGCGCGGATCTGCGCCTGCACCGCCGGGCTGAGCGGGCGGTCACCGGCCAGCGCGCGCACCGGATCGCCCGGCAGCGCGTAGACCATGGCATAGATCAGCAGCGACGCCCCGATCAGCACCGGGACGGTCAGCAGCAGGCGACGCAGCACGTAGCGAGTCATGGCGCGGCCCCGGCGCCGTCGACGACTACGTCGGAGAGCACAACCTCGCCGAGGATGTTGTAGTGGACGCCGGAGACCCGTTTGGTCCACACCGTCTGGTCCACCCCGTAGAACAGCGGCGCGGCGGGAAGATCCTCCACCAAGATGTCCTCGGCGTCGTCATAGGCCGCGCCGGCGGCCTCGATGCTGGGCGCCCGGTCACCGGTGGCGAGTGCGGCGTCGAACGCGGCATTGCTGTAGAAGGTCGTATTCGACCCGGCCGGGGCCAGGGCATCGGTGGCGTACTGCGGGGCCAGGAAGTTCTGGATCGACGGATAGTCCATGACCCAGGCCAGCCGGAACGGCCCGGTCATCTCCTTGGCATCGCGTTTGGACAGGAACTCGTTGAACTGCAGGTTCCCGCGCAGCCGATAGCTCAGGCCGATCTTGCGGAACATGTTGCCCACCGCGGTCATCCACCCGTCGTGCCCGGCGCCGGCGTTGAACCAGATATCCACGGGGGCGCCGGTGTCGAAACCGGCTTCGGCGAGGAGTTCCTTGGCCTCATCGGGGTGGTACTCGCACCACCGGCCGCACGCGCCGGGGCGGTATCCCACCACCGTCGGCGGGGCGAACGAGTCTGCCGGCAGCCGGGTGCCCAGGAAGATCGCGTCGGTGATCGCTTCACGGTCGATCGCCATCGACAGCGCCCGACGCACCCGCACGTCGGCGTAGCGCGGGTCGTACAGCGGGAAGCCCAGGCTGGTTATGTCCGGGCTGGACTGTTGCAGGTAGCGATCCCCGAAGACGTCCCGGGCGCTGGCGTAGGCGTCCGGAGGCAGACCGCGCAGCACGTCGAGGTTGCCGGCCAGCACGTCGGTGTAGGCCGTGGACAACTCGGTGTAGACCCGCAGGACCACGCCGCGGGATTTGGCCTTGTCCGGCCCGGCGTAGCCGTCGTACCGACTCAGGGTCATGCCGCGGCCGGGCACCCAGGCGGTGTCGGCCTTGAACGGGCCATTGCCGACGGGCTTCTTCCCGAACGCCGCCGGGTCGGCGTAGAACGCCTCGGGCAGCGGGTCGAAGGCGCTGTAGCCCAGGGTGAGCGGGAAGATCGCGAACGGGTCGGTAAGGCTCACCTCGATGGTGAGGGGATCGACCGCCCGCAGCCCCGACATCGTCGTGGCCACGGGCGTCCCACCCTCGTCGGCCTGCAGATCGTCGTAGCCGCGCACGTTGGCGAAGAAGTACGACGCACCTTGGGCGTTGGTGCTCAGCGCCGTGTAGTTCCAGGCCCGCACGTAGGACTGCGCGGTCACCGGCGTGCCGTCGTGAAAGGTCCAGCCGTCCTTGAGTTTGATGGTCCAGCGGATGTTGTCGGTGGAGGTGACCGACTCGGCGGCGCCGTCGTAGGTGACGGTCCGGGTGTCCTCGTCGAAGGTGACCAACGGGGTCCACACCGCCCCGATGACTTTGCCGCCCTCGGTCTCGGTGGTGTTGCCGGGAACCAAGGGGCGCTGCGGCTCGCCGAGGTAGACGCTGAACATTCCGGGTGGCGTCGTGGGTGCCGGGGTGCAGCCGGTCAGCCCTGCGCAGACCAGTGCCGACGCCAATACACCCGCGGGGAAGCGCCGCCTCAGAGCCGTAGCCACAGACAACCCGACCCCTTCCCGATGACCGACTCGCTCACCAGGTGGAGCGTGTGCAGGCTCAACAGTGTCACACCCGGTACCGGTGCGCAGTGCGGTGATTGAGGGGATTGCCCGGACGGGTCTTTGGTCGCTGTTTCAGGGGTCTTCCAGCCGGTTCGACGCCGGTGGAATTCCGGTAGACAGGTTCTGGTGGGCGCGATGGGATTCCCCGGTTCCCGGCGCAGAGTTTGACGACGCTGAATAAAGCTGTCGTGGCCCGACGGAATTTGATCGCGGCATGGAAAGCTGGCCGGAAAGGAGCGTTGTGATGGACGCTGACGCCGGCCAGATGTCACGCAGCCAAGTGGGGTTGCTGGCCGGACTGTTCGACGAACTGGACGTGGGCGTGGTCTTGGTAGATGCCGAGAGCGATTTCGCCAACGTCAACCGGACGGCCGCAGCGCTGGTGAACATGCCAGCCGGGGATGTCACGGCGACGGAATTCAACGACGCGCTGGTCAAGCTGGCGGCGCGGGCGCTGAATCAGAGCGAAGTGGCGGAGTGGCTCGGATCCCTGGAAAACGGCCATGCGGCCGAGTTCAAGTCACTCTGGGTGTTCGCCGATTCCCCGACACACCTCGGAGTGGTATCAAAACCCGCTCCCTACCCCGGTTTCACCGGCCGCATCTGGGCCCTCTACGACAATTCGGCGCTCGCCCAGGCTGTCGAGGCCTCCAACCGCGCGAACGCACTCTTGCGTGCCAGCGCCGATACGATGCTGGATCCCCAGGTCCTGCTGGAGGTGGTCGTGCAGGATGGCAGTGACAGCGATTTCGTCACCCGGGACGCCAACAACGCTACCTACGACTATCTCGGCCTTCCAAAGTCGGAACTGATCGGCCGCAGCATCCGGGAAACCATGCCTGTCATGGCGCGGTCCGGCATGCTGGTGCACTTCCTCCACTGCGCCGAGAGCGGCGAACCAGTGATCCTCGACGACGTCGCCCTCGACAATGAGATTCCCGGCGGGGTGCGTCGTTACGACATTAGGGCCTCCCGGGCCGAGCCGGGGTGGATCAGCGTCACCTGGCGCGACGTCACTGAGCGCTCGGAACTGGCGCAGCGGATCGCGGAGTCCGAGGAGCACTTCCGGTTGCTTGCCGACAACGTGGGCGACGTCGTTGTCCGCCTCGACGACGACGGCACGATGACCTGGATCTCGAAGTCCATCGAGCACGTGCTCGGCGCGACGGCCGACCATTGGCTCGGGCAGAAGGTTTTTGACTTCGCTCCTCTGGAGAGGCGCGAGGAGGGTTTCGGGAATTGGTCACGGATCGCCCAGGCCGGAACGTACGTCGGTCGGGCCAGGGTCTACAGCGTCGACGGCACGCCCCACACGATCCACCTCCACTCGAAGCCCTTCTACGAAGTCGACGGGCGGCGGAATGGCATTGTCGGTTCCTTTCGCATTATCGACTCCGAAGTGGCTGTCGAGGAGACAGCCCAACAACAGATCGCGCTGCGAGACGACCAAAACCGCAGCCTCACCGAGCGCCTGCGAAAACAGACCGAAAGACTTACGGCGGATCTGGACAGCGCGGCGCGCTACGTGTCTTCGATCCTGCCCGGGGAGTTGAATGGGCCGGTGTGGGTGACCTCCCGCTATATGCCGTCGCAGCACCTGAGTGGCGACAGCTACGACTATCGCTGGATCGACGACGACCACCTCATCGCCTATCTGGTCGACGTTTCCGGTCATGGCGTGGAACCGGCGTTGTTGTCGGTATCGGTGCACAATGTGCTGCGCTCGGGAACCCTCGAGCACCAGACGCTGCTGGAGCCCGGCGAGGTGCTGACCGAGCTCAACCGGCTGTTCCAGATGGACCGGCACCACGGGAATTACTTCACCATCTGGTATGGCGTCTATCAGAAGTCGACCCGCACGCTGCGGTTCTCCAGCGCGGGCCATCCGCCTGCGCTAGCCCTGGCCCCGGGCACCGCCTCGCCGACCGAACTCGCTACCGATGCGATCCCGGTGGGAATCCTGCAGGAAACTGAGTACGACGACCGGTCCTACGAGGTTCCGCCCGGAGCCGAGCTCCTGCTGTTCAGCGACGGGGCGTTCGAACTCGTCCTCGCTGATGGCCAACGATGGTCGCTGGCCCAGTTCGTCGACCTTTTTGCGCGGACCGCTGCGACGCACGGGTGGACCCTGGATGCACTGACCGGTGCGCTTCAGGATCTTTCGGCGACAGGGCTGTTCGAGGACGACTGCACCGTGGTGCGGTTGCACATCCCCTAGCCATCGGTCGCGGCGCTCCTAACGCTCCTGACTACTTCAGCCCGTTGAGCCAGGCGCGGGCGTCATTGACGCAGGCCGCCGGAAGCGCGAAGTGGTCGGCCTTGGGGTATTTGCGAACCTCGACGCTGCCACCGAAGCCCTTCACCGCGTCGACATAGGCGGTCTGCCACGGCACCGGCACCACCGTGCCGCCGTCGAAGGTGTCCTCGCACACCAGCACCGGGGCCACCGGTTTGCGGTTGGCGGCCGACCCGGCATCGATGAGGGTTGCCCACTCAGTCCAGTTCTTCGGCGGAGAGTTCAGGATCGGGCCCTTGAGCCGGAACAGTCGGGCGATGGTGTCGTTGAGGTGATGCACGGGTTGGTTTTCCCAGGCCGCTTCGAGGATCTCGATTCCCAGCGGGGTGAACGCCTCCTGCAACTGCAGTTTCGACGGGTTGGCGGCCTGGATGCCGGCCAGCATCATCACCAGGTGCGAGTCCGGCGGCACGGAACTGTCCGCGAGCGCTGCCGCCGGTCCGCTCTTGCTCTCGATGGCGATCTTGCCGACGCCCGGCGACATCGTCACCGTGCCGATCAGTTTCAGGTCGCGGTAATCGGACGGGTCGAGTTCGGCGACCGCGGCGGCGGCCCCGCCGCCCTGTGACCAGCCCGCGCAGCCCAGTGTCGTGCTCGTGCCGAGGTCCATGTTGCGGGCGGCGTGGGCGCTGTTGACGGCGTCGCGGGCGTTGGTGCGGTTGACGATGTACTGATGCATCCCGGGCGTGCCCAGACCCTGGTAGTCGGTGGCGCACACCACCCAGCCGTCGTCGATGAATCCCTGCAGTCCCGGTACCCCGTAGTCAATTTGCTGGGTGGACTGCGGGGTGAAGTAGGTGATGAGTTCGCGGGCGGGGTCGGGCTGGGCCGAGGGGGATGCGGCGTCGCCGAGCCCGGTTGTCCCGTGGCACCAGATCAGAAGGGGACGGTTCTCGCCGCGGCCCTCTGGGGCGATGATCAGCCCGCTGGATTCGGTCGGGTTGTCGTTGACGTCGCGGGAGGTATAGCGGATTTTCCAGGCCTCTGCGCCGGTGATCGGTGTGTCGATCTTTTCCTTGCTGAGCACGGTGCCCGGCTCGCCACCCTGCGGAGCGGTCGCAGTTCCGCTTGGCTGACTTGTGCCGTCTCCTTTGGAGCAGGCTGTCGCGAGCGGGACCGCCGCTGCCGCTGCCACGGCTCCGGCCATGAATGCGCGTCGTCTCATTCCAGTCACGCGTGCGACCTTAGATCAAGCGCAACCGTCACAGGCTAATTTTTACTCGACGCGTCACAAATCTCAGATGAACAGCGTCGTCCCGGACTCCTGGGCCTCGCCGAGAAATGTTGCGACACCGCCGAATTCGACCCCGTCGATGAGGTCGGACTCGGCGATCCCGAGAAGCTCCATCGTCATCGTGCAGCCGATCAGCCGGGCGCCGCCCTTCTGCGCTGAGGCGATCAGCTCGGCCAGGTCGGGGACGTTGTGGTCGTGCATGACCTTTTTGATCATGCTCGCGCCCGCACCGCCGAGATTCATCGTCGACAGCGGCAGATCGTCGGCGCCCGAGGGCATCATCGCGCTCATCACCCGCTCCAGTGCGGACTTGTCCCGTCTGGGGGCGTCGTGGCGGCGCAGCGCGTTGAGGCCCCAGAAGGTGAAGAAGATCGAGACCTCATCACCCATCGACAGTGCGCCGTTGCCGATGATGAACGCCGCGAGAAGCTTGTCCAGGTCGCCGGAGAACACCACCATCGAGGTCTTGTTCTTCACCGGTCCGGCGGGGGTGGTGGACACCCCGGCGCCGCCTTTGCGAAGGGTGGCAACGTATCCCGGTCCGTGCGGTTCGATCTCGACCAGACGGTGGCCGTTCTTCGACGCCCAGGCCGGGGCGTCCAGCGCGAAACCCGGGTCGGACACCGTCACCCGCACCTCGTCCCCCGGTGCGAGATCGCCCATGGCGGTGGACAGCTTCATGATCGGACCCGGGCAGGCCAGCCCGGTGCAGTCCAGGTCGATCACCGTCCCGCTGGCCGCTGCGGGGGCCGCCGCGATGGAGGCGGCCTCGGCGTAGGACTCCACCGGCGGCAGCGCCTCGTAAGTGTCCTCCGGGCGGTCGTGGACGGCCTTGAAGGTCGTCGAGCCGCCGGAAAGCGTTGCGACGTCGTCGAATCCGTTCTGGACCAGGATCCGGTAGGCCAGATAGGAGCGGAATCCGACAGCGCAATACAACCGCACCGGGCGGGCCCGATCCCAGTCCCCGTCGGCCAGTGCGCCGCGCAGTGTCGGCAGCGGGACATTGACCGCGCCGGGGATGTGCCACAGTTCGTATTCCTCGAGCGTGCGCACGTCGATCAGCATCGCGCCGTCGGTGGCCGCCGGGAAGTCCTCGGCGTACCAGAGCCGCAGATCCCCTCGCAGCACGTTGGAGGCAACGAACCCGGCCATGTTGATCGGGTCCTTGGCCGACCCGAACGGCGGGGCGTAGGCCAGTTCCTGATGCTCGAGGTCGTAGACGCACATCCCCTGGCGCACCGCCATGGCCAGCAGATCCAGCCGCTTGTCGATGCCGTCGAACCCGCAGGCCTGGGCGCCGAGGATCCGCCCGCCGTCGGGGTCGAAGAGCACCTTCAGGTGCATCATGGCCGTACCCGGGTAGTAACCGGCGTGCCCGGAGGGATGCACGTGCACCGCGCGGTAGTCGATGCCGGCCGCCTTGAGCTGACGTTCGGTGGCGCCGGTCCCACCGGCCACCATGTCGAACACCTTCACGATCGAGGTGCCTTGGGTGGACAGGTATTCGGTGGGCCGGCCGCAGATGTTCTCCGCGGCCACCCGGGCTTCCCGGTTGGCCGGCCCGGCCAGCGGGTTGAGGTAGGCGCCGGGCAGCACCGGGTGCGGGGTCTCCACCGCGTCGCCGGCCGCCCAGATGTGCGGGTCGGAGGTGCGCATATGGGTGTCGACGGCGATACCGCCGTGCTCGCCGAGGGCCAGGCCGGCGGCGGTGGCCAGCGCGGTGTCCGGACGGACCCCGGCGGCCAGGATCACCAGATCGGCCGGGATCGTCGTGCCGTTGTTCAGTTCCACCCCGACCTTGTCCTCCGGCAGGGCCGCGAAGGCGGCCGCGGTCGTCGACAGGTGCACGGCGATGCCCCGGCTGCGCAGGTGCTGCTCGACGGGAATGGAGATCTCGTGGTCCACCGGGGGCAGGATCTGGTCGGCCCGCTCCACCACGTCCACCCGAACGCCCCGGTGGTGCAGGTTCTCGGCCATCTCCAGCCCGATGTAGCCGGCGCCGATGACCACGGCCCGGACCGGTTCGCGACGGCCGGCTTTCTGGGCGGCCAAGGCCTGGTCGACGCGGGCCTTGATCCGGTCCATATCGCCGATGCGGCGCAGCACCTCGACGGCGGGGTGGTCGATACCGGCCAGTGGCGGGCGCACGGGAGCCGCTCCCGGGCACAGCGCCAGGTTGTCGTAGCTTTCGGTGTACTCGGTGCCGCTGTCCACCTCGCGCACCCGCACGCTGCGGTTCTTTGGGTCGATCGCGATGACCTCGGTGCCGATGCGCACATCGATGTTCAGCGACTCGCGCAGGCTCTGCGGGGTCTGCAGCAGTAGCCGGTCCCGGTCGGCGATCACCTCGCCGACGTGATAGGGCAGACCACAGTTGGCGAACGACACATGATGGCCGCGCTCGAAGACGATGATGTCCGCGGTCTCGTCCAGCCGGCGGGTCCGGGCCGCCACGGATGCTCCGGCGGCGACTCCACCGACGACGACGAGTTTCATCAGGCCCCCTAGCTTTTGCAGCCTCTGTGTTTGCGCCCTCTGGGGCGCGAGCGTAGACGATCTCGCGGGTGCTGTCGGGTCGTTGGCTCAACCGTCCCCGAGTGCCCCTCCCGGCGTAGGGTCGCGGTGTGCAGAAGCTCGTCAACGACCCTGCCGACGTGGTCGTCGAAGCGCTGGCCGGGATGGCCGCGGCCCATCCCGAACTGCGCGTCGACGGTGCCCACCGCGTGGTTCGCCGCGCCGATGCGCCGGTGACGGGAAAGGTTGGGGTGGTCTCCGGCGTGGGATCGGGTCACGAGCCGCTGCACGCCGGTTTCGTCGGGCCGGGAATG
>JAGQTO010000200.1:0-2808 GCA_020439025.1 Mycobacterium sp. | reverse complement strand
CCGCCGAACTCGCCGCCGCCGAGGGTCTGAGGGTGGAGTCGGTTCCGGCGACGAACCTGACCGATGTGATGACCCTCGACACCCGCCGCGGCGACGAACTGGAGTTGTGGGTGTGGGGCCCGCAGGCGTCCGATGTCCTCAGCGGCGTCGCGGACTTGGCCGATCGGGATTTCCACATGATCATTGGCCTCCCGGAGAAGATCGGTGTGCGAGGAGATCGATGAGCACTGACGAGTTCGCCCGATTGCTGGCCTCAGACCTGGCCGGCACATTCCCCAGGACCGCCAGTGCAGGGGACGGCGTGGATCCTGCTGTGGCGCAGGATGATCTGGCCCGGGTGCTCCGCGACGGCTACGTGATCCTGCCCGATCTTCTCGACGGCGGCGAACTCTCCCGGATCCGGGAAGCGGTGGCCCCATTGCTCGATCGCAGCGGCCGCAACCCCTTCGAGGGGCGCGACACCCAGCGGGTGTACAGCGTGCTGAACAAGACGCGGGTCTGCGACCGGCTCGCCGACCATCCGCGGGTGCTGGCGCTGCTGGACCGGCTGTTGCTGCCCAACTATCTGCTGTCCATGCTCCAGGTGATCAACATCCTGCCCGGCGAGCAGGCGCAGATACTGCACACCGACGATGCGTTCTACCCGCTGCCACGGCCGCGAAAAGCATTGGGCGCAGCCACCATCTGGGCGATCGACGACTTCACCGCCGACAACGGCGCCACCGACGTCATTCCGGGCAGTCACCTGTGGGGCGGGGAGAAGCCCGATCCCGCCGCGCGACGTCCGGTGGTGATGGGAGCCGGATCGTGCGTGTTCTTCCTCGGCACGCTCTGGCACGGCGGGGGCGCCAACACCTCGTCACAACCGCGGCTGGCCGTCACCGCGCAGTACTGCGAACCCTGGGTGCGCCCGCAGGAGGCCTTCACCCTGTCGACGACCCGTGACACCGTGCGGGCGGTCTCGGAGGACATCCGGCGGATGCTGGGCTACAGCATCCACCCGCCGTTCATCGGCCAGGTCGACGGTATGCACCCCAAGCGTCTGCTTGAGCAGCCCTGATTCCGTTGGGGCGGCCGTGCCGGCAAACCTTTGCGCCGTCGTCGCCGATGGGGTTGGCTGGAAACATGATCACCAAACTGGAGGAAAGTTCAGGTTCGGTTGTCGGCTATCGGTTCTCGGGTGCGATCGGCAAGGAGGACTATGCCGTTCTGGTGCCGGAGATGGAGAAGATCGTCGCCGACAACGGGGAGGCCCGGATTCTCTGCGACCTGACCGGGTTCACTTCCGAGCGGCCCAGCGCCTGGCTGGACGACCTGCGTTTCGGCAAGGAGTTCCACTCCAAGATCTCCAAGATGGCCATCGTGGGGGAACACCACTGGGAGAAGGTGATCGCCAAGATCGCCGCTCCGTTCTACGCCCGTGAGGCGCGCTACTTCCCGATGGCCGAGCCGGCCTGGGAGTGGTTGCGCACACCCTAGAACTGCCAGGCCGGCTCGTCGCGGGGTTCCCTCATGCCCACTAGCAGTCCGGAGTCGAACCGGCCGCCGGCGTGGATGACGCACCGGCCGGACGGGCTGCGCCGGTAGCCGGCGGGGAACTGACCGGTGAGCGGGTTGCGGGGGAAATGCCACGTGCCTCGGACATCCAGGCGGAGGACGTCTCCTGCCCGCAGGCGGGTGGCGTGCGGGCGAAGGGCGATGTCGACCGGGACGATCTCGCCGGGTGCCACCGGTTCGGCACGGCGATGGGTGTGCACCGGCTGCCACGGGGTGCTCAACTCCGGGTCGAGTTCCCGGTGCGCCACTCGCTGCCAGCCGCGGGTGACCATGTCGAACCCGAACCCGTAGGAACCCTCGAACACGCACTCGCGTTCACCGCGGAACTTGCGCAGCCCGACGAACAGGTGCGCGTCCTCGGCGCCCTCCAGGCCGACCCACAGCCGTAGCGCGCCGTGCCCGATGACGTCGCAGTCCCGCGGCGCGCGCCAGGCCATCGTCAGCACGCCGGACCGCAGGTCGAACTCGGTCTGGCCGGCCACACCGACAGGCTCCTCGCTCAGAGCGCCGCCGCGCGGGTCGAGGTACAAGGTGGTCCAGTCCAGGTCGGGCGGCGGCCAGTCGGGTTCGCCGACCACGGCGACCGGGTCGGGGCCTTCGTCGTGGATGGCCACCCGTACCGGTGCGGTGTTCTCCCAGCCGTTGTCCTCGCCCTTGAGGAAGCTGTCGAAGAACGCGGTCTGGGCCGCGACGGCCTCGGGTGAGTAGAAATGGGCCCATTTGCCGTCGCGGTGGGTGTAGAGCCAGCGCTGCCGAGACGCTGCCCGGCGGAAGGCTTCGAAGGATCCCCGGGTGTGCAGGTTGTGGTCGGAGAAACTGCCGCACACCAGCATCGGGACCTCGATGCGTTCCAGATCCGGGGTGTGGGCGTCGTACCAGTCGTCGCGTTCGGGCCGGGCGACCAACTGCGGTCGCAACTTCTGGGTCATCCTGGTCATGCGGTCGGTCAGCACGCTCCACATGACGGTGAAGCCGTCCTCGCGGACCCCGCCGGGGTAGGCAAGATCGCGGTACAGGTCGCTGAAACCCTCCCACGGGCAGATGGCCGCCAGGTGCGGCGGATGGGTTGCCGCCGCCCCGTACTGGCTGATCGCCAGATAGGAGACCCCCAGCAGGCCCACCCGGCCGTTGCTCCACGGCTGCGTGCCGGCCCACTCGATGAGGTCGTGGTAGTCGAGGTGCTCCTGGCCGGAGAACAGTTCGCCGACCCCGCCGGCGGTGCCGGCGCCCCGCAGGTCGGCGTTGATCACC
>JAGQTO010000199.1 GCA_020439025.1 Mycobacterium sp. | reverse complement strand
TGTGGTGGATCGCCTGGATTTTCTCGACCGCGATCTCGGCATGGGCGATGTGGACCAGTTCGGCCACCGAACCGCAGGGGGTGGCCGACAACACCGTCACGATGGTCATCGCCTATCTGGCCGGGCTGGTGACCCTGCTGCTGCTCTGGCGGGTGTTCAACGGTTTCGTGCGCAAGCCCGTCGACCGTCCGCAGCACCGCTGGGTGATCGTGGCACCGGACCGGGCTGAGGTGGAGCCGAACGGGGGAGTCCAGTCCCAACACGCCACCGTCGAGGCCCCCGACGGCACCGATGCGAGCCCGCCGGAATCCCCGTCGGCCGGCGAAACCGGGTCAACTGTTGAGTCCAGGGACCGGGAACCGGCAGCATAGGTCTATGTCTTCGGCCGCCGCAGAACACGGGGCGCACCCTTTCGTGGTCGCCCACCGCGGCGCGTCGGCTGATCGGCCCGAGCACACACTGGCCGCCTACGAGTTGGCGCTGCAGGAAGGCGCCGACGGTGTGGAATGCGACGTTCGACTCACCCGCGACGGGCATCTGGTGTGTGTTCACGACCGCCGGGTTGACCGCACCTCGACCGGCACGGGCCTCGTCAGCGATTTCACCCTGGCCGAATTGCGGCAATTCGACTGGGGCGCATGGCACGGCAGTTGGCGGCCGGACGGCAGCCAGGGCGAGACCGGGCTGCTGACCCTCGAAGAGCTGGTCGAACTGGTGCTGGACTGGCAACGGCCGGTGAAGGTCTTCATCGAGACCAAACATCCGGTGCGTTACGGCTCCCTGGTGGAGAGCAAGGTGCTGGCCCTGTTACATCGCTACGGCCTCGCGGCCCCGGCGTCGGCGGATCTGTCCCGCGCCGTGGTGATGTCGTTCTCGGCGGCGGCGGTCTGGCGGATCCGGCGCGCAGCCCCGCTGCTGCCCACGGTCCTGCTCGGTGAGACCTCCCGTTATCTCGGCGGCGGTGCCGCAACCACGGTCGGCGCCACCGCCGTCGGGCCGTCGATCGCCACGTTGCGCGAGCACCCGGAGTTGGTGGACCGCGCCGCCGCACAGGGCCGTGCGATGTACTGCTGGACGGTGGACCACTACGAGGACGTGGAGTTCTGCCGCGATATCGGGGTGGGCTGGATCGCCACCAACCACCCCGGCCGGACCAAGGGGTGGCTGCAGAACGGGCTCACCGGCGCGGGCCGGGACTGAGGTCGGGCAGCTCAGGGCTGGGCGTCGAGCACCTGCTGGGGAATCGGTGAATCGGTTCGCAGCGCGTCGAAGAGTGCGCCCGCCGCGGCGGTGTCCCAGATGACCACCGACCCGGATTCGTTTCCGGTGAACTCGCCGATCGGCACGGTGAGCGTGCCGGGGGTGGACCGCAGAGCCCACCCGAGCCGGGCCAGGTTCCAGACATGCGCGTCCTGGTCGACGGTCATCGCCGCGACGATCGCCCTGGGCACCGCGTACCAACGCCACGGGTTGAGCCAGACCCCGGGTGCGCCGGCGCGGTGCAGCATGGCCGCCATGAACTCGCGCTGATGGACCATCCGGTCGAGGTCGGCTCGCGGGGTGGCCCGACTTCGGACGTAACCGAGGGCGCTGGGCCCGTCCAGGGTCTGACATCCGGCGGGCAGGTTGATGCCGGCGAGGGGGTCGTCGATCGGCTCGGTTGGACACACCTCGACGCCGCCGAGGGCGTCGACCACCCCGCCGAAGCCGGCGAAACCGACCTCCACGTAGTGGTCCAGGCGCAGGCCGGTGTTCTCCTCAACGGTCTGGGCCAACAGTGCCGGGCCGCCTTCGGCGAAGGCCGCGTTGATCTTGTCCATACCCCAGCCGGGGATGCTGACGTAGGAATCGCGCGGGATCGACACCAGGGTGGTCGGCTGGCCCGAGAGCAGATCGGGGATGTGCACCAGCAGGATGGTGTCGGTGCGTCCGCTGCCGAGGTCACCCCCGGTGGACAACTCGGCCTGCTGCTGCGGGGTCAGGTCCTCCCTGCTGTCCGATCCGACGAGCAGCCAATTGGTTCCGCTGGCCGCTGTCGGGCGCCCCTGGTAGTCGCTGAACACCGCGACTCGCCGCAGGGACCCCTCGACCCAGATCGCGGTGCCCAATACGGCCGTGATGACAACAAGCCCGAAGCTCAAGGTGCCCAATATGATTCGTCTGCTCCAGCGGCGCTTCGGCTTTGCCGCCGCCGGTGGCTTGGGGGTCCGCGGCGGTTTGGGCGGGCTTGGCGGTTTGGGCGGCTGCGGTGGTCTTGGTGGCCGCGGTGGCGAAGCGGGCAAGCGCGGTGCGGTTCTGGCGGCGCGGTGCCGTGAGGGTGGCTTCGTGGGAACGTCGGGTCTGCGGGCCGTCGGGATGGCGACGGGGCGATTTGCCCGCCGAGGTGCCGGCGGCGGCGCCGGCCGCCCGGGGTGCTGCGGTGTCCTCCACTCGGAGGAGTCTCGCGGCGCCGGCCATCCGGCGGGTTGCCGAGGCGCCGTGCGGCCGGGAGGAGGCACAGGTGGAGGCACAGGGGGCAATCGGCGGGTCGGTTCATCGGGCCGCCACGTGGGGGGGCGGCGAATGACCTGTGACGGTTCCCCGGTCAGGCGTGGCAACGGGGGGCGTACCCGGGGAATCCGATCAGTCGGCGGGTCGGTGCCCAGCGGCTGCTCGTCGTTCACCACGTCAACGTACGCGCTCCGGCAGGAGGATCAGCGGAGCCAATCCACGTGGCCGGCCAACAATACGTAGCCGACGTAGGCGACTGTATCGATGATCCCGTGCGCGATCACCAACGGCCAGAGGCGGCCGGTCCGGCACCACGCATAACCGAAGACCAGCCCCATCGCGACATTTCCCAGGCCGGCGCCGAAACCTTGGTATAGGTGGTAGAGCCCGCGCAGCAGGCTGGAGAGAACCACGGCCTTCGGTGGGCTCAGGCCGAGCTGCCGCAGGCGAGTGATCAGATAGCCCACGACGACCACCTCCTCAGCGAAACCGTTGGCGAAGGCGACCAGCACCAGCACCGGGATACGCCACCAGGAGCTGTGCAACCCGGAAGCCTCCACCTCGGCGTTGAGCCCGAGGACCCGGGCTGCCAGGTACAACAGCAGGCCGGGCAGGCCGATCAACGCGGCCAACCCGACGCCGCCGAGCACGTCGGGCAGGGGGCGCAATCGGCCCAGCCCTATCCCGGCGGGGCGGATTCCACTGCGCCACAGCAGGTACAGGGCCAGCAGACCCCAGGCCACCAGTTGGCCCACCGACACCAGGTTGAGTCCCAGGTTGATCAGGTCGTAGCGGGACCGGTCGGGGTTGAGTTGGACCCGATAGCCGGGAAGCCCGGACAGCACTGCGTCGGCCAGTCGCAGGACTGCGACGAGCGCGCTGACCCCGAATGTCACCGCCAGCATGACCGCGACCTCGACACGAATCGCCCGCCGTTCGGGATGTGCGGACTCGCCCTGACTGGCGCTCACGCGGTCACGGTAACGCCCCGGCGGCGGACGGTTAGGGTTGCGGTCGTGGCCCGCATCGCCTATCTCGGTCCCGAGGGGACCTTCAGCGAGGCGGCACTGTTGATGATGACCGCCGGGGGAATGGTGCCGGGTGGGGGCGAGTCGGAACCACGGCCGACGGTGAGCACCCAGGCGGCACTGGAGGCGGTCCGCTGCGGTGCCGCCGATTTCGCCTGCGTCCCGATCGAGAATTCGATCGAGGGCAGCGTGTTGCCGACCATGGACAGCCTGGCGGGCGGGACGCCGCTGCAGATTTATGCCGAACTCACCCTGGACGTCGACTTCAGCATCGTCACCCGTCCCGGTGTGACCGCCCACCAGGTGCGCACGGTGGCGGCGTTCCCGGTGGCGGCCGCCCAGGTGCGGCACTGGCTGGCCGACCATCTGCCGGAGGCCGAGGTGGTGCCGGCCAACTCCAACGCCGCCGCCGCGCGCGACGTTGCCGATGGCCGGGCCGACGCCGGTGTGAGCACCGCACTGGCGGCCCAGCGCTACGGGCTGAGCGCCCTCGCCGCCGGGGTGGTCGACGAACCGAACGCGCGAACCCGCTTCGTCCTGGTGGGTCGTCCGGGGCCGCCGCCGGCGCGAACCGGCGCCGACCGCACCTCGGTGGTGTTACGGATCGACAGTGCGCCGGGCGCGCTGGTCGCCGCGATGAGCGAGTTCGGTATCCGCGGCATCGACCTGACCCGCATCGAGTCGCGGCCCACCCGGACCGAACTCGGCACGTACGTCTTCTTCCTGGATTGCGTCGGCCACATCGAGGACAGTGCGGTGGCCGAGGCGCTCAAGGCGGTCCACCGGCGATGTGCCGACGTCCGCTTTCTCGGATCATGGCCGACCGGCTCGGCGACAGGGACCGTGCCGCCGCAACTCGACGAGGCCGAGCAGTGGCTCGGCCGGCTGCGCCGGGGCACGCCATGACCGGCCGGCTGATACTCGTACGGCACGGTCAGTCGCATGCCAACGTCGCGCGACGGCTCGACACCAGGCCCCCCGGTGCCGAGCTCACCGAGCTGGGAGTCCGGCAGGCGCGGGATTTCGCCCGGGCGCGTGCCGGCACGACCGGTCTGCTGGTGCATTCGGTGGCCCGCCGCGCTGCCCAGACCGCGGAAGCGATCGGCGTCGAGACCGGGGCGGCTCCGGTCGAGGTAGACGGGATTCACGAGGTGCAGGCCGGTGATCTGGAGGACCGGGACGACGACGCCGCGATAGCGGAGTTCAACGCGATCTACCAGCGTTGGCACGAGGGCGACCTCGATGCCGCCATGCCCGGAGGCGAGACCGGCCGCGAGGTACTTGACCGTTATCTGCGTTTCGTCACCGAAGTGCGGCTGCGCTACCTGGACGTTCCCGACTGGACGCAGGACATCGTCGTGGTCAGTCACGGGGCGGCGATCCGGCTCGCCGCGGCCACACTGGCCGGGGTCGCGCCCGGGTTCGTCCTTGATCACCATCTGGCCAACACCGAGGCCGTGACCTTGGCGCCGATCACCGACGGACGCTGGAGTTGCGTGCAGTGGGGCGCCAAGACACCGCCCTTCTTCCCGCCCACCGACGTGCACCCGGTCGAGGACGCTCTGCAGGCGCCCGACCCGATGGGCTGAGATAGGCTCCCGGCCGTGATCTGGCAGCTGGCAGAGTCCGGCGGCCGCTCCGCGGGCGCGTGACACCGGCCCTGGGGCCGCCAGCTAACACCGTGCCCACCGCGGTGTGTCCGCGGTGCTCGGCGACCGTTCCGCGGGGCGCCTTCTGCGGCAGTTGTGGCGCCGAGTTGGGACGCGTCGCGCAGGGCCGGCTGGCCGCCGCGCGGCTGGGGGTGTTCGCCGTCGCCCCGCGGGAGCGGGTACTGGTGCCGATGGTGACCAGCACACTGTTTCCGCACCTGCCGCAGACCTACCGCAACCCCTTCCGGATCGGCATGTTCATCATGCTGGGCGGCGTCGTCATCCTCTCTGCGCTGCGGCTGCTCGGCCCACTGGTCACCCTCGTCGCGTTGGGCGTGCCGGTGTTGTTCGTGTTGTACCTGTGGCAGTCGAACCTGCTTCGGGACATCCCCAACCACGCGCTCGCGATCGCGGCGGGCCTGGGCGGAGCGCTCGGGGTGACCTGGGTGCTGGTGACCGGCGGATTGGTCGCCCGGGCCTACGGGATTCCGATCGCGGCCGGCTTCGTTTTGGAAACCGTCGTGGGTGTCGGACTGTTCGTCTCGGTGGGCGGGGCGTTGTTGATGGTTGTGCCCGCAATCGTGGTTCGGCTGCTCAGGACACCCGTCCGAGAGTCCCTCGACGGATTCGTCATCGGCGCGATCGGCGCGCTGTCCTTCGCAGGGGCGGCGACCACCACCCGTTTGGCCCCTCAGTTCGTCGTAGGTCTCATCCAGAAGGTCCCGCCGATGCGACTGTTCGTCGAGGCGATTCTTTACGGCGTCACCGTGCCGTTGACCGCGGCATCGGTCGGGGGTCTGATCGGCATCCTGCTGTGGTTCCGCCCGCGCACTCGGGCCGGTGCGCATCCCGGCAGAGTGCGTATGGCCCTGATCTCGTTCGGCGTGCTGGTGACGGTGATCTACGCGGCCACCTGGGTGATTGAGGCGGCCCGCCTGCCCAAGTGGCCGCAACTCGGACTGCACATCCTGGTGACGGTGGTCGCCCTGCTGGCTGCCCGGGTCTGCATCCAACTCGCTTTGTTGTTCGAGGAGCCCGATCCTGGCAGCGGCCAGCCGGTGCTGTGCGTCCGCTGCGAACGGGTGGTTCCCGATATGGCGTTCTGTCCGGCATGCGGTGCCGCCACGCGGGCGGCGTCACGAACCTCACGCCGCCAGCGCCGTGAGACCCCGCCGACGCTCCATGGGCCGGAGAGTGAATTGGACGTATACTGCAAGTAACGTCTTTTCCGGACTTGGAAAGTAGGGTTTTTCATAATGCGGTCATCTTTGACTCGGAAGCTCGCCTTGGCCACGGGTGCCGCGGCCATCGTGGGTATGGGCGCGCTGAGCGCCTGCAGTTCGGACACGAAGGAGAAGCCGGCCGAGACCACGGCACCCACCCAGAGCTCGAGCGCCCCGGCATCGCCGTCCAACGCCCCGTCGCCCACCGAGAAGGCCGCGGGTCCCGGCGGCAACAACTCGTTCACGCCGACGGTCAAGGCCCGTCCGGCCCCGACCGCCCTGCCGGGCAACGTCATCACCGGCGGCGGCTAACCCGACGCCGTCTTTGATCGGACGCCGTCTCTAATCGCGTCATCGGCCACCCAAGATGGTTGCGAACTCGGCGGATTCCTCGACGTGACCCCCCTCCGATGACGGTCGTACTCAAGCGGCGGACTTTGCTTGCTGTACTGGTGGTGATCGGAGTTTCGGCCTCCTTGCTGCTCGTCGGTCGTTCGGAGTCGCCGTCGGCTCCGGCCCGCATCCTCGGGCCCTACGCGTCCTTACTGGCGAGCTCCGCCGACCTCGGCCCGGCGCGGGGCGAGCGGGTGCAACTGACGGCGGCCCTGCATGGCAGCGGGCCCCCGGCTCGGCTGTCCGGCTGGGCTCGCAGTCACGGGCTGTCGGTGCGCTGGCGCGACGGCGACAACTGGGCGATCCTCGAGGGCCCGCCGGCGGCGGTGTCAGCGGCGCTCGGCGTCGACGTCCACGACTACCGTGGCCAGCGTGGGCAGGTTTTCTACGCCTCGCCCCAACAGCCCGAGGTCCCCGCACCGGTCCGCGCTGAAGTGACGGCCCTGGGACGCATCCTCAGCTACACCCCGCACCGTGAGGCCCGGCCCTGGATAGTGCCCACCGAGGTGCCCGATCAGGGACTGACCCCCAGCGCGCTGCTGCGGACCTACAACGCCCAGCCGTTGCTCGACGCCGGATACACCGGCAAGGGGCGCACCGTGGTGGTGTTCGCCTTCGACGGCTTCGACCAGACCGACCTGGACCTGTTCGCCTCGTCGTTCAATCTGCCCCAGTTCACCCCGGACGTGGTCGGCGGGCAGCCGACGGCCCGCCGGGGCGAGGCCTCGATGGATCTGCAGGCGGCGCACGCCATGGCGCCCGACGCGAAGAAGGTCCTCGTCAACGCCAACTCGACGGTCGAGGGTCAAGGGGCCTACGAGAAGATCGCGGCGATGATGGAGGACGCCGACCGCCGCTACCCCGGCGCAGTCTGGAGTTTCTCCATCGGCTGGGGCTGCGACAAGCTGATCACCGCCGCCGATCTGGTTCCGGTCCGCTCGGCCCTGTCCAAGGCGCAGGCCAACGGCACCACAGCCTTCGACGCCAGCGGTGACCTCGCCGGTCTCGAGTGCAAGGGCGGCCAGGAATGGTCCACCCCGCCGAGCACCAACGACATCGGCCTGGATGCGGTGGCATCGATGCCGGAGATGGTCAATGTCGGGGGCACCACCCTGTCCACCGATTCGGCCGGCGGCTGGCTGGCCGAGCAGGCCTGGTTCGACGGGCCGCTGTCGCAGGGCTCGGCCGGCGGCATCTCGGCGCTGTTCGACCGGCCGGCCTGGCAGAGCGACCTACAGGTGTCCGAAGGCGGGGAGGGGCAACGGCTCACCCCTGACATCTCCGCGGTCGCCGACCCGTTCACCGGGGTGCAGATCGTGTTCGACCGGCAGTTCGTCGTGGGCGGCGGCACCTCGCTGGCCGCGCCGATCTGGGCGGGCGCAACGGCATTGATGAACCAGTACCTCGTCGAGAACGGGGGTCGGCTGATCGGCGACCTCAACCCGCTGCTGTACAGCATCTCCCGGGGTGCCCGGTTGCCGGCGTTCCACGACATCGTCCTCGGGGGCAATGCGGTGGCCTACGCGGGTCCCGGCTACGACCTGGTGACCGGGTTGGGCTCCCCGAATATCGACAATCTGGTCCGCGACATCCTGATCCTGCAGAGTCGGCTGCCATGACCAGTGCCGCGGTAGTGCCCGAGGTCGAATGTCCCCGGTGCGCCAGCGAGGTCCCGGACGGGAACTTCTGCGGGTGCTGCGGTTGCCACCTGACCGCGCCGGCCCCGGAGCGGACGCAGTGGTTGCGGCTGAAGACGTTCGGAGCCTCGCCCTCGGAGGGGGTGTTGCGCCCCCACCTGCTCAGCAGCCTTTTCCCGCAGTTACCGGGGCGCTCCCGTCGGCCGTTTCTGATCGTTCTGCTGCTCGGGTCGGCGGCTCTGCTCGGCTTCGTGCTGTTGCACATGCCGGCGGCGGGTATCACCACCTCCGCACTGGGCCTGCCACTGCTGTTCTTCCTCTATCTGCGGTCGACCGGTTTGGCCATCGGCGCCTACCGTCCGCTGCTGGTGCTGGCCGCGGTGTTCGGCGCGGTGCTCGGGGTGGCCTGGGTGGTGGTCGGCGGAGGTCTGGTCGCCAATTCCTACGGCGTACCGATGGGGGTCGGGTTCGCCTTCCACCATGTGGTGGGCGCCGGTTTCGCGATACCGGTGGCGGGCATGCTCCTGATGATCGTGCCGGTCATCGTGGCGCGCCTGCTGCGCCGGGCACCGGGTGAGACGCTGGACGGGTTCGCCATCGGCGCGATGGGTGCACTGGCGTTCAGCGCCACCGCCACCCTCACCCGGCTGGCTCCTCAGTTCGCCGCGGGTTTGGTTGTCAACAACCGCCCGCTGGGCGGGCTGTTGGTCGAAGCGCTGCTGTGCGCCCTGACCATCCCGGTGACCGCCGCTGGGGCCGGCGGCATGGTGGGGATGCTGCTGTGGTTCGACCACCCGGGCCCCGACCGCACCAAGGACCATCCCCGCCGGGTGCGGCTCGCCCTGGCCTTGCTCGCCGGTCTGGCCCTGGTGGCCCACACCGCACTCGGAGTGGTGGACATCCTCGCGATCGAACAGTTCTGGATCGCCACGGTGCACCTGTTGATGGCCGTGGTCGTCCTGGTCGCGCTGCGTATCGCCATGCAGCTGGGGCTGCTACACGAGGCACATGACCCCAACCGCGCCGACGAACCCATCCTGTGTGAGTACTGCGAGATGGTGGTTCCGGACATGGCGTTCTGCCCGGCCTGCGGGGTGGCTGCGCGGGCCTCGAGTCGTCGGTCTCGTCGTGCCCGCCGGGAATCCCGGCCCGAGCCCGTCGAGAGCCGGACCGGGCCGGACGAGCCGACGGCAGAGCGGGCCTATCCCGGCTTCGCGGTCCCGGTCGCCGACTACCTGGCGCCGACCATCCGCCGGCCCCGGTTCAGCTGGCTGCTGACCCGCTGGGGGGCCGTGGTGATGTCCGCGGCGGTGGTGGTGGCCGGCCTGACCTTGTGGCTCACCCCGAAGATCGCCCACTACATGTGTCCGCCGGACTGCGGGCGGCCGCCGACCGGGACACCGGTGATGGCCTTGCCGCGCTTCACCGCGCCGGGATTCTCGGTGGCCTATCCCGCGCCCGGTTCGGCCTACACGATCGCCACCGCGCCGTCCGGGGTCACCGCGACCTACACCGGAGGCGACGGCGGGGTCATGCAGTTGTTCTCCGAACCCGCCAACGGCCGGTCGCCACGCGACATCGTCAAGGCGGCCATCCGGCGAACCCACCCCAACGCCAAGGTCGATTACGAGATCCCCAACGCGATGGTCGGCTACCAGCCCGGCTACGGGGAAGTCGCCGACTCCTGGCCGCAGAGTTCAACCGCCCGGTACTCGCGGGTCCGCATCTTGGTCATGGCCGCGGTCAAGAACGACATCGCCCTGATCGCCTTCGCCACCGGGCCCTATCGCGCCTTCGGCCCGGACTTCGGTCCCGGGCCACCCTCGGGCGCGAACCTCGAGCTGGCGATGGATCTCGGCAAATACGTCAACAGCTTCCAGTGGAACGGCGACCCGACCCGCTGATCCGGGGCGGTCGAGGTCAGTGCCAGCCGAGCTCGTGCAATCGATCGTCGTCGATCCCGAAGTGATGGGCGATCTCATGGATGACGGTGACCGCCACCTCTTCAACCACCTCGTCCTCGCTCTCGCAGATCTCCAGCAGGCTCTCCCGGTAGATCGTGATGGCGTCCGGAAGAGATCCGGCGTAGGCGCCGTCACGTTCGGTCAGTGCCACACCCTCGTAGAGCCCCAGCAGGTCTGGCTCCTCGGGATTGCGGTCGGCCACCAGAACCACCACATTGTCGATCGCCCGGGCGAGATCCGGGGGGATCAGGTCGAGGGCATCGGCCACCAGTTCGTCGAAGCGCTCCGGGGCCATCCGAACCGGCACTAGCCGGGCCGGGACGGCGACAATGGCGGAAGCGGCAGGTTGAGCCGCTCCTCCGGGATCGCCGGCGGGGGAACCGGAGGCTGGCCGTTGATCAGCAACGGTCCTTTGGCGCTGTTGATCAGGGTGGCCCAGCCGCCATTGCCCAGGGTCGCGCCGATGCTGCATGACACCTGACGGCTGCCCGCGGTCCAGCTGGGCAGGGAGACGGTGCTGTAGATCAGTGTCAGCGTGGTGTCGCGCAGTTCGACGGGCGCGAGATAACCGTCGGTCAACGAGGTGCACACCTCCTTGATGAACGCGTCCTGATCCCCCTCCGCGGGCAACCCGTCGGGGAACCTTTCGCCGAGGTCGACCGCTCCGGTGACCTCCATCGCGTGCGGCGCGGAGCAGTCGACCGGGGCGTCATTGGGCTGGTTGGTCGACGGGTCGATCCCCAGACAGGTCCCGGCCGGCCACACCTTGGACTGGTCGGCATCCGCGACCCTGCCCTGGAACAGAAGTTGCTGATTGCCGGGGCCTGGCAGTTGCAGCCCGCACAGCATGCGGCGCTCGCCGGACTGCTTCCAGGCCTTGTCGCCAGCCCACAGCAGGCTGATGCTGAATCGGCTGTTGGGGTCGAACTTGCGGCGCAGATAGCCCTCCACGGCGGGCTCGCACTGCGTGGAGCTGATCTGCTGAATGCGTGCCGGGGTGGGCGGGTCCGCGTCCGGGCCGTACTCCGCCCCCGGATAGACGCGCAAGTCCACGGCCTCGGCTACCTCGAAGCGGTGCTCGCCGGCGCAGTCGACGATCGTGGCCGCGTCGGGTGCGTTGTCGGGCCAGTTCAGGCAGTCGCCCCGCTTGGCCTCGGCGAAGGCAGAGGTGCCTATCGGGCCGATCTTCTCCGGCGTGGCGGCGACGCCCAGGCGATGGGGAATATTGATCGGAAGTGCGGTCACAACGCCCGCGATCAGCAGACCTCCCAGAGCTGTCAACAGCAGCACGCGCCGGGTCGACTGCGCCTTGAGCGCGCCGAACCGGCCCTGGGGTTGCGCCGCGGGTTCGGGTTCCTCGACCGCCGGACGCTCGGATAACTGCACCATCGGCACCATTGTGGCAGGTCGGCGCGGCGGCCTGCCAAGGACACCGGTTCGGTGTTACGTGGTTGTGCTGTGTCCCTGTCCCGGAGGTGCCGGGCAATCACCGCAGTGGGCGAAAGTAGGGTGCAGGACGTGATCGACCTGAAAGTGCTGCGCGAGGACCCGGAGGCGGTTCGCCGGTCACAGCTGAGCCGTGGTGAGGACCCCGCCCTGGTGGATGCTCTGCTGGAAGCCGATACGGCCCGCCGCGCGGCCATACCCGCGGCCGATTACCTGCGCGCTGAGCAGAAGGGCGCCAGCAAGGCCGTCGGCTCGGCGGCCCCGGCCGCACGTCCGGTGCTTACCGAACGCGCCAAA
>JAGQTO010000198.1:3695-4178 GCA_020439025.1 Mycobacterium sp. | reverse complement strand
ATGTTGCTACCCAGATACCCGGCGTCGTAGGCCTCGGCCACCGCGGCCTGCAGCCGCCGCAACACCGGGACCACCTCGCCGCGCAGGTAGACCACGGCGTGCCGGGCGCGGATCGCGTAGGCGGCGATGATCGCGCCCTCGACCAGGAAATGCGGTGTGGTCAGCAGCAGCGGCATGTCCTTGCAGGTGCCGGGCTCGGACTCGTCGGCGTTGACGACCAGGTAGCGCGGCTTGGCCGAACGCTGGTCGATGAACGACCACTTGGTCCCGGTCGGGAAGCCCGCGCCGCCGCGGCCCCGCAGACCTGATTCCTTGACCTCGGTGATCACCTCCTCCGGCGACATGCTCAGCGCCCGGCGCAGTCCCCGGTACCCGTCGTGGCGAAGATAGGTCTCCAGCGTCCACGGTTCAGGCGCGTCCCAGAACCGGCTCAGCACCGGGGTCAGCATGGTTGCTCCCCGTTGAGTGAGGAGTCCTGCACGG
>JAGQTO010000198.1:2298-3640 GCA_020439025.1 Mycobacterium sp. | reverse complement strand
CCTGCCAGCGTCGGGGCGCCGGGCCCCGAGGTGTCGACGGTCGGCGAGCCCAGCCCGGCCAGCGTCCGTGAGGTCTCGCGGAACGGGCACAGCGCTGCACCGCGGGTGGGTGTGACACTCTGCCCGGCCCGCAGGGCGGCCACCAGTTCGACTGCACTGGATGGGGTTTGGTTGTCGAAGAACTCCCAATTGACCATCACCACGGGGGCGTAGTCGCACGCGGCGTTGCACTCGATGTGCTCCAGGGTGATCGTGCCGTCGGCGGTGGTCTGACCGGGATGAATCTCCAGTTCGTTCTCCAGGGTCTCCAGGATGGCGTCACCGCCGAGGACGGCGCAGAGGGTGTTGGTGCACACCCCGACGAGGTAGTCGCCGGTGGGGGTGCGCCGGTACATCGAGTAGAACGTGGCGACCGCGGTCACCTCGGCCTCGCTCAGGCCCAGTTGGGTTGCGCAGAAGCCGATTCCGGCGGCGGTGAGGTAGCCGTCCTGGGACTGCACCAGGTGCAGCAGTGGCAGCAGGGCCGAGCGCTGCTGTGGGTAGCGGGCGATGACGGCGGCCGCGTCGGCGGACAGACGCTTGGTCACCTCCGGCGGATAGGCGGTCGGGCCGCCGATCGGCGGCCCGGCTTCCCCTGGCCGAGGGCCCAGGGGCAGATCGACGCTCATCGGTCGACGCCTCCCATCACCGGGTCGATACTGGCCACCGCGGCGATCACGTCGGCGACCATGCCGCCCTCGCACATCGCCGCCACCGCTTGCAGATTGGTGAAGCTCGGGTCGCGGTAGTGCACCCGGTAGGGCCGGGTTCCGCCGTCGGAGACCATGTGCACGCCGAGTTCGCCGCGGGGTGACTCCACCGCGGTGTACACCTGCCCGGCGGGCACCCGGAATCCCTCGGTGACCAGCTTGAAGTGGTGGATCAGGCCCTCCATGGAGGTCCCCATGATCTTGGCGATGTGGGCCGGGGAGTTGCCCAACCCGTCCGGGCCGAGTTGCAGGTCGGCCGGCCAGGCCAGCTTCTTGTCGGCGATCATCACCGGTCCCGGCTCCAGGCGGTCCAGGCACTGCTGCACGATCTTGAGGGACTCGTGCATCTCGCCGACCCGGATCAGGTACCGGCCGTAGCAGTCGGCGGTGGTGTCGGTGACGACGTCGAAATCGTAAGTCTCGTAGCCGCAATAGGGTTGGGACTTGCGCAGGTCGTGCGGCAAGCCGGTGGAGCGCAGCACCGGCCCGGTGATGCCCAGCGCCATGCAGCCGGTCAGGTCGAGGTAGCCGACACCTTGGGTGCGGGCCTTCCAGATGTAGCTCTCGGTGAGCAGATCGGAGAGTTCCTGCAG